>NZ_CP048020.1:1655655-1986786 GCF_010365865.1 Treponema vincentii | reverse complement strand
AAAAAATATATTCAGGATAATTATAAAGCGGTACTGAAAGAATTGCGGCTCTCTGATGTTGACGCTTACGTTGATGATTATCTTGATTTTGACCGGTATACAAAGTCAAAACAATTATTTTATGACTTTGGAAAGTACACGTTCACTAGTTTAAGCAACGAAAGTAATAAGGAAACGCTTGAATTTACAATATACCTTACCTTTCGTAACGGAAAAGCAAGCGAGTTGAAAGAAACTATGCTGAAATACGCCGCGGCTTTCTATGAAATGGTGGAGCGTTCTGGCGGAAACTTTGGTATATCGGATTTTGGTATTATTGAATCGGTAGCGTTCTATAACGCAACGGAAGCAAACGTACACATCAAATTATGTGAGCTAACAATAAAAGTCGAGACGGAACGTTAAGACTATATTACTAGAAAAGGAAAAATAAAATGATAAATGGAAACAGTTTAATTGTACAGATTGGAAAGGAAACGCAATACGGCGAAGTACCTCAACCGGCGCGGCAGATAAAGGTAGCCAATGAAAGTATTAAACCGACCTATAATAAAAAGGACGAAGGACTTTTAACCGGCGGAAAAGCGACCGGAAGAAAGGAAACAATGAGCTTAAAAACGGAAGGGAGTATCTCAACGCTTGCCCGTCCCGATGATGTCGGTTTATTTTTACTTGCCGGATTAGGAAATGAGGGGGAAGTAGAAAAGGTTGCCGGAAAAGAAAATGTTTATAAACATACATTTACGGCTATCGGAAACGAAGAAACAGATATACTCCCAAGTCTCTGTTTTTTTATTAACCGGAAAACGAAAAACTTTACCTATAACGGCGTTAAAATAGCGAGTATGAGTTTTTCCGCAAGTCCCGAAGATTATCTAAAACTCGATATAACGCTACAAGGGAAAGATGAAGGAAGTACTTCGCAAGTTACGACATTACAAACCTCTCCCTTAAAAGCTTTCAAGTTTCGTCATGGAAAAGTCTACGTTCAAGGAAGTGAAATAGCCGACGTTACTTCAATAAAGTTGGACTACAACAACGGATTAGACGGGGCATTACAAACGACCGGTACGGGTTTATATTTCTTAGAACCGCAAGCGGGGACGAGAGAAATTAAAGCGGACGTTGAAATGTTGTATACCAGAGATACCGAAACGTTACGAGAGAAATTTTATAAAACCGACGATACGGCAAAAATTGAATTAGTCTTTACTTCGGACGAAATTATTGAAGATGATACGCCGTATAGTTTGAAATTTACTATCCCGTGTAACCAAGTTACCGAGAGTAACGCAAACTTTGGAGACGCAGGCTCTATAAAGCAGACTATGAGTTTTTCCGCCCTAGAGAATGGAGTAGACGAACTTATTACCGTTGAATTAGTAAATTCATATCAACAAAAATATTAAAGGAGAACAAATGAGAATATCGGAAGCTGAAAAGAAATATATATTTACAACGAAAATCGAATTAGAGGACGGGGATTTTATCGAATTACGGGAACCAAATACGCAAGAGATTAGTAGTTTTGGAAATGACGATAAAAAGAATTTTGACCTTATGGAAAAAATATTCCCCTCTTGCGTTATAGCTTCTTCCTTTACCGATGACGAAGATAATGAAGTTGATGGAAAAACGCTTTACCAATTCTTAAAAAAATCATCGTCGTTATTTACGGAAATTTTAAAAGTTTGGATTGATTCTATCCCTTTTCAATCGAGGCTTGGGAAGAAACAGAAATAAGACAAGTTGCAAAGTTATTATTCTGGGGCTGCGACCCATTAGAACAACCAGAGACAAAAGCCCTCTTTATTAAATGGCGTATCTTTTTTGATATGTTTTTATTTTCGGTTGACAGGCGAACCGGTTCGTTTTTGCATTTACCTTTTTCAGGCGGAAGCGCAGAGCAGCCGGTAAAGACAATGAGTGCGTTGATGGCGATTCAGAATGTTTTTTTTGAAAAGCTGAATGAGCAGCCTCAAATTTAAAAATAGTTAGGAAAAGGAAAAATAAGAATGGCGAGTATTACGTATCGAATTGGCGGCACCTATAACGGGCAAGCAATTTCACAAGCACAGAACGGTTTATCCTCACTATCTGATATTGCCGGAAAACTTAAAGGGGCGTTCGTTGCCGTTACAGCTGCCCTTGCCGTTAAAAAAATTATCAATTTTTCAAATGAATGTACGCAAGCCTATGGCGTACAAGAAGAAGCGCTTAACCGGTTATCTCAAGCAGTACGGAATAATAATAAACTTACCCAAGCAAGTTTTAAATCCATTGTTGATTATACCGGAAAATTACAAGGGAAATCGATATATGGAGACGAAATATTACAAGGGCAAGCCGCCTATATCGCCTCGTTGGGTTATGAAGAAAAAGAAATCAAAAAAGTATTAAAAGCTGCGGTTGAATTAAGCAGCGCAGGTGTTGGCGATTTAGACAGCAATGTTAAAAATTTAACAAAAACCTTATCGGGACAAAAAGGAAAACTAGGAGAACTTATTCCCGAAATGAAGAACTTAACGGAAGAGCAACTAAAGAATGGCGAAGCTCTCGATATTGTTGCGAGTAAGTATAACGGGTTCGCTGAAAGTCTTTCACAAAATACACTAAAGGGAGTTACAGCTCAATTCGGAAATCTTGTCGGAGACATTAAAGAAAAATTAGGCGGTATAGCGGGCGCATTAAAATTTGAAGGTATGAAAGGAATGCTCCCCATACTTGAAAATATCAATACTTTTCTTGAAGCGAACGCAGATAAAATAACTAATCTTTTTTTAAATCTACCCGAAGTTGCGACTGCTTCATTTACTTTAGTAAAAGGAATACTAAAGCGTCTTTTCACGATTGAAGGTTTTGTTAATTTCTTCAAAACGGTCGGGAAATTAAGCATAACGATATTTAAAAATATGATGTTGGTCTTATGGAACGTTGTACAAGCGGTTGGTACTACCATTTGGGAACCGTTGAAGACCGGTTTCGAGTGGATTGGTTACGAAATCAAAGCGGCGTTTAATGCGGTAATCAATTTCTTTATTCAAGGCATCAATAATGTTGTCGGTTGGTTCACGGATAAAATAAACTGGGCTATTGAAAAAATCAATACCGTTAATGAATTTTTAGGGAAAGAAAAACTTATAAAGATTGAAAAAGCTCCACAAATAGAACTACTTGTAAAGTCTGAAAAACCAGAGAAAGTAGATACTCAAAAAATTGTAGATAGTTGGAAAAATGTTGGAACCGGTATAGTAGATGGTGTGGAAGAAACAGTAGGCGCATATAAAAAGACTACGGAAGATTTAGGGAAACAATTTAATAAAGAAATCGGCGAGTTTAAAAATACCGTCAACGATATTATGAACCGGCCGGTTCACAAAGAAAGTAGTAGCGACACAGGCTCTTCCTCTGCTTCCTCAACAGGAGAAATTATACAACAAACAAATAAAAGTTCGTCCGCATTAACGAAATTTACCGGAATTTTGAAAGCGCTTGGCGAAGTGGGAGAAATTGTCTCCCTCATCTTAGAGAGTAACCCGATTGGCTTAATCGTTATGTTAGTCGGTAAGTTTATCGCCGCCTTGACTAAAGCGTGTCCTGAATTTGAAAAGTTTATCAATGGTATTACTGAAATTATGACAGTCGCGGCGACAATAGTCGCCCCTCTGGTAAGTGAAATATTTAGTCCTTTAGTTTCTATTCTCCATTCAATCGGCGAAATTGTCGGGGCGGTATTACTTCCGGTTTTTTCCGTTATAAATGAAATCTTAACCCCATTCTTAGATGTATTAGTCATTCTGTTTGATATTATCACCCCGATAATTACCGTAGTGTCGCAACTCGTTAGCGTATTCTTGAAGCTGACTCCCGTTATAAAAATCTTCCAAGTTGCACTAGAACTTTTTGCAAATATATTAAAATTTCTATACACCTACATTATTAAGCCGGTCGTTAATTTTCTTATGACGATGGTCGAATCGGTAGGTAATTTTTTCATTCGGATATGGAACAAAATTGTACAAGTATTAAAAAGTATCAATATTTTCGGTTGGCGTCCCTTTAGAGGGTTACAAGAAGCCACAGAAATTCATTTTAATAGGCTTGGCGACTTAGAAGACGGTAAAACTAAATCATCAGAAGAAAAAAAAGAGAGTTCTTCACGGGGGGCAAGCTATACGGCGGCCAAAGATATTTACGTCAATATTTATTATAACCATTCCTATGTGAACGGAGACGCAAGAGAGATTGCGCTACAGATTAGAGACGAAATTAAAAACGCAGAAAGGTTAGGGAGATAATATGAAAGTAATATTTTATTTTTCAAGTACAAAAACAAAACAAAGTGATATTATTATCGATAACTTTGAATTAACGGAAATATACCATAACAATTTACAAATGGCGACGAATTCCGCACGGTTGACAATACCCTTTGATACGGATATTGCGAATAACTTAAAAATCTATGGGGATATAAACATAAGGGCAGAAATTATAGAGGGAAGCAAAAAAATATTTACCGGTTTCTTGCGTAAAGATTTTAATTTTCAAAAGACGCAGCGAAATCAACCAATATCTTTAGAGATTGTATCCCCATCAATATTACTTAATAATGAGGTTGGCGAACAAAAAACGTTCATTAAAAAACCAGCGGCGGAGATTATACAATACCTTTTGACAAGAGCAGGATTGGCATATAAACCGATACATCAATTATACAGTAGAACGATTACTCTTTGCGTACTCGAAGAAAAAGATAAAATACAGGACGTCCTTCAACAACTTTGTTTTGAATTGGGATACGCTTTTGATTTTGATAATAATGGATTTTTTATTATCAACCCATTGTTTGAAATTCCTCCCGCTGGAAAAATAACTCAAGAGTTTAATGGAAGCAACATTTTGGATAATATTACCGTAACAAAAAAAGAGGAAGAGTGTAATAATGTTGAAGGAAAATGGAAAGAAATAATTTATCTTGAAAATACGCTCATCTTCTCCGATACGCAAAAGGGTAATAATAAAGATAAATGCACTATTGAAATTGAACCGAATAGCTTTATTTTTGGTAAAGAAGAGAATTATATAAAGTATGATAGTACGGAAGGAAATATATTACTCGTAACTGAAATTATAAAACAAGATATAAAAAAAGATACAGGAATAACTTTGACTATAGAGAATTGCGGAAAGCAAGGATTATTGAAAGCAAAAAATACTACTAATACTAAAAAATATATTAAGCAATTCGACGTCTATGGCAATGCCTATATTAAAAAAGCGGATAATATTACCAAGGCGACTAGAGGAAACAAAACCAAAGAATATGAAATACGGTATCTTGATAATGAAAATGATATCAAAGAATTTGTAAAGAATATCAGTAACTATTATTCATACGCGGACTACGCAATAAAATTAAAATCAAAGCAAAATTATCCGGTCGGGTCTTTTGTCAAAGTTTCTGAAAGCGGCATGGGAAGCTTAAACGCACGAATTATAAAAAAACAAACATTTTTGAACGCAGCCTATATTTATGAGCTGGAAGCAGTTTCAGAATATACTCCCGCTGAAGTAAAATCTCATTCTTATCGAAATTCAAGCAAAATAAGCGGATTACAAGGAACCCCTGGCAAAGACGGTTCTACAAAATTACTTCCATCGCTTGAAACTACCGGCGACTATGAAAATCAGATAGGTACCTTCCAAGGGCAACTATACCGCTGGACGGGAGAAAAATGGGTACTATTAAACGCAGTAATGCCGCTTAATCCGGTTGCGTATTATGATATGGCGGATGTATCCACGGATGCAGATAGGACAACAGTTGTTGACGGTTCTGGAAATAAACAACATGGATTTTTAAGCGATACCTTTGAAAGAATAAAAGATAATATCATAGGTACTACAATTGCTTTTAATAAGGGATACTTATCAAGGCCGAAACAAAACTTTATTGGTGTCGGAAAACAATGGAGCCATTCCAGATGGATAAAAATGAATGAAGTACAAGAACAAACTTCAATTCATAGACCGTGGCATTATGGAGACTACGATTATAGCTGGTTTGGAACAAAAGATGGGAAGGTTGACCAATTCCTCTTGGTTTCAATATATAAAGACTCAAATGTAAACCTCAGCGTAAAAATTCCAAAAGGAAAAATTTTTGATAATCGATGGCATCACCTCGTTGTGATGACGGATTTACAAGAAACGTATTGTAAAAAAATACTATATCTCGATTGTATTAAAATGGGGGAGGTAAAAAAAGATAACGATTTTAGCAACTGGGTATCGAATGATAGCCATTGTGATATGGCAAAAGGAAAGTTTAATCCACCAGAATCTACAGTAGGCTCCCTTGCAAACCTCATCTTCTTTAACCGCCTTTTAACCGAGCGGGAGGTTTTATATCTCTACTTAAACCCGCGGTATCCGGTAAAGAATTACACCGAAGCCGATTGGATGATTGATTCGGATAATCCTAATAACGCCATTGCGATTCAAACCCCTAAATATCTTGGTACTTCTAATATCGCGCCAGATGGTAAACAAGTTTTTATTACCAATGGTGGTAAAACCGGAAATAATACAGCGAATATTGGAGACTGGATTTTAATGACCTCCAATGCCGATAGCTATAAGAAAGGTTGGTGTTATCGTTGGACTGGGAGTGAATGGTTAAAGCTAGACCCGCAGAGTCAATATCAAAAAGAGTATACGGCTTGTCTTAAAGACCATTTTGAAAAATGCGGCGATATGTATTCAAGCGAACCTCAAATGTTTGGGGCTTTATTTTGTCAGTTTCTGGCGTTCAATAATGCGTTCGGTAATTTCCTTGAAGTAAAAAAATTAAAAATTGATAACGATAGTAGTAATCCCAATGATTTTGAACTGAATATCAATAAAGATGTTGGTATTTTGGCAAAGAATAAAGGAAAGAAAATATTTGAGGTTAGCCCCGATGGAAACGCAACTTTTTCAGGGGAAATAAATTGTCAAGGGTTTCAGGTATTGAACAGACCAGCCCCTGCACCACAGTTTTTATATTCATGGAATAAAGGGGATAATCCTTTTGATATTTTTCCAAAAATAACTACCTTGAAAGAGATTCGATTCCTATGGGATAATAAGTATTTTATTGATACTCCTTTAACATCTGGTCATTCAGTTGATGGAATCTATGGAACTACTACTATTAGATATATTAAATGTGAGCAATGGGGTGGTAATGACTCAATAAATGTTAGAGTTACTCTTTATAGCAATAATGGGGATATTATTGAAAAAATAAGTGGCGCAAAAAGTATTCAGTATAACCGTTATATAACCAATCTTGATGAAGACGGATATGGCTCTGCGAAATGGTGGCCGTCTCAGCAGAATGCAACCTTTAATACATATAATCCTTCACAGAAAGTAATTATTCCTAATATTTCTTTTAGCAAACCGCCGGAGCAAAATGTTTTATATCGGGATGAAAACGGGTTTATTAAAATAAGCTAAAGACTATTTATATAAAGGTAGAATCTTATGGAAAATGTTTCAGCTATTGAATATCGTTTAAGTGTTATAGAACAAACTTTGATGGAATTAAAAAACGTAGTCTTAAAAACGGCGCTTCAACAAAAGGATATAGACGACTTAAAAAATAAAGAAGAGGAATTTTTGAAAGCTATCAACTCTCACGATAAAAGAATAAAAACGTTAGAACTCCAACCGTTACAAGAAAAATCGAATAGGTGGCTATTTATCGTGGATACGACTTTTAAACTCTTTATCACGGGGACGGTATGTTATTTCTTAACAAAAATAGGAATTCCAAAATGATAAAAAATATAACGCGTAAAATTCAGTCAAGAAAGTTTTTTGTATTTTTCGTCTGGCTGGGTTTAGTCATTTTTTCGTTTTTATCAACTCAAGTCGCTTCTAGCACTCAAGAGTTGATTCTACTCTTTTTCGGAAGAGTTTCTCTTATTTATATTGGAGGCAATGTTGTTCAAAAATTTATTGAGGGTTATCAATGGACAGAAAAATAATATTTTCTATATCGTTTTTATTCTTCTTATTTTCGTCGCCGGTTTATTCGCAGGACGTCAATTTTCAACTTACAAAAGCAATGGAATATTGCAGGCAGCTCGACAAGAACTTGAGCTTGCTAGAAATGAAAATCAGCAACTTACAGACCAGCTTAGTAAAGTCAGAGAAATTATTACAAGAGGCAGAGCAGAAACTGACGAGGCAGAAACAATCATTAGAGACAGTAGAGCAATCTTACAAGACCTTATCACAACAATACAAGAAATCTCAAATATCCTCGAAAATCCAGACGGGGGTAATTGTAATCTTAACTAGCGTTATTATTGGTGGAACAATATACCTAATTGTAAAAAAGTAGAGGCGAGTAATACCCGCCCCCCTTCCATTTTTAATTGGTTATCTTTTTAGGCTTCCCTACCTGCCGGTTCCTTTCGTCAAACTTTTTCAAGTCCTCATCGGAAAGTAAGAAAGACCAGCCGACTTTCTGACAGCCATTTTCTCTTGCCCATTTTCGTAAATAGACGGGAGAAACGTTTTTCAGTTCGGCTGCCTGCGTAACTGAATACAGCATGGCGGACTCCCTTAAAAGAAATTGATAACTTTAACGACGATACTTATAGCCGTAACTACGATAAATACGACTAAGACGACGTTTAAGACTTTGACTAGTTTTGTATTACTCATTGACTAACCCCTTAAAAGTAGATATAGTTTTAAAGGAAGCCCCGAAGGGCTTCCACTCTGTTTAACCGCGGCTAACGATTAAGCAGGTTTTTGATTAACTCTAGCAAGCTATTGACTATTGCCAAGATAGAACCAATAATCGCTAGAACCAAGACCGTCCTTTCGGGCGGTCTTTTTTTATGCTTACGCATTTTCTTGACCTCCTTTTCTTTAAGATGATTATATTATATCATACTCGATACTATTTGTAAAGTACTTTTGTAAAATAACTTATAAATTTTTTACTTCTTATTCACTTGACAATATTCCTCTAAATATTATAAACTAAGCACGTGGACACATGGCGGTTCTGATACGTCGAAGACTAATTTGTTCGCAGCAACGAAGTAGATACACACCTCCAGCGCTTTTGCAAAGAGACGGTGCAGATACAAGGCGCGAGCAAAAATAAAGCGGAGACGTACTTGCTGTACGTTGAGCATTTATTTTTGCGCAGCAACGCAGTAGATGCGCCGTATATTTGCAAAAGACTAGTCGACACGAAAAAGTTGACTCTTCTGATACACAGGGAAAAAGCGTTTTTGGCTGCCGTTTTCAAACTGCACGGTAATCACCAACTCGCTGCCGCTTTGCCTTGACTGTACGACATAGCCGTAGCCGTAGTCGTCGTGAAAGAGACGCTGCCCGCACTTCCATAATGCAGCTTCTTCATCGGCGGGAGAGGCAAAGCTTGTTATGGATTGTCCTATTACGTCGACAAGACCGCTGTCAATTTCCGCTAAAAAGCGACTCGGTTCCATATACGATAGCTTCCCGTACATCCGCCGTGCCGCGCAGCTGGTCATATACAGCGCGTCTTGTGCACGGGTACAGGCGACATACATCAACCGCCGCTCTTCTTCCATATCTTCGGCGCTTTCGTCATTGCGCGGAAAAATACCGTTTTCAAGACCGGTGATAATCACATTGCGGAACTCAAGGCCTTTTGTGTTGTGCATAGTGATAAGCTGTACGGCATCGGCTCCTGCATCGGTTTCCGCAAGACTGCGGTCTAGTTCGATATGCTCTAAAAAGGAAGTCAGCCCGGCAGCCGAGCAGGGGTACAGTGAAGCGGTATTGGCAAGTTCCTGCAAGTTCGCTGTTTTCTGAGTGCCCATCACTTCATCTTGATTCCGGTGAAAAACACCCAAACCTGTTTGCTCGATAACTGCCAATACAAAGGCAGCGAGCCGCTCGCCCTGCTGCCCGTGTTTCTGCGTAACTGCCTGTTCAGAGGCGCCGGTGTCTATGGTACTGCCGATTGGGGCATCAGACCACAGGTCGTCGGCTTGTGCATCGGCTTCCACTGCCGTATCAAACGCCGCAGCGCCGGCGGTATTTGCGGAATCGTATTCGGCAAGGAGGCTGCGGAGCGAATACAATGTATTTAAAAACTCCTGCAGCGCGGTACCTGCTTTCTTGGGTATCGGGAGTTTTGCTCCTGCGCCGAGCAGTACAGTAATATAGTCGGCTCCTTGTTGCGGCTGCTGTTGCGGTGTATCTTCTGTCTGTTGTCGCAAGGGTAGGGCAGCGGGTTCTTGCAGTTGGGACAGCTCCGGCTGCTGCGAGTGTACGGAGTTGTGTTGCAGTTGAGTGAACTCCTGTTGAGCGCTTCTGCTGTCTTGTTCCGGTGAAGTGTCGAATGCCGATGAACCTGCCTCTGCCGCTTCTCCCGCATTTTCAGATGAATCTGTATTTGCAGATAAACTTGCAAATGCTGCGCGGGCATACGCGATCAGTTTATTCTGTGTGGTTTCGCCGATTCCCCGCGCGGGTTTATTTACCATACGGCGGAAGGCAATTTCATCCCGTCCGTTTGCGATGAGCGCCAAAAGAGCCAGCGCATCCTTAATTTCCTCGCGTTCGTAGAACTTGAGCGTACCGACTACCTTGTGCGGAATTTTTTCGTGCAGGAAAGTTGTTTCAAAGTTGAGCGACTGTGCATTGGTGCGGTACAAAATTGCCCAATCCGAATAGGCGCCTCCCGCCCGCACCGCCTTTTTGATGAGCTGCACACACAGCTCTGCCTCCGCATCTTGAGATGGTAGGTAATAAAGGCAGGGCTTTTGTCCGCCGGTTCCGCGTGCTGCAATCAGCGTTTTACCGAGCCGTCCCTCATTGCGGGACACAACCGAGTCGGCGACGCGTAAAATCGGTTCATACGAGCGGTAGTTCCGCACCAGCCGGATAATCTTTGTGTGCGGAAACTGACGGTCAAAGGTGAGGATATTCTGTACTTCAGCGCCGCGGAAGCGGTAAATAGACTGATCGTCATCACCGACAACACAGACATACGTGTCTTCGCCGGTCAATTCCCGCAATAGCTGAAACTGAGCGCTGTTTGAATCTTGATACTCATCCACGAGGATTACTTTGAAGCGTCTATGCAGCTGTTGCGCAATAGCGGTATGCCCTTGCAGCAGCTGAACCGGCAGCATAATCAAATCTCCGAAGTCGGCATTCCCCGTTTCGCGGAGCCGCTGTTGATAGGCACGGTAGATTACAGCGAACTCAGGCGCGGGGTCGATCATCGTAAGCTGCGGGCTATCGGGCAACAGGCAATAATCTTTCGCGCGGGAGATTTTCCGTATAAAGCGCTGCGCCTCCTGCTTATTCAGCTGAGGCAGCGCCTTCATCAGCAGTGTTACCGAATCATCATCATCGTAAATCGTAAAATTGGGAGAAAGTCCCGCCCATTCTGCATACCGGCGCAGCATCCACGCACCGAAAGAGTGAAAGGTGCGGATACTCGACCTGGCTGCGCGTTCATCCAGTGCCTGTGCCCGTTCCGCCATTTCTCGAGCAGCCTTGTTGGTAAAGGTAACTGCCAAAATCGATTCAGGGCGCACACCCTGTTCAGCAATGAGCCATGCAATTTTTGTTGTAATAACCCGCGTCTTCCCCGAGCCGGCGCCTGCCAAAATCAAAAGCGGCGAGCCGGTATGACACACCGCTTCAAGTTGTTCAGGATTTAAAACCGATAAATATCCGCACGTTTCTTCCATCGTTCTCATGTTACTTTTGGCTAAGATTTCCCGTCAGTAATTCTTTAAGTTGATCTAAAATCTGCCCACCGCCGGTGATGGAAATTTGGCTGATCTTTTCACTCATCTTATCGACATATTCAAGTTCCTTGAGCTTTAGCAGCAAGGGATTTTCCTCCATCAATTTAGCGGTATTGAGGAGGCTCCGCGTCGAAGCGGTTTCTTCGCGGCGGGTGATGATATTCGCCTGCGCTTTCTTTTCGGCAATCAACACTTGATTGACAATATCCCGAATCTCTCCCGGCAAAATAATATCTTTCAGTCCGCATGAAAGCACTTCGATACCGAATTGTGCTTGATAGGGTTTTAAGGTCTCCATGACGAAAGTATTGATTTCCTGTTTTTTCTGCAGCAGCTCATCAAAAAGGAGCGTACCGACATACTCGCGCAACGCGAGCTGGAAGCACACGTACAGCTGATTTTCATAATCGGCATTTGAAACCAGCGCCGTTACCGGATCGTTTATTTTGTACCGGCACATAAAATTAAGCCGGAGCAGGACTTTATCTTTCGTCAATATTTCCTGCCCCGAAATTTCAAGCTGCCGTGCGCGCATATCGGCTTTCATCACATTGACGGACTGAACACCTTTCCAGAAAAAATAATTTCCCGGTTCCACTATTTTGATGAATTGTTTATCAAAGTAGAGAAGCCCCTTCTCGTATGCTTCAACTCCATAGCTGATAACGTAGGGTTTCAATACATCGGCAGTGAGGATATTCCGATCAATATCCGCGCTGATTTCAGGATTGTTCAAATCAATCTGCTGAAATGTTTTAACGCGGCTATTATTCCAAAAAATATGCTGTCCCGGTGTCAACACATCTTTTAAAAGTCCATCCTCAAAATAGAGAGCAATATGACCGGCGCTCACCGTAACGGTTTCCGTTTGATTGCGGAATGTCTCGTCGGCAAGCAGTTCAGCCGGATCGCCTGCGGTATGCAGTTCTTCAAAAACCGAATGATATTCAAGCGTATAGCTTTTCCAATTCAAAAAAAATCCAGGCTTTAGGATTTTGATAAACTTTCCGTGCTTAAATAGCAATACCTTTTGATCAAACCTAATATACATACTTACTCCCTGTAATAGCTGAGGCAATTGCCCTGAGATTAAAAAGAATACGGAAGACCTGTCCTGCCGTCGAAGAACGGATCGCGGCTTTAGGAATGCTGCAATGCTTCTATGCTCGGTACGGTTAGGAGCTCTTTCTAAAAAGAGAACCGTAGCAGCCTGAGTTTCGGCAGCTGCGCTCTACATTCCGGTATCTGCTGCAATGCTAAGTTATCCGCCGGTTGCCGTCTGCAAGCTCCTCACCTGACCCCGCACAAGTCCTCGGGACGGCACGGCATCAGATAGAAACAGTATGCAAAAGCGCCGAGACATCAGCGCCTTTGCCGCAGACAGCGAGGGCAAGTATTCCGTATGTGTTGTGGTGCTTCTTTTCAGAAGCTGATGTTACCATACGCTGCGTGAAGTGCAGTTGGGAATCGAACCCAATTAGTCCAGTCCGGGCGAGAGAGCTTTGCTCCAAATCAGCACCGGGTTATCTCATATTTTTTCACGGCAGAACGCAGGAGACTACTGTTCCGGCGCTGCTGTGCTCTGAATGAAACACCGCGTGAAAAAAACAGACGTCTTATTGTATGAGTTTATCGAGGCCTTGACTAGGGGAAAGTGAAAGCTCAGGGCAAATACTTAAAATATGGTGAGTGTACTTGCCTTCTTTTTGCGAGCATTTCTAGAAATTATACCTGAGTTTTTTGCAGATGCCTATGATTGTATAACAGGCACTATGAGAAGTTCGCAGACGGCAGGGTGAAGGATATTGAAGATGAAATTCCGTTTGCTGTACCGGAGGGCTGGGCGTGGTGCAGATTGGGGGAGATTATAAATATAAAATCTGGAGATGCAATAAAAGTTCGAGAAAATCAATCGGGTAAATATCCTATTTATGGTGGAAATGGTATTACTGGTTATTATTCAGAATTTAATATAGATATTCCTACAATGATAATTGGGCGTGTAGGTTTTAATTGTGGAACCATTCATATTACAAAAGGAAAAGCATGGATAACTGATAATGCATTTATTACAACATTTAATACCGCATATTGTGATTTAACATTTTTATCATTTGCATTGCAATTTTTAAATTTAAGTAACTATTCTAATTCAACAGCACAACCTGTTATTTCTGGTAAATCTATTTATCCAATTTTCTTAGCTCTTCCCCCACTCACTGAGCAGCACCGCATCGTTACAGCAATCGAAGCAATCTTTACACAAATCGACCTGATGGAACAAAACAAAGCAGACCTGCAAACAGCTGTCAAACAGGTAAAGTCAAAAATTCTTGACCTTGCAATTCATGGAAAACTGGTGAAGCAAGACCCTGCCGACGAACCTGCAAGCGTGATGCTGGAAAGACTGCGTGCTGAAAAGGAGGCTAAAATCGCAGCCGGAGAGATAAAACGCGGCAAGAATGATTCGTATATCTATAGGAAGCCTACTGATAATTCTTATTATCAAAAATATGCCGATGGCTGCGAGGAAAATATTTCTGACGAAATCCCGTTTGATGTACCGGAGGGGTGGACGTGGTGTAGACTGCCCGAAGTATGCAGAAAGCCAATTACTGATGGTACGCATAATTCACCATCGAATAGCGCCTCAGGAGACTTTCTTTATATCACAGCAAAGAATATAAAAAATCTAGCCATTTGCTTAGATGATGCAACGTATATTTCTAAAGAAATACATGAGTCTATTTATAGTAGATGTTCACCTGAGTTGAATGATATCTTATTAACTAAAGACGGAACTATTGGAGAAGTTGCTGTTAATAATTTAAATTATCCTTTTAGTATGTTATCAAGTATTGCTCTTATCAAACCTTCAAATGAAATTTTATCTTGGTTTCTAGCATATATTTTAATATCTGATTTATTACAGAATAAAATGAAAAAAGAGGCAAAAGGTTCTGCATTAAAACGTATTATTCTTGCTCAAATAAATGATTTTCTCATCCCTCTCCCCCCGCTTGCTGAACAACAAAGAATTGTGACTAAAATTGAAAAGCTATTTGCTCAGCTTGATTCTATTATAGCTGCACTGGCAGATTAGTTTGGTTGTGATCAGGTTAAGATAACTATAGTTCAATTTTTGTATTGGACGTAATATCTGTGACCTATTACATGAGGTATTTCCCTGTTTATAGATTTTCCATATCGTAAAGTAGTCTTTTTTGAGATTCCTGTTTATGGATTCAGTATAAAAATCTGTTTGACATATACACATAATACGGTTATAGTACCAGTGTAATCAACAACCTCGGCGCAAGCGTCGAGGTATTAACCCCTCCGCACGAATAAAGAGTTTTATGGACAAAGAAACCGAGCGTGTTTATAAACAGAAGTTTTCAAAATGGCTTCCGAATATAATTCATAAAGTAGCATCAAGAAAAATGTAGATATTGTAGACACTACTAGGAAAATAGTATGGTTGATTATATTGAAACTCCGACAATGGGAGACATTTTGAGTGAAGGTTTATTTTCAACCGCTAAAATAGCGTGGCTGAAAATAAATGTCGAGTTTGCTTATCACAAACATCGCAGATTGTATGCGCGCTATCGCGCATGAATGCAACAGTCTTCAAAATTGATATTTTGTTCGACTGTTGCATTTTAAGGAACCGAATTACTAAAACAATATCAGGAAGAAACTGCATTCATGTTGTTTAGCGACCTATTACTTTCTATAAAAAAGCAAGAAAGCGACGCAAAAATCTTAAAAAAATACATAAAAGCCAAAAAGGCAAATCCGTATATAGTGAAGTATTTACTGCATAAAAGTGAATTGCCTGAATATTTACCGGACTATTATGGATTTGGCGATGAAGATGAGGCCGTAACATATTGTTTTGGTTCGATGGATGTATGGAGAAAAGGTCAAGATACTATTAAAAAACTGAAAGAGATTAGCGATGAATAACAGTCGATTCAGGCCGACAACCGGGAAGAGTTTGATATGTATCGTTTTTAATTAGGGGTTGTACATTGAGAATAATAGACAAGAATAAAGATTATTATGATTACTTGGCTCATCAGGTAGATAGTGATGACGGTGTAACATTTGATAGACGCGGTTCTATCCCTTTACGGCATGAAGATTTCTTCAATATTTTAAGTAAGCATGTTAAAGAACATAACTATCATCAGCATCTATATTGGTTTTCTCCAAAGGAGTATTCTGAATATAATAAATTGTTTGCTATTCGTGCCGGAGTTGCATTATTTCTTATTGGTCTTAAATTGGAAATTGATGAAACTGATTTCCGTAATTGCATTTTAAAATCTTATACAATGGAGCTTATAAAAACTTTTGAAGACTTTGACTATCGGGGAAAAGTTTTGGATATAGTTTCGATAGAATGCGAAAGACATCATATGCATGCACTCACTAAAAAGAAACTTAAAAATATCAAACTTTCGGAACTGACTATAAGAAATTTCGGTTTACAAGACGATTTTTATATCTTAAAGAATATAGGTATCCCTGCTATGATTCCTCCTGAACAAATTTATTATAGTATGGGAACATATTTATTTTCACTTAAAAATGATCGAAACTGTGAATCAACAGGTTTAACCGATTGTGAAAAGATAGTAAATCACGGTTTTAATAAAAAAACATCTTTTAGAAATATGTAAAAAAATCCTCTATGTTTAGTAAGCCCTGTCCAAAAACTGAAAGCCTATCGGCTTTTTCTGTAAGGCAATGATTTATCATATCCGCCAAAGCGGATTGCGTAACAGTTTCTGGACAGTTTCAATTTTTACCACGTTACAATGCTATCAACCAGTTCCCGCTGTTCGCTTGCAGTACGGCGTAAATAAATGCGTGTTGTTTCGATACTTTCATGCCCCATCAAATCGGCAAGAAGGGAAATATCATTGAACTTTTCAAGGAAATTCTTTGCATAACGATGCCTGAATGAATGCGGATAGACAACTTTTTCATTTATTCCGTATTTTCTGGCATAACTTTTTAGCTGCTGTGCAATACCACGAGTGGTAATATGCTTTTCAAAGCGATTTAAAAACAGATAGCCGGATTGTCGCCCGACGGATTCCAGCCATTGTAAGGCTTCTTCCTTCAAAATTTTTGGAATATAAAGACGCCTCAGTTTTCCTCCCTTTGAATATAGATCAAAATATCCTAATTTTACATGCTCAACTTTTATTTGAATAAGTTCGCTGACACGAGCTCCTGTAGCTGCGAGGAACCATACAACAAAATACCATTCACGATTTCCGTCTTTTTTAAGACTCGATTTTAAAAACTGGTAGTCCGCATTGCTGATAACATTTTCAAGAAAGTTTTTCTGCTGAACTTTTACAAACTTTAACTGCAACTGTTCTTTGTGGATAAATTGTAAATACTTGTTAATTCCCTGAATCCTTAAATTCACCGTCTTCGGTTTAAAGAACTCAATCAGATAGCCTTTGTATGCAAGCAGATTTTCTTTGCTGACAGAATCATAATGTTCTGTGTAGTATTTAACTGTCCATACATAGGATGTAAGAGTATTCTGAGAAAGATTGCTTTTCTTCAGATACGCTTCAAAAGTTTCGCCGTTTTCCATAACGACCTCCAAATAAACAAGATTTGCGATTTATCGCTTATATGGAAAGTATACTTGCAGTGTGAGTTCTTGTTATTATCAAAAATATACTGATGGTCATGTTGAAGAACTATTTACTCAGCTTGATTTCATCAAAGCTGTACTAACAGAATAATTTTCTCTTGACAAATCGGATATTGCAGCACTTATAAGGTGATTAGAAGCGAGCTTTAATTTCCTTTGTTCCGGTGCAGAGCGGAGTAAAGCATCAGCTAGTGACCATCTTTACGAGTAAACAATAAGCTAGCATAAAAATAAATACTTATGTTATAATGAATTAAGCGGAGGTTTGCAAATGTCCTATGAACAGTATGCGCAAATAGAAACTCAGGTTTTAGAAATGCCTTATGAACAGAAAATTCAACTTCTTTTTATGATTGCAGATAATTTAAAAAATACAAAGGTTGTTGAACCTGTTCATTCGCAGATTAAAACAGTAAAACGCTGTTTTGGTATTGCAAAAGGTGAATTTTCGTATCCGAGGAATTTTGATGAAGATAATGGCGAGATTGCAAAACTTTTTGGAGCTGTATGATGAAAATTCTTTGCGATACACACATTTTGATTTGGTTTTTAACAGGAGATGATCAGCTTTCAGTAAAAGCACGTGCCATTATAGAAAACGAGGAAAATGAAATTTATTTTTCTCTTGTGTCTGTATGGGAAATCAGTATAAAACATTCACGCAAGCCGGAACAGATGAGCCTGTCACCTAAAAGATTTATAGAATTGTGTGAAAGTCAGGGATTTGTAGAATATCCAATAGAACGGAGGCATATTCTTGCAGTCGATACGCTGCAGCGTCCTATACATACGCCGGAACATCATGATCCGTTTGATAAACTTCTACTTTCACAAGCAAAAATTGACAAATTGACCTTTATTACACATGATTCACTCATTCCGGATTACAATGAGCCATGCATTGTTGCTGTGTAAAAAGACCAGTAAAAATTATGACATACTTATTATATTTTGTTGATCTCGTTACACAGTGACCGTATCAACTTTTATCTGAATAAATTTGCTGACACGAACTCCTGTAGCTGCTCTTTGTGAATAAACGTAAATACTTGTTAATTTCCATAGCGACCTCCAAACAAACAAGATTTGCGATTTCTCGCTTATATGGAAAGTATACTTGCAGTGTGAGTTCTTGTTATTATTAAAAATATGCCGAAAGAATAAATATGGGGCTTGAACAACAGAATTACATATATTACGAACAAACAATAAATATATTTTCAATGAATATGTATTTTGGTTTATAAAAACAGATATTTTCATAAAGGAAGGAATCAATAATTTTACCGGTGCTGTAGGAAAACAGAGAATTGGAAAAGAATTTATTGCAGAAACTCTTATTCCAATTCCACCGTTAAATGAACAGGTCAAAATATGTAGAACTATCAATACATTAATGAAAAAATTAGATGAGATCTCTTTGAATATCGTCTAAAACATTAAATATTTCTCCAATTCTAGTAACAATTCTTTTTTGCTCTGAAATTGGAGGAAGAGGATAAAGCCATTTTATAATATTATCTCCAGTAATTGAAGGTGAATTATCACCTTTCATAAATTTATTCAGACCGTTTACTACATATTGAGATGTCATCATATAAAAAGCGTACTTTGATATCAACGTCTTATTTGGACGGCAAACATAAAATCCTGTCGATGCAATACAATCTGAATAATTTTCTAGTACAAGTGCAATATTTTTTAAATAGGGGCGAACTAAAGAGAACAATATATCTCCGTTTTGAACTTCTCTTGAGGCACGACTGGGAGCTTTTGACACCTCTATAAGCTTAGAACATCTAATTCGATGAGTCTTATTATCAATAGCATCAATATCAATATATCTAAAATTATGTCCAGACGGAATTTTAGTAGTCATGGGACAGAATATCTCTTTACCCCTTTGCCATTGCCAGTTTGCCGGTAGTTCAAAAGGAATCTCATTATCAATACAAACATCACTTTTCCCGTCAAACTTCTCATAATAACAATTATCAGTAGGCTTCCTATAGATATACGAATCATTCTTGCCGCGTTTCATTTCTCCGGCTGCGATTTTAGCCTCTTTTTCCGCACGCAGTCTTTCCAGCATCACGCTTGCAGGTTCATCGGCAGGGTCTTGCGGAACAAGCTTCCCGTGAATAGCTAAGTCGAGGATTTTACTTTTTGCCTGTTTGACAGCTGTTTGCAGATCGGCTTTGTTTTGTTCCAGGATATCTATCTGTGCAAAGATTGCTTCGATTGCTGTAACGATGCGGTGCTGCTCCGATAAAGGTGGAAGAGGGATAAAAGTAGCTATAATTTTTTCTTTAGAGATATTTGGTTGTGCTCCACCAAAACCAAGTAGTACAAATTTTTCCCTGTGTTGTAGTAAGAAATAAAATAAATATTTATTTGATATCCCCTTAAAATCACTGCAAACACAACAAGCTTGATTTGTCGTAGTCGGAGTTGATAATATTCCAAGTTTTCCGATTGTTGCTCCGTACATAGCAATACAAATAGAATTTGTTGGATTTAGTTTTAACGAGGTTTGACAATACGCTTCTTCTGTAATTTTATTAGGGATATCTGTAATAATCCCATCATTTAAATCACCTGTTAATAGCCATGGAATAGTCCCATTTTTATAAAAAGCAATGTTTTTCCGATTTGGCGTACTTCCTGCGCGCCAAACACCAATCTCCCCCAGTCTACACCACGCCCAACCCTCCGGCACGGCAAACGGGATTTCATCCTCGATATCCTTCACCCTGCCGTCTGCGAACTTCTCATAGTGCCTGTTATGTTCCAATCCCTCAGGATTGTCATCAGTTTTGCTTTTACCAGATGTGCCGGTATATTTAAAGATATACGAATCATTCTTGTTGCGTTTTATCTCTCCGGCGGCAATCTTTGCTTCTTTTTCCGCGCGGAGTTTTTCCAGCATCACGGATGCAGGTTCGTCTGCGGGGTCTTGCTTCACCAGCTTTCCGTGGATAGCGAGGTCTAATATTTTTTGACGTAATGCATTTGTGTTCACTTTATGGTCTCCCAATAACAGCCTTTATCAGTTTCCGCTCATTTCGAGAGAGGTTTTATATTCTTCTATTTGTTCGTTCAAATTCCATATATGGTGTGAAAACATAAACTGTAAGAAATCTGACGCATCATCTTTTTCTTGCGAAGAAGCAAGACTTTGAATATATTCCGCCCTGTTTTCTTTTTTAATTATTGCAGGTACTATTCCCGCCTCATATTGGATAAAATTCATTAAAAGCCGACTCATCCGGCCATTTCCATCCGCCCAAGGATGCATATAAACAAGTTTATAATGTGAGAGAAAACTAAAAGCGTATTGTTCTTCTATTCGTTTTTGCGCAATATTTTTTCTTTCCGAATTGAACCAAGCACAAAATTCTTCCAGTTTTTGCGGAATCTTCTGCCATGCCATATAACTCTTTCCGCCCCGTCCCGCACTGACATTTAAAAGTCTCAGTTCTCCTTTTGCAGAAGAAAATGTTCCTCCGATTGTATTGTACACAGTGCCGGTGTTTTTCATTACGAGAGACGAAAGTTCACAGAGGATTTCCGGTGTCATTTGGGTGTGCTCTTTTGCAAATTCAAAACTTCTTTCATACGCGGCTTTTAAGTCAAGGTTCATAAGCTGTTCATGAATCGGTTTATTTGCACTTATCCCTTCGTCAAAGAGAAGCTGATTTTCAATTTCCGTGACGGTAGAACCTTCTATTGCCGTTGAATGCGTGATAATCGAATATAAATAGAACTTATCGTAATCAAGCTGTTGAGCAATGTGCAGTCTATTGTACTCATCGATAACTTCCGAAAGTTGACTGAAGTTCTGCTGTCCGCTTTTATGCATCATTCTTCAATACCTTCAATCAGTTTGGAAAGTTCGGTAACAGCTGCGGCAATATTTGCGCTTTTCTCTTGAATGGTTTGCATCAGTTCTGCAAGCGAACAGTCTACGGCACCGGTGTCGTCTTTAATCCATTTTAAATCGAGGCTGGTCTTTTCATCTTTCAAGATTTCTTCGATTGGAAACTTACGCCATCTTCCATTCGGATTTTCGGGCGACCATGTTTCTTTACGGTCTTCAAAATGTCCTGCACAGTAGAGCGCTTCAAATTCGGCAAAGTCTTCTTTTTTTAACGGATTTGTTTTTCCGAATGAACGCATATTGCTGCGTAAATCATACACCCATACGGCTTTTGTGTTATCTTCATTACTTTTTCCGCGTGTAAAAAAGAGTATATTCGTCTTTACGCCCTGCGCATAAAAAATACCGGTCGGCAACCGAAGAATTGTATGAAGATTACATTTATTCATTAAATCCCGGCGAATTTTCTGACCGGTATTGTCTTCAAAAAGTACATTGTCCGGCAATACAACGGCAGCGCGGGCGGTGCCGGTTGTCTTGAGCGAGCGGTAAATATGCTGCAAAAAATTCAGCTGCTTGTTGCTGGTGGTATAGGTAAAATCATCGCGGGTTGCACGCTCGCCGCCTTTCTTTGTTCCAAACGGTGGGTTCGTCAGTACTACGTCGTAGCCGGTCATTGCCTTACCGCTTTCGCTCAATGTGTCGCCGTATACAATTTTCCCTTCAATATTGTGGAGCATGGCGTTCATCAACGCTAAACGGTGTGTTTCGTGTACTAGTTCACCGCCGGTAAACGCTTCTTTTACTTGGAATGCAGCATCCTTTTCGTTCAAGTCGCAGTAGTCGTCGGTAAGACTTTTTACATATCGGTCGGCGCTAATCATAAACCCGAATGTTCCGCACGCAGGGTCGTTGCAGCGTTCTCCTACTTGCGGCGCGGTAAGGCGTGTCATCATATCAATTAAAACACGCGGAGTAAAATATTGTCCCGCTCCGCTTTTCTTTTCGTTCGCATTTTTTTCGAGCAGCCCTTCATAAAGATTGCCGAGACCTTCCTCTTTTGCGGAATACCAGTCCAGTTCATCGATAGACTTAATAATTTTTTCAAGGTTTTTCGGCTCGTCGATATTGGAACTAGCCCCCTGATAAATCTCGCGCACACGTCCCTTTGTGTTTTCACCGAGATATGTCAGCAGTTCTTTGTAGAACTTCTTTAATGCAATGCCGCTGTAAGAAACAAGTGTATCCCAGCGGTAGTTTTCCGGCAAAGTGTTTTCCGTTTTTGTCTCCTTTGCCATTTTTAAAAAAAGGATATAGGTAAGTTCCGTAACATACTGATGATAGGTGATCCCATCATCCCGCAAAATATTGCATAAATTCCACAGTTTTGAAACGATTTCTTGATTTGTCATGCTGTATGCTCCGTATTATGCCACTTTGTCTTCGTAGAGATAGGTATTCAACTCACGCACGATTGCAGTGAGCGAGCCTGAAAAAATTTTGTTTATTTTTGAAAAGCCGCCTTGTGTACGCCATGCGGTAAATTCATCAAAGGTTTGAACATTTAAAACGGATTCGTTGATGAGATATTTTTCTATGCGGTCAATCCACTTCTTTTCGCTCGCGGTAAAATTATGAGCTTTGCAGAGTTTTTTAACGGCGTTGCGGATTCGCTCTTCGTGCGACACAAGAGGACTGCCGATAGCATAACTGCGAATAAGCGTGATAATATCCGCAGTGCATTCTTCTTTTGTCAGCTGCGTAATAGCGGTATTGAGTCGCGTTCGATTAAAACCGTTTGCATCAAGTGTCATACTCACACTGCGCAAGCCGGCAAGGGTAAGATCGGCAGGACGAGTACAGATTATGTCAAGCGCTTCAATTTTATCGCGGTTCGTTTTTATATACTGAGAAAAACTTTCCAGATAGTCTTTCGGTTCTTGTCCTTTTCCATATCCCCGTGTTACTTCGTGCACTTCATCCGACTTGTCGCTTATCGGTAGATAGTAGCCGGTTGAGCGCTGTTCCTTGAATGCATTGAATGCTCTTCGTTTTTCTAAAAACAAATCACGGCACGCTTCTTCACTATGCTTTCGCCGTTCTTTTACATCGGCAATAAAATGTTCGATACTGTCGTAATTCGATGTAACGGTAAAAAAGTTTATTTGCTTTTGATCCATGCGGAACTTTGCGCGTTGGAGCTTTGCGATAATCTGATCATTTATGTATGCAATATGTTCGCTATCTGTTACCGCTTTGTATCCCTCTAAGAGTTCATCAAACGTAACGCTTGGATTTGATACCGTCGGCTTCATTGAAGAAACTTCGTTCAGGTAACTGTATAAATCAACCGCGTCATAAATCTCAAAATGGGTTTTATTTATTTGGGGGCACAGACGAGTTGCACGCCCCAGCATTTGTTCGTACAGAATACGGGATTTGATGCGGCGCATAAAAACAATCTTAGTAATTCCCGGCACATCAATTCCGGTAGAAAGCAAATCAACGGTTACGGCAATGGTCGGATAGTGCTCATTCTTAAACCGCTTAATCGCATTCTGTACACGTCCTTTGTCACCGATTGCATACGTGATTTTCTCTATTGCCGATGCAGTGATGCCTTGCGGTGCATATATATCGCGTAGCTGTTTGACAATCTCATCCGCATGGCGGTCGCTTACGGCAAAGATGAGTGTCTTTTCTTCACCTTCGGGATCTATACGCTGTGCAAGCTCGGTAAGAACCGCCTCATTGAAGGACGGGGTAATAACCTTTTTGTTGAAGTCTTCTACATCAAAATTCAGTTCATCTTCAAGCTCTTCCGGATTTAAAAGCTCCTTGGTTACAGGATTGTAACGGGCTAATCTTTCTCCTTTTTGATGATGAATACCGTGTTGATTCAGTTCCGTTTTGATGCTGTAAGGCGCATCGTAATCTACCAGATACCCGTCTATCACCGCTTCGCGATATGAATAGGTAAATACCGCATTTCCAAAAATCTGCGTAGTGTGCAACGCCGGAGTTGCGGTCAACCCTATTCTGACTGCATCAAAATATTCAATCACTTTTTTGTATTTGCTGATAAAGTCATTTTGATCGCGGTACAACAGTTCTGCGTCGCTCAGCTCGCGGTCAAGTGTATATCCGCGGTGCGCTTCATCGATAATGATACAGTCAAAGTCTCCTGAAGAAGGGATGCGGTCTTTATCTTCGCTCATGATGCGGGAAATCATTCCCTGCACGGTGGCAACTTGCACGCGGGTTTCTGTCGCAAGGTCTATGTCATCGAGGGTGTTGATAGTGTAAATTTTATTCAGCGGCTGCAAGTCCTCAAGTTTTACATCATTAAAAACATCTTGCGCTTGTTCACCTAAAGCCGTGCGGTCTACCAAAAAGAGAATGCGGCGGAAACGACCGGTTTTTAAGAACCGGTAAACCATGCCCAAGACGGTACGGGTTTTGCCGGTGCCGGTCGCCATTGCGAGCAAAATCTGCCGCTGTCCGTTTACCACGGCGTGTTCTACCGCTTCAACTGCCGAAAGCTGATAATGGCGGAGGTTCAAGCCGTCAGGGTCGCGCAAAAAATCGTACGGCAAATTTTCCAGTGCGCGATCAGCTTCATCAATATTCTGACGGAATTTTGCCAGTAAGTCTTCGGGGCTATACCATCCGTGCAGTGCAATCGGCGTATTTGTTTTATTCCGTAAATCCTGAAACCAAATCCCGGACTCCGTTTCTATTTGCTTTAAATACGGGCGGCCGTTTGTTGCAAAGATAAACGGCACTTTGTACCCGTACCACATACCTAAACAGCATTTTTCATCTTCGACCGTTATGTGTTGCGCATATTCACGGCATTGATTATCGATGATTGCATACACGTTTTTTGCGTACGGTTTTGCTTCTACAATACCGATGGGCTGTTCGCCGACAAAAAGTGCATAGTCTGCATGAGCCGTTGTTGTTTTTCCCGATGCGACCGGCCATTCCGCAATCGCCAGTTTTCTTCCTTTTTGCGGACGGACACCTTTTGCGTAACGGAGGTTTTCCGTATCCGCTTCCCAGCCGACTTTTCTCAGCTGTTCGTCAATAAGTGCGCGAGTTTCCGCTTCGGTCAGTTTTGTCTTTGCGAGTGCTTGAGCGGATGTGTTTTGCCGTTCCTGTTTTGATCGAGCGCTTTGCGGGGTAAGCGCCGATACGGTCGCACGGGCGTTCCGTTCTTTTTCTATTTCCGCTTCGAGCGCTTGCAGTCTTTTCTCGCGTTCGGCAATCAACGCTTCTTGTTCGGCAATGGTTGCCGCCGCGTGTTCAAGTTCGATTTTTTGTTCTTCAATTTTCTTTTCCTGATTCCGAACAAGCGGCATTATGTTGATTTTACGTTTCGGCGGTTCAGGGTTTATAAACGGCTGTGCAGTAAATGAGCTATCGCCATACGTCTGCATAAACCACACGGCAATATGATGGGCAAAACGGAGTACCAACAAGGCGTCTTGCTCGGTAGCATCATTTTCATGCGCGGCAGTATTCCGTTTGATACGGACTTGATTAATCCATTGGTTTACATCATACGGAATAAGCCCCTCATTTTTGAGGATTCTTGTACGGTTAAAATGATTATTTTCTTTTACATCTATCGGCTCCGGAATATGTTCGATACGCATCATTTCGCGTACCATCAGTTCTACAAATAATCCGGATTTATTCTTACTTGATGCGGGGTCGGAATATGCGTAATGTTCTGCAAATTCCATCGTTTTCGCAAAATCCGGCCAATACGTCTGTAAAAAAGTAAAATTTCCCATATTCATATTGGGGCTGTCTAAAAACTTCAGTTTTTGGACAGCTTCCTTAGATTTAGATGCGATGTTTAAAATTAAGTCGTTGCTGTATAAAGACTTAATTTTAAACTCGTCGGGGATGTTCCGAAAGTAACCAACTTTTGGGACATCCCCAAGTATTATACCATAGGTTTACAGATTTTGACAGCGAAGTAAAAGAATATTGAATTAGCCGAATGCGTGAGCACGCAATACGGCATTTATTTTTGTCTGGTACCCTTTACCTTGTGATTTGTATCACTCTAAGACATCGGTATCACCCCTTATATGAATTTCCGTCTTTTTTGGTTTGTACCATTCAGGATGGAGTTTTGCGTAAAGCTTAGGGATTGCTTCTTTGAGTGGCCGGAACTGAGCTAATTCTTCTTTGATTTGTATTTGACCAAACTTTAAAGCAACCGTTGACACAAGTCGGTTTTTTGAGATAGACTATATCGTTATGTCCTGCCGTACGCGGCTTTCATCTCGATGAAGTACGGTAAGCATGATCCGGTAAACGCTGATAATCAAATGCGGTTTTGGGCGTTTGCCATGCTCTTTTTTTTATCGTTCCCTAATAAAAGAGACTACTGTAACACCGCTGCGGTGTTCTTATTAGATTTACGAGGTGAAAAATGGCAACGAGACAGCCGAAAGGTAAATTGGTCCGCCGGTTCGGATCAAATATTTTTGGAAATCCCAAATACAGTAAGTTATTGGATAAAAAACCGAATGCTCCCGGCAAGGAACGCGGCGCTAAACAACGCGGAAAACTTTCCGTTTACGGCGAACAGTTAAAAGAAAAAACAGAAATTCCGCTTTGCGTATGGTATGTCTGAGCGTCAGTTCAGTAATCTGTTCCAAAAAGCATTTAAGATGTCCGGTGTTACCGGTGATAATATGCTCTCCTTAATGGAACAGCGGTTGGATAATACCATTTATCGCATGGGATTTGCGGTAAGTCGT
This sequence comes from Treponema vincentii, assembly GCF_010365865.1. NCBI lineage: Bacteria > Pseudomonadati > Spirochaetota > Spirochaetia > Treponematales > Treponemataceae > Treponema > Treponema vincentii. The sequence continues at coordinate 1,959,606 of NZ_CP048020.1, read as the reverse complement.
GCACAGGCGCGTCAGATGGTTTCTCATGCTTATTTCTTACTGAATGGTAAACCGGCAAATATCCCGTCCATGCGGGTTAAAGTCGGTGATGTCATCACGACAAAAGACAAGAAAGGCTTCCAAAATCTTATCCGGCACAACTTAAGCACCGTACAAGGTTCAAAGGGAGGGTGGCTTTCCGTTAATGATGAAAACTTATCTGCAACGGTAACGGCACTTCCTACTCCCGCCGATATTCAACCGGTTGGAAATATCCAGTACGTCGTCGAATTCTATTCTCGGTAGTATAGAAAGGATTCACTAAAAACCGAAGTTTTAGTGATCCGTATAAGTATCCGAACAAAAGACCGTGAGAGAAATCTTGCGGTCTTTTTTTGTCCGAATGTGTGGGTTCGACAACGCAGTTATCGAACAGGTCTATTCTAAAGCGTTTACTTTTTCAAAGAGATAAAAGATTAAACTCATCAACACCGCGACGGCGGACGCAAGTACCATTCCTTTAAACTCGATTTGCCCCAGTCTAATGGATACACCGCTTAATCCTGTTGTGAAGATAACGGAGGTTAGCATAAGGTTTTTCGGCTTGGAGTAGTCGATTTTTGAGTCAACCAAGAGTCGGATACCGGAGGCGCCAATCATACCATAGAGAAGGAATGTTACACCGCCGATAACATCACCCGGTATGGTTTGGATAATTGCTGCAAGCGGACTGATAAAAGCCATCAGGATGGAAATGGCTGCAGCTCCGCCGATAACGTACACGCTGTATACGCCGGTAACTGCCATAACGCCGATATTTTCACCGTATGTTGTCGTGGGAACGCCGCCAACCATACCCGAAAGTGCAGTGGAGAAATTATCTGCAAAGATGGTACGATGCAATCCGGGATCTTTAATAAGGTCTCGTTTAATGATATTCGATGTAACGACCTGATGACTGATGTGCTCGCTTGTGATAACCAGCAGTACCGGCAACATCGTTAAAATTGCTTTGATGTCGAATTTGGGTAATTGGAAGTGGGGTAGGGTGAAAATGCCTGCTTCTTTAATCGGTGTAAAATCGACCAATCCGAAGAAGACGGAAGCCGTGTATCCGGCGATAATTGCGATCAGGATCGGAATGGTGGAAAAGAAACCTCTAAAGAGGACAGATCCGAATACCGCAAAACCGAGCGTGATAAAAAATACCGTGATATCCGCTGTAGTAACGTTATCGGTCATAATATTAGCGCCGATGTTGCCGCCACGGACGGTAAGGCCTACCAGCTCAAATCCGATGAGCGCAACAACCGAACCCATTGCCGCAGGAGGAAGAATAATATTGATCCAAGATGAGCCGAATTTATAGATAATCAGCGCAATCAGACAGCCGAGTAATCCCGTTACTACAAAAGCGCCGAGTGCATATTGGAACCCCATGCTAGAGATAATCAAACCGGCCGGCCCTAAAAACGCGAAGCTGGAACCGAGGTAAGCCGGAGCCTTTCCCCTTTCCGATAAGGATGAAAAGCAGTGTTCCTACTCCATTCATCAGCAGAACTATGCCCGGATCAATTTGGAAAATGATGGGAACCAGAACCGATGCACCGAACATTGCAAACGTGTGCTGCAGGCTAAGCGGAAGGAAAAGGCTAGCCGGTACTTTTTCATCTACCTGATAGATTTTTTTCATCAAGACCTCCATCTAACATCGCATTTCAAGGTAACCTGTTCTGAAACGGAAGTTTCAGAACAGGTTACCTTGAAATGCAGGCAGTTCCGAGCGGATCGTCGGCACTTGCCCAAAATTTCCACACTGTAGCATTTTTACCGCTTTCGGCGCAATAGGATAGTTTCGGTGTACAGGGTAATTGCATTGAGCTTTGTGGTTAGTCGTTTTTATTTCCAAAAAATTTATGATGGTAGGCTTCCAAATCCTTGTCTTCGATATGGGTGTAAATTTGAGTAGTGGCGATGCTTGCATGACCGAGGAGGCATTGGACAGAACGGAGGTCGGCACCGCCTGCGAGTAGATGTGTCGCATACGAGTGACGGAGTGTGTGGATTTTTGTGGTAACGCCGCTCAGTTGTTCGATTTCTTGTAAACGTTTCCAAATACCTTTACGGCTAAGCCGTTCGCCATGGTGATTTAAGAACACCGCTCCGGTGGTTTCGGTGTTTTCACGGTGTGCCGGTTTTAAAAGAAGCGAGCGTGCCGTTTTTAAATAAGCAGCGAGTCGCGTTCCTGCCTGCGAACCGAAGGGGATGATGCGCTCCTTGCCCCCCTTGCCGTGAACTTTTAGCAACTGCTCGTTAAAGAAAATATCCTCCAGCGAAAGCGTTACCGCTTCGCTTACGCGCAGCCCCGCCGAGTAGATAAGTTCAAACAGAGCGCGGTCACGGATACCGTTCGGTGTATCCAGCGGAATAGCTTCTAAGAGCTTATCTACTTCATCGGGTTCAAGCGCCCGCGGCAAGTTTTTTTCGCGGCGGGGACTTTCCAGCTGTTCTGCGGGATTATCGGCGCGGACGTTTTCCAGCTGCAAAAATCGGTAAAAGGAGCGGAGCGCCGCCTGATCTTTCGCAAGTGTCCTTCCCGTTACCCCTTCTGCCGCCCGCGCAAGGAGAAACCCGATACAGTCGTCTTGGGAAGCATCTTCGATAAGGCGCTCCTCGCCCAGCTGCTGCTGAAAAAGTCGCAGCGTATTGAGATACGTTTTAGCGGTCAGCTGCGCACGCGCCTCCGCCGAGATTAAATATCCGTAAAATGCCCGTAATTGTATTTCCGTCATAGCCGTGTGTTCAGGATAAGCACACCAGAGTTTTTTTGAATCTCTTCCGCAGAATAATTAAGGCCGTGAGACCATTTGAACCATCTTCAACTGTTGTACACGGATGTACATTTTTCAACGATGCCATCCATGACAGTCCTGGTTGAATGGTCTTGATTATTCTGTGAGGTTGCCTAAAAAAAACTGATGCGATTGCTTTACCATATTTGCGGATACTATACACGGAATTGCAAGAAAATGCAAAGAAAAACCGCACAGCCGCGAAGAGAAAGTTTAGTTCTTCTTAAGCTTTAACGCATTACTTTGATAAATAAGTTTCCAGTGCTGAGGGTTGCCTATTTTATCCGTTATCGTAAATTTATTTTCGTAGCCTGATGGAATAGTAAAACCGGAATCGCCCTTCACTATTTCTCGGTTGTTTTTATAACCGCCTAAACTGTTTAACGTGATACGTGCAATATTTTCCGTAGCGGTTAGCGCACCGGTCAGCGTGATAAAGGCAGTATTCGTCAAATATATGTCATTCTTGCTTGGGCCAGTGGCTCCTCCGCTTGGTTCAACATTAATAACCGTAGAACCCGACATATTGAAGACCGAATCGTCAATATATATAGCCCCTCCGTCCCTTTTGGCAGTGTTGCCGATAACGGTAGTATCTTTAAGCGTAAGCTTTTTATCGCTATAGATACCGCCTCCATTTCCAACGTTGCTATTCTGGTTAGAAGCTTCATTATTCTCTATCCTAACACTGTCCATCGTACACGTTCCTGCATTAACCATTCCGCCACCGTGGTATTGTACGTTGTTATCCTTTATCTCAGCATGGTTAATAGCTGCCGTTCCACGGTTATACACGCCCCCGCCGTAATCAGCCGTATTTTTAGAGATGATAACAGGTTTCTCGCTAGACCCATTGATAGTTAATGTACCGAGTTTAATATCGCCTGAATCTTTATCTACAAAAATACCGCCACCGTTGCTATTGGTACCCATTGCCACATTTTGGAGAATTTTTACGTCCTGTTTGAGAATACACTCAGCCTCCTCGCTGACGAATATACCCCCGCCTTTCGGTGCTTTACACCCTTCAACAATCACCTTTTCCAGCGTACATGTTCCTTTATACAGATATACACCGCCGCCGGCACTATCTGTGCCGGTTGCTTCACAGTTTTTAATCGTTACATTCTCCATTTTAAGGGAACTATTCCCCGCGACATACACACCACCGCCGTTACCCGTGCCTGTTCCCAGCCCAATTGTGCCGTTACCGATGATTTTTGTACCTGCTTCTAAAATACATTCGGCACCTCCATCAACAAAGATACCACCGCCCTGTACCGCGAGGTTACCTTTTCTTGAATCATCGTCGCCGATGGTACATCCTATTATAGTAACTTTAGCGCCTTCGTTATAAATAGCCCCGCCCCCGTCGCTCTGACCTGTGCCCCCAGTTGAATTATTTATAAAAGATCCGCCGGTTATAGTAAGAGTTCCACCTTTGACGTATATTCCGCCGCCGCTTTTCGCACTACAGCTATCAACCTTTACATTTTCCAAAGTACCGGCTGCTTTATACAGATATATACCGCCGCCGGTGCCACTACCATTCTCTTTGGTTTTGCAATTTTTAATTATCGTGTCTTTTATGCTCACCGTTCCTTTCGGCTCTTGAATATATATACCACCGGAAGAAGCGGAACCTTTGCCTTTACAAAGATTTATTTCGCAGTTTTCAAGCTTTAAATCTTTACCTTTATTAAAATAAATACCGGCTACATTATATTGGGTCTTACAGTTATTAATCGTTACATTCTTCATTGTAAGGGAACTATTATGGTCAACATAGACGGCATATTTTTCGGTCTTGGTTAAAATTAAATTTTCAAGCGTTAAGGTTTTGTTGCCACTCACCTCAAAAATACCGGTACTCTTGGCATTGGATTGCTCACTATCAGCTCCCTTACCACCTGCATTCAAAGTATACGTACCGCTGCCTTTTGATTTTATGGTGATATTATTATTTACCTCGATTATAGAGTCCTTGCCGACTGCATGAGATATGTTGTAGGTAAGATTCTGTGCTATTTCGATAATAGTGCCCTCGGTAGCACTTTGCACTTTAGCCCGTAACTCTTCCCAACTAGTTGCCTCTATTGTCGGTCCCTGACCGCCAACTGCCTTAAACTTCACCTTTACGGTTTTATTGCCGGTTACATTGGAAAGAGTATAACTCGTATTTGTATGGCCGGGGACTTCATTGCCGTCAAGCATCCATTTTTCTACTTCCCAACCACCACTCGGCGTAGCGGTAAAGGTTATCGTACTATTATGCGGAACTGATTCAAATTTCATCTCAGTTGAACCGCTCGCTACCTTAGATGTGCTGTTATGTGTGCCTGTTAGAGAGCCCTGTCCGCCGTCTACTTTAAATGTTACGGTATAGGTATTTAGCGTCCACTGCGCAGTGTATGTCGTATCTGCGGCAGGGAACACGGGATGTGTAGGCAATGAAGGATTCCAGTCGTTGAAGGTATAGCCGTCTTTAGTAGGATTTGGAGGTTGCAACGGTGTTTCCGGCGCACCAGTCCTGGTGATATCAGCTGCACTGCCGCTGATATTTCCGCCCGCGAGCTTAAAGGTTACGGTAACTATCTTCCCCTGAGTACCTACCGTAACCGGTTCCGAATACAGTCCTTTTTTATCCTTTAATCTAACCGTATAGTCTTTTTTGGAACTAGCCGGCTTTACTTTAACCTTGGTTTTAAAATACAGCGTCCAATCGGAAGGAATTTCTTTCGCATCGGTGGTATCTAACTTTTTTACCTTATCTTTATCGATAAAAGGGCTGTCAGCTTGTGCTTTCAGCTGTTTCAGTTTACTGTTAACCGAAAGGTTATATATTGTTCCGTTGATTTCAATACCGGCAATATCTTCATGCAAAAGTCCGTTACCGCATGTTTTTTTCATATCGTCATCCGACAGTTGCAAGCACAGAACATAATAAGAAGTTTCGGAAGGTAAATGTGTTGTTGTCTGTCCAACAACACATTCGGCAATAGCTGGAGGAGGAGTATTTACGTTGAGCTTAAACGGAATGTTTTGCTTAAACACTCTGCCGTCCGTGGTATAAAGTATAATAGAAGGAGTTATATCTCCTCTGCCCCATTCATACTTTTGTAAAAAGGCAGGGTTATAGGTAAGCGTCAGCTCGGTATTTGAAATTTTTTTGAACTCATAATCATTGCCGGACTGCGGGGCAGCAACTCTTTTATCTGGGGCATCCGGAATATGCGGAAATGAAATAATATCGGCAGGAGCATCGGAATCTCCCGGCATTTTTAAACCTAAGTTTTTAGAGTTGTGCACGGTAAATGTAACGGTTACGGGTGCCTTGGAGGGAACGTATTGCATACCTTCCGTATAGATTTGAGGCTGCGGCTCAAACCGATACTCCGTAATCGATACGCCGGCTGACCAATAGCTTAAATAATCTTCAATATCTTCCGTGTAATTTTTACAGGCTATGGAAAGGCAAAACGCAAAAACTGAGAGAATAACTATCCGCACAACTTTTTTCATGTAAAACTCCGGCAGAATTCAAAACGGCTACAAAAGCATTATTTTTATATTTTATATCATATTGATCAAAAAAGAAAGAACAAATGTATTTGCCTTCTCAAAATTTACTGTCTGCCAAGCCGGGCAAGGATACACGCACCGACTACCGGCTCAAAACGGCGGCAGATAATTCGCACCTGCGGCAACACATCACAGATATATGCGGCGGTCAGTTTTGCAAAAGAAGATTGATGTTCCAAAATGCCGCCGGAGAATACCACTTCAGCCTCCGTTCCGTCAAAGAGAGCGCCGTATACGCTGCGGGTAAGGAGCGACAGGTCTTGTGCGGCCGTTGTCAAAATATGTGTTGCAACCGCATCCGATTGCTGCGCCGCCTGAAATACACAGGGAGAAAAAGAGGCCACCCTCGATTTATCAAAGTTTGTATACAAAAAGGGAAATAATTCCCGTATGGTGTTGACACCGTAATGGTTAAACAGCATCGGAGCCAATATGGTACGCTCTCCGCGCCGTTCCAAAGCAGCGGCGGCGGCTTTAATCCCGTCCAATCCTATCTTAAAGCCGGAACCTTCGTCCCCAATCAAATGGCCAAGCCCACCGGCGCGGGCGGTTCTGCCGTTTTTATCTAAGCCGGCGGCAATGGATCCGGTACCGCTCACCACGATAATGCCTTCCGCCGTTCCGGTACCGCCTGCGAGTGCGGCCAGTGCATCGTTGCAAAGGTACAGAGGGCAGCGGATTCCCTCGCCGGTAAAAAAACGGCGGAAATCTTCGGTCTCTTGCTCCGTGCTCATACCGGCGGAAGCAAAGCAGCCTGCAGCGCAGTTCTGCACATCGATGCCGCTTTCAATTTTGAGTTTTTGAATCAAGTCGCGGAGATTATCGCAAGCTGCATCAAACCCTACCGCATACCGGTTGGTAGAACCGCCCTTTACCTGTGCAATCAGCCGATCGGTTTCATCACAGATACCGAGCCGGGACTGTGTTCCCCCTCCGTCGATCCCAAAAAATAATTGCTTCATACCTATGCCGTTTATCGCCGTTTATACGCATCGAGCGCATTGTTGATATTGCCGTTCCCCTGCTTAAGCAGCGCTTCCGCTTCCTCTTTCGATACCTCAAGCGAGGCCATAATCACCGCTGTCCGTATCTTCCGTCCGGAATCCTCAAATATCCGTGCGGCACGCGCTTCCCCGCATCCGGTAATCTCGTTAATCAGCCGCTTCGACCGTTCCACCAGCTTTGCGTTCACCGGCATCAGATCGATCATAAAGTTATTATAGACCTTTCCCATCCTAATCATCGCGGTGGTGGTAATCATATTCAGCGCGAGCTTTTGCGCAGTGCCGGACTTCATTCGAGTGGAGCCGGTAACGATTTCGGGCCCGACCGGCAGATAAATGGGATAATCGGCAAGCTCAAAGGTACGTGAATCTTTATTGCAGCTTATTGCACCGGTCGGGCTGCCGAGCGAACGGGCATATCGGAGCGCTCCCAGCACATAAGGAGCGGAACCGGAGGCGGTAATACCGACCAACATATCGGACGCCGAAAACTCCGCGCCGCGCAGCTGATCGATACCGTGGTTTTCATCATCCTCGGCGCCTTCGATGGAACGGCGGAGCGCGGCATCGCCGCCTGCGATAAAGCCCTGCACCATATCGGGGGACACGCCGTAGGTGGGCGGACATTCTGAGGCGTCCAACACCCCCAAACGGCCGGAAGTTCCCGCACCAAGGTAAAACAGCCGCCCGCCTTTTTGAAACACCTCAACCGCGCAATCGACCAGCCGCGTCAACTGAGGAATCGCCTGCGAAACCGCCTCGGGAACTTTTTTATCTTCATTATTGATAATCGTCAAAATTTCTGCCGTACTTTTCGTATCGATTTGATATGAAGCAGGATTGCGCTGCTCCGTTACGGGAATTTCTTTCATTATAATCTACTCCTCTTTCCATTAATTATTGGAACATTCTGATAAATTCTTAAAAAGTTAACGTAAGTTTTGCCAACATATATCACCTCACACGTGTAATCATAACGCCTAAACACGTGTAAGTCCATATAAAAACTCCGTATATCTTTAGGCACCTCTAAAAACTCGGTTAGATTTGCTTCGCATCCTTCGGAATAGAGGGACTCCTTTGTACTAAAAATCACCGTGAATTTTTTACGTTGACACTTCTTGTATCTACAGAATATAATACACGCAGAGTATCTCAATGACTGTTGATATGAAAACTATGACATTAGATGATTTGATTATGAATCCGCTCACAGTTGAAGAACTTCAATCCATGGTATGAAGTTCATCGAAAAGCGGTTTTAGGATAAGAAAAAGTAAGATGGCTCTTGTTTATACCGAAGTTTTGGCACAATCATTTATGCGTCCGGTTTCACTGTGCGCAATTATTCCGGCGGAAGAAAGCGCGCCCGATGCTTCCGGGCAAAGACCGCAGGTGCAGGAAACCAAGCCGCTCAAAACGCTCTATCTGCTGCACGGATTGTACGGCTGCCATACGGACTGGCTCACGCTTACAAACATACGTCGCTACGCAACGGAAAAGCATATTGCCGTCATCATGCCGGCGGCGGAAAATGCGTTTTATATTGACGGTAAACTTCCCGGGCAGCAGTACGGTACCTTTGTCGGGGACGAGCTGATACGGCTGACACGGAGGTTGTTTCACCTTTCAACGGAGCGGAAGGACACCGTTATCGCAGGGCTTTCGATGGGAGGCGCCGGAGCAATACGGGCAGCCTGTTTATATCCGCAGAACTTCGGAGCCGCCGCAGGTATTTCCTCCGCTTTTTTAACGAGGGAGCAGCTTTCGCCTGAACATCCCGTCTTTACCCCTGAATGGGCGAAGGGTATATTCGGCAGTATAGAGAACATGGAAAGCGAATATAAAAATGCGGTACTCAAAATGAAAAAGTTCATGCAGGGAAAGGCTTATCCGCAGATCTCCCTTGAATGCGGTACTTCGGACGGTTTCATCGGCATCAATCGGGACTTTCATCGTTTTTTACAGGAACAGGGTATCGAGCATTACTATGAAGAAAGTCCCGGCGGGCATGAATGGCCGCTGTGGGATCGCGGCATTAAAAAGATTATTAACCGATTTTTTTAAATCGGTTAAAATAGGAATTTTCAACAGTTAGGAGGCAAGTGATGAAAAATAAAATCATTGCAGCATTGGCAGCATGTTTTCTCTTGATGTTGTTTGCATGTTCAAATGAAAACAGCAACAATTCCAGCGAAAAAGTTATGCTGGAATTTTGGACATGGCGTACCGAGGATGTAGAATTCTACGAGAAGGTTATTAAAGCCTTTGAAGAAAAGCATCCGAACATCAGCGTAAAGCAAACCGCCATTAAAAAACACCGAGTATAATACGATCGTAAGCGCATCACTGCAAGGCGGTGGAGGACCGGATGTCTTTATGGGCAGAGCCTACGGCGGTTTACAGACGCTTGCAGACAGCGAGTATCTCCTCGCGCTCGATGACCTTATTCCCAATTTAAAAAGATTATTCGGAACCGGCTAAACAGGGTGCACGAAGTATTAAAGACGGTAAAATATACGGTCTGCCTGCGTTAAGCCAAGCGATCTTCTGTTACTACAACAAAGATATCTACAAAAAAGCTCGGTTTAAAGGTTCCGGCGACATGGGATGAATTCCTGTCAAATCTTGAAGTCTGTAAGAAGAATGGTATTATACCGCTTGCAAACGGTTCAAAGGACGGATGGACGGTAGAAACCCTTTTAGGCGGCGTCGGCCCCAACTTCTATGGAGCTAATGACTTTTTTGATGCAGTCGTCGCCGGCAAAACTACGTTCGAAGATCCACGCTTTATCGATGCGGTTAAAAAAATCGGCGCATTGCGCCCCCTATATGCCGGAACTGTTTACCGGTGTCGGCTATACCGACATTCAGGGTTCTTTTATGAACGAAACGGCCGCACACATGATCGGCGGTTCGTATGAAGCAGGAACCTTTAAAGCAAACAACCCTTCCCTCCAATTCGATGCATTCCCGGTACCGGGCACAACGGCAGGAGAACAGTACGTTACCTTCTATGCAGATATGAATTGGGCAGTCAATGCAAAAACAGCACATAAAGAAGCGGCGCTCACCTTCTTACAGTTCCTCGGTTCACCGGAAGTCGGCAATATGCTGATTTCCGATCTGAAAATGATCAGTTCTACACCCGGGGTAGACACCTCGCTTGATCCGTTTGTCGGAAAAGTCATCACGATGATGAAAAACAGCACCAGCTATATTTTCCTTGTACCATTCCGCTATGAACAGCCGACCGGTTCCGCTTTGTGGCAGGCAGCAGGGCAGGGCTACTTAGCAGGTTCTTTAACGGCCGAACAAGCATGTAAGAACGTACAAACAGGTATCGCTACCTATTATAAACCTTTTCAAAAATAGGGGCTCCCGGGCGAACACATCAGGCACTTTTTTATATCCGCCACGGATGGCGGTGATGCTAATCAGCAACGAGTTTTTCATTAGAAAAACTTGACACGAACATTGTACAAGGAAGTACAATATTCGTGTTACCCGCAGAAATCATTGAGGCTGCTCAACCAGAACTGCCAAGGATGGCAGTGGTTCCACACAGCAGCGATGTTTTGTGCACGCACAAAACTCGCCTTCAACTGTTGTACACGGATGTACAACAGTTGAAGATGGTTCAAATGGTCTCACAGCCCCAATTATTTTGCGGAATTTGATCTATTTGCCTGATGCGTTCACCCGTCTGCTGGAAAAATGTGCGAAATTTTATTTCCTTAAAATTTCGCACAAAAGGAAGGCAGGCGCCATGGATAATATGAAAGTATGATAACATCAAAAACAAGTAAATTTTTATGGATTGCGTTTTTCGTAACGCCGGCGCTGCTGATTGTCAGCGTGTTTATTTTGTTGCCGCTTTTTATGAGTCTGTTCAACAGCTTATTCAACTGGAACCAACTTCTCCGCGGCACATTTACCGGATTGGGTAATTTTAAAAAGTTGTTTTTTACCTTTCCGTATAACGAACGTTTTTTTAATGCATTAAAGCACAATGGCATCTGGTTTTGCTGCACAATGCTCATTCAAAATAGCCTCGGACTGCTTTTCGGGTATGTTTTAAGTAGAAAAATCGCAGGACACGGGGCCTTTAAGCGGATATTTTTTATACCGGTGCTTTTTTCAATTGTTGCGGTCGGATTTTTATGGGGTATGTATTTAAAGAGCGATGGGCTGGTCAATAGTTTTTTGAATCTCCTCGACCTCTCCTCCTTCCGGCGGGCGTGGCTCGGCGACGAAAACACCGCAACCTTTGCCATCATCGCAACCAATATTTGGCGCTGGGTGGGCTTCCCTTCACTTGTATTCCTTGCAGCCATCGACTCAATCGATCAGAGCTGTATCGAAGCCGCGTACATAGACGGCGTAAGCGAGATGGGCTTATTTTGGAAAATCATATTTCCGCTCATTATTCCGTCCGTAACGGTTATCACGGTATTAACCGTCATCGGCAGTTTAAATGTTTTTGAACAGATATACACCATGACCGACCTCGGCGGCGGACTGAACTATAGCACCGACACCATCGGCACGCTTTTTTACCGCACCGCCTTCGGTTCGGTGGATACGGGTAATCCCGAAATCGGCATTGGCAGTACCATCGCCGTTATCATCTATATTATGACCTTTTGTATTTCGCTCGTATCCGTCGCAATCGGAAAGGCAAAGGAGACACAAGTATGAACATGAATCTACGCATGAATACAGAATCCCCTGTAAAACGCCTTGCAATCGCCGGTATTTTAACACTGATGATTATCTATGTTATCTTGATCGCATATCCGCTTTTTAATATGGTTATGTCGTCATTAAAACCGACACGCGAAATTCTCCAGCACCCGTTCGCTCTGCCGACCAACCCGGATTTTTCGTCATATAAGCGGGTTTGGGTCGATATGGGATTCAGCACGTTTTTTATCAACAGCGTCATCGTAACCGCCTTCTCTATGGTTTTAGTGCTGCTGTTCGGCTCGATGGCATCATACGCTATTAGCCGATACGTGTTCAAAGGAAATACGCTGCTGTATATGGTCTTTTTAAGCGGTATCATGCTACCGCTCAAAGCTGCCATCATCCCGCTGTTTATGATTATCAGAAAACTCGGGCTTATGGATAACTTTTTGTCGGTTATTTTAATTTTTACCGCAATGGGGATTCCTTCAACCATATTTATTCTTTCGGGATTCTTTAAAGCTATTCCTGCAGATCTCGAATATGCGGCGCGGATAGACGGCTGCCATGACTTTACCATTTACAGTAAGATTATGATGCCGGTCATTGCACCCGGAATTGCGTTGGTAACCATTTACAACGCGGTGCCTATCTGGAACGACTTCTTTTTCCCGCTTGTCTTTTTGCACAGCAGGAATCTAAAAACCCTGCCGGTTGGTCTCAGCACCTTTTTCGGGCAGCACAGCACCAATTGGACGCTTTTGTTTACCGGATTAACCGTAGCCATCCTTCCGATGATGATTCTCTATTTATTTATGAGTAAGTATTTCATTAAGGGAATGACCGCCGGCGCGATAAAATAGAAGATTGTGGGGATGGCAAAAAAGTAACTAACTTTTGAGGCATCCTCATCCCCATCGCTTCTGCCCCGCGCTTTGCTTTTAAGGCAGTTATTCCGCAAATCGTATAAAAAATTTTTTTAAAGTGCCGATGATGATGATATGGAATCTACGAAAAATTTTTCTGAAGAGTTAGAACACCACATAGCCATACAACGGGAAGAATTTAATAGGCATTTACTTCCGCAGTTACAGCAGAATTATGCAGCACTCGGCAGTGTGGTAAAAATTCTCCGCAGCAATTTACTAAAAAAAGGCTTAGTTTATGACGATCCGTATAAATACGATAGCCGCATGACCGAAATAAAAGTCCCCAGTAACGAAGCTTTTGCTGATAGTGAACGAGCTGCCATCGTCGGTTCCCGATTAGCACAGTATCAAACGATGCTTGATTTTTTAACTAACTCCTATCAGTTTAACTGTTCGTTCTTAACACCACAGCGCATTGCATCCATGCTCGCATTGAATAAAACTTTTCAGTGGTCGGCACTTAATGAAAATTCGACACTTGCGAATACCCGTGCAATAGCCGAAATATGTAAATCGCTCCATTCCGTCTCCGATACGCTAACCGGCGGGCTATTGAGAGATTCCCTCGGGCACCTTGCAAAGCTTGATGCTGACATCAATAAAACACTCCGTCAGCTTGCCCGTCTACACCGGGAAGAATATAAACTAACGGTCAGAAAAAATATGCCGCCCGATTTAACGGTTACACAAGCGGATATCGCAAGCCCGATTAAATTATTAAAAAATCTTAAAAAAGCCCTCGCGACAAATGATGAAAAACTCCCTTTTTATCATGATCTTGTAATGGAAGTTATTAAAGAAGATTACGGCCCTGATTCGGCACATCTGCAACGGGAAGTATTGCGTCATTTGAATATAACGCAAAAAGAAGATGTAAAAATTAATAAACAGGAGAATATGCGGCCGGTGCTTATAACAGGGCTCCGCATCCTCGGTACTACCGGCAATCATTTCGATACCTGCCTCACCAAACTCATGGCTAATCAAGAAATAGTATATAAATCACGTATGACGATTTTTACCAAGTTCTTAGAAGCTCTGAGGCGTGCTTTCAATATGGAAGAAAAAAAACATGAAATCACCATACTGATTAAAGATCCTATTAGCAACTTACAAAAAAAAGAAATAATCGTACTGGAAGATTTTACTGATAATTTAGCAAAAACAATTCGTATTTTTAGAATCCTTTCATCGGGGACTTCCGACCTTCAGCAGCGTTTAACCGGTATGAGCAATGAACAATTGCTTGAAATGCTAAACAAATACATTGTTATATGCAATGGGTATTTAAAAACGCTCGGAGGCTTGGATGATTATTATAAATCTACCGATGTTATATTGCGATCAAAAATGAGGGGAATAAAAATAGAATTAACAACAATTCGAAATGCGGTGATAAAAGCAAATCAATGCAGAGCGGAATACAATGCGAGTGTTGAAGAATATTTGAATATGAAAGAACTTGGATTAATTCATGAATAAAAAAAATATATTACTGTTTCTTGTTTTATGTATAGTTCCCTTTGTTGCATGCGCAGAAAATGAACCCTATCCTCAAAACGAGTTTGTTGTTTCGGTCACTACCGGTATTCCGAACTTACACCCCCATGCCGCGTATAATGCAAATGAGGCGCAAATTCTTACCGGATTGTACGAAGGGTTGTGTACATACGATCCTTATACGTTGCAGCCGGTGGCAGGATTAGCAAAGGATTGGAAAATCAGTGCAGACGGTTTGACATGGACATTTACACTGCGGGATAACCTCACATTTGAAAATGGTGACCCTATTACCGCGCAAGTATTCTGTGATTCATTTATCAATTTGTTAAACCCAAAACTTGATTTACCGTATGCGTCACTTTTAGATTGCGTTAAAGGTGTAAAAGAATACCGGAGTGGAATGGCTACGGACACATCGCATATCGGCTTGTATGCGGAATCGGATACTTCGTTAAAAATTTCGCTCGTATATCCCGCCGAACAACTGGCTAATATACTTTGTCATCACGCATTTTCCGCAGTACATCCTTCACAGCTTAAAGCAATAACGAAATATGCAGGTAAATCTTCTTTTTGCAAATTCTGCCGCCGCTTTTAAACCGATCGCAAGCGGCCCTTTTAAAATAGAAAGTTTTACCGGCGACAAAATCCGCCTTGTAAAGAACTCTGTTTATTGGGATTCCGAATCGGTACGACTCCCCTGCAATCAGCATATTGTTAGATGAAGATACCGATAAAATGACAGAAGCTTTTAATCAAGGTTCTATTCATTGGCTTTGCGGATCCGTCAATTTAAATAAAGTAGCAGCGGCATATACCATCCACATTACACCGATGTTTGCAACTGAATTCTTCTATTTTAAAACAAACACAACGCCGTGCAATAATCAAACGTTCAGAGAAGCGCTGCTCGCTGCACTCCCCTATACCGAATTGCGCAAAGATTATTTAATTCCTGCTAAGACGTTGGTATTCCCCCTCACGGGATATCCAACCGTACCCGGTGTTGATAAACAGGATATAGCAAAAGCTGAAAAATTGTTAAAAAAAGTCCCGCAGTCGGAAACAACACAACCGGTAAAAATTCTCTTACCGGAAACAGCCTTCTACATCCAACAAGCGGCATTGCTGAAAACTGCATGGGAAAAAATAGGAATTTCAACCGAGATTACGACAACACCCTTTGAAGAATACTACGACCGATTAAAGACGGATAACTATCATTTGGCTGTCATTTCGTGGATTGGTGATTTTGCAGATCCGCTTGCGTTTTTAGAATTATTCCGCACCGATTCAACTTTAAATGATTCAGGCTGGCACAATATAGATTATGAAAATTTTATCAAGAAAGCATCGGCAGAACAAAATCGCAAAGCGAGATTTGACTATCTTGCAAAAGCGGAACAGCTGTTACTCGATTCATCGGTTCTTATTCCGCTTTCTCACGTTCCTGCAATCAACGTAATCGATTTAAGCGATATCAAAGGCTGGTATGTCAATGCGGTTAATATCCATCCGTTTAAATTTATCCGATTTGCCCAGCCCGATCCGTTGCCCGGAGTTGCGTTATATACCAAAGAGAACCGCTGAACGGAAATGTGCAGCGGCTCACATCAGGAACGAGCCGGCAAAACAGATTACGCTCGCAAGCAATGCATACACAACAAAATATTTAAACACCGCTGCAAGAATTTTGTTGTCGGAACCGGTAATGCCGATAGAACCTGCTCCAATTGCAATATTCTGCGGGCATATCATTTTACCGATTCCCCCACCCAGTGCATTGGCCGCGGTAATCCAATATGGATTCAAATTAAGCGAATGTGCAGTCTCCATCTGTAAATTTCCAAAAAGGACATTGGTAGAAGTACCCGATCCCGTTATAAAGGCTCCCAACACGCCGATTAACGGTGCAACAAACGGATATACCGGACTGGCTGCAACAACAGCCGAACGGGCAATATCGGAAATCATTCCGCTGTATATCATCACCTTGGCAGTTGCCAAAACACTACAAATCGTTACAAAGGTTCTCCAATATTTTTTTAGGGTAAAGCCCAATACGTCGGCCATTTCGAACAATGAAGCCTTTTGAATAAGCCCTCCGCAGATGGCCGCTATAAATATCACCACTCCCGGAGTATTTATCCAGCTAAATGTGAGCGGCTTGCCTCCTTCTCCCGTATAAATCATAAACGAATGTTTGAAATCCTTAATGGCGTTGTGCACCGGAGGACAGAGCTTGGAGGTAAGAATTAACAATACAAAGATGAGCATAAACGGCGCCCATGCTTTAAGGCCTTCGGAAAAGCCGATATGCGCTACCGGTGTTGTTATCTCTGCCGCAACAGTTTTTTACGGAATACTCCGATTCGATCTTTACGGTATCGGGAGCCTCATTACGTTTCCTTTTACCGAAGTTTGCCGCAAGGATTACACAGAGCATCGAACAAATTGAACCGACAATAGTTGGAAGTTCGGGGCCTAACAATTGCGCAAAAAAGGAGATAGGGCACAACGAACGACAGCGATGCGATCAACGTAATATGCCATACGCCTTTTAATGCCTTTATGCCGCCTCCGCAGATCACCACCGCGAGGAACGGTGAAAGAAACGTATGAACGGCCTGTATGAGCGCGGCATTTGCGGCAAGCTGCTGCAAGTCCAACCCTGTAATGGAAGCAAGTGTCGCTGTCGGCACTCCTGCCGAGCCGAACGCAGTCGGCGTCGTATTTGCAACAAGACAAGCCGTTACTGCGTTGATGGGATTAAGACCTATTCCGGCAAGAATCGATGCGGGAATAGCAACCGCAGTACCGAACCCTGCCATGCCTTCCATAAAATTACCGAAACCCCAGCCGATAATCAGCATCAGAATTCTTTTATCATCGGAAATACCGATCAACATCTCTTTGATTTTTTCCATAGCGCCGGTTTTTATCGTTAAATTGTATGTAAAAAGAGCGGCAACAATAATCAAACAGATTGGCCAGAGCGCATACGCTGCTCCTTCAAACATAGCGGACGAGATATGTAGAGGAGGCAATTTCCAATAAAATCCTGCTAAAATCGCCGTTATCAGCAACGCAATACCGCAGGCTTTACAACTGCTCATCTTGAGCTTGCTTAAAGAAATAACAAGCCAGACAATCGGCAGCATTGCAAGTATGAAATTAATCAGTATCATGTATTATTCATCCTTCAGGGTAAACACATCATCGGTTAATATGGTTGAGCAAATCTTGGTGCCGGTTAAAGAAGTTCTGTATTGCAGTCAGAATTATTGTACGGATTTTTTCTTTATTTTGATTAAACACATCCTTATCGCTGAATAGCTCATGCATAACGAGCATGCCGTGAAAAATTTTAAACAAAAAGTACTCTTGCTCTTGAATGATATTCATAATTTTTTGTTCTTGTTGGGACGGATAGTGTAACGTTTTTATAAACAGTTCAAAGGCTTGTTTTTCCAATTGGAAATATAGCGCTTCATAATCGCGGTCATACGGTATTTCCGCTAGAAACATCAAGTAGAGTTTTTTTTCGGGTACTTCATCAAAAAGCTTAGCCATACAAGCGTCTGTTATGACCTCGGCAACCGATTCGGTACCTGCCGATTCCTGCACAATCTTTTCGGTTCGTTCATACCGGAAATAGTTTCCGTTTTGCATAATATCGAAAAGGATTGCCTTTGTCGTTTTATAATATTGGTATACGCCGCCCTTGGAAAGCGTTGTGTTTTTCACAACATCTTCCATTGTCGTATAGCGAAATCCTTTCTCTAAAAATACCTTTTTTGCCGCTTCTTGTATCTCCGCCATGCGAGAAGATTTCGATTGCCGTTTAAACTTAGCCATAAGCTGTATAATATCAGACAGGCTTACAGCCCGCAAGACTGAAAGGAGTTAACGCGAGAAGTCAAAGTGCCTCTTCAACGCAGGCGGGCAAAGCTCACACGTCAACGCGCACTAAAGGCCGAGTTGATCGGCGATACCGCACATAGCGGTAAGCGCTAATTCTGCAAATTCCGGAAACGGTATCCCGATATTTTCTATTGACATCATTGCGCCTCTATCGGCACCGGCGGCAAATCCGGTTGCTTTCATTTTCTTGACGATGGATTTAACCTTAACGCTCGCAATTTTTTTATCGGGATAAACAAGCGTAACGGCGGTGATAAAGCCGGTAATCGGGTCGGCTGCAAAGAGCGCTTTTTCAAACAGTGTTTTCGGTACGGCGCCCGTATCGGGATTATGAGCGATAATAGCGTTGTACATTTCTTCACAGCCGAAATTGTGTTCCTTTAATAGCTCAACCGTAACGGGACCGTGCCGTTCCGGATGTTCCTGCCAATTTGAAACGTCCATATCCAAATCGTGGAGCAGCCCGCTAATTCCCCACAGTTCTTCATCCGCCGGATCAAGTCGCTTTGCAAGGGCGCGCATAACGGCTTCGACAGCGAACGAATGCGCCATAATATGCTCGGTCGTAATATATCGATTGAGTAAGCCTATTGCCGTATCTCTATCAATGTTCATAGCTTTCTCCTGATAAAATAATTTTGCATTCCCGCAAGCGGCTTCTCTAAGGCCTTACACTGCGGGAACACAAATATCCGGAATCTTACAGTGTTAAGAATGCTCCCGGACCGAGCGGTAAGCCGGTT
Organism: Treponema vincentii; assembly: GCF_010365865.1. Taxonomy (NCBI): domain Bacteria; kingdom Pseudomonadati; phylum Spirochaetota; class Spirochaetia; order Treponematales; family Treponemataceae; genus Treponema; species Treponema vincentii. Next base: position 1,940,401 of record NZ_CP048020.1, on the reverse strand, counting down.
ACATACCAAATAATCATCAAACCGAGCCATGAAAGCAGGAACGCGATTGAATACGGCAACATTATCGATATCAATGTTCCAAGACCGGAATCCTCATCATACTTTTTCATAAAGACAACGATCATCGCAAAATAGCTCATCAACGGAGTGATGATATTGGTGCTGGAATCTCCGATACGGTATGCAACCTGCGTTAAAGCCGGTGAGAGGCCGAGGTTTACCATCATCGGTACGAAGATCGGAGCCATAATCGCCCACTTAGCAGAAGCGGAACCGATAAAGAGGTTCAAGAAAGCGGAAATAATAACGAATGCGATGATTAACGGTAAACCGGTAAAACCGATACTCTTTAAGAAGTTAGCGCCGTTTACGGAAATAATTGTTCCAAGGTTTGTCTTACCGAAGTAGCTGACAAACTGCGCTGCAAAGAATGCCAGTACGAGGTAGCCGGCCATTGAGCTCATTCCGTGCGTCATACCTTTTACAAGGTCTCCGGAACTTTTAATTTTTCCCAATGTTTTACCGTATACTAAACCGGGTACCAAGAAAAGGATTAGAATAACGGGGAGCAAACCGCCGTGCATAAAGTTACTCAGAGAACTTACACCTGTTTTGGGATTTACTTCGCTTAAAATGGCAAGGGACGGGAGGCCGGGTAAGCCGAACATGCCGATTGCAAGTATGACCACCATAATCAGAATGGAAATACCCGCACGCTTTAACCCTTTTGTTTCTTCTGCGGAAACGGGCATATTGTCCGGCTTATAGGTGCCGTGGTATTCGCCTAAGTTTTTCTCTACGATTTTTTCGGTTACCAAGGTTCCGATAATTGTCAACAAGAATGTTGAAACGACCATAAAGTACCAGTTACAGGTAGGATCAAGCGGGATGTCCATACCGGCATTGTGCAAGGCCTCAATAGTGATGCCGGTTAACAGCGGGTCGGTAGTCCCCAGCAAGAGGTTCGCAGAAAAACCACCCGAAACACCGGCAAAGGCAGCGGCAAGACCCGCCAGCGGATGCCTGCCCGCATTGGCAAACACAATGGCGCCGAGCGGAATAACTACAACGTAGCCTGCATCGGACGCAATGTTACTCATAATACCGGCAAAAACGACAACGGCTGTCAGCAACCGAGGGTTAATATTGGTGAGAAGCTTCTTCAATGAGGTATTAATGAGCCCCGTCCATTCGGCAACGCCGATACCGAGCATTGCGACCAATACCGTACCGAGCGGCGCAAAACCGGTAAAGTTTTTCGTTGCGCTGTTCAAAATATAGCGAAATCCCTCGACATTCAAAAGCGAGACAGCCTTTATCGTTACTTCCTGCCCCTTTTTTGCGTCAAAGTAGGTAACCGGCGCACCGACAGCCGCTACAATGGCTGAAATAATAACAACGATAATGCTGAGGATAAAGAAAAGCATCGCCGGATGAGGCAGCTTATTTCCGATCCTTTCAACGCCTTTAAGAAAGCCTGAGACTTCCTTGTTCTTTTTTGTACTCATAAGAACTCCTAGAAAATGGTTTTCGCATATCATGATGCGATAATATCTTCAATTATATACGATGATTTTCGTATTGGCAAATATAAATTTTAATCAACAGCCCCGACGCAAGCGTCGGGGTATTAAACCCTCCGCACGAATAATATCAATATCCTTTTATCATATAAGTCCGGCGTAATCAACGAAGTGTATTTGATGTACTTGCTCTGATTGCGCTGTTATATCCGGTTGACAATCCATTTCCATTCGTATATATTTCCACTATGAATAACTGACGGTATCGTCGGTTTCTATTTTAGGAGTGTTTATGACAGATAAACGAGAGGAGCTTGTATCGGGAAATATATTCAAGCTCATGTTACAGTTGGGCGTGCCGGGAATCATCGGTATGCTGGTAATCAGTTTGTACAGTTTCGTCGACGCAATGTTTGTCGGACGGTATGTAGGCGAAAAAGCGCTCGGTGCGATCAGCGTTGCGTATGCTTTTACGCTGGTGAATAACGGTATTGCGGTATTGGTCGGAATTGGTTCCGCATCGATTTTATCGCGGGCAGTCGGCAGAAAAGATCAAAAGACCGTCGATGCGGTGATGGGGAACGTATTGGTGTTGTCGGTACTGATGTCCTCAGTAGTGATGATAGTAGGATACATTTTTGCGCCGCAGCTTCTCACCCTTATCGGGGCGGAAGGGGAAATGCACACAATGGGTGTACAATATTTACGGATTGTGTACCTTGGCTCCATATTTGTAAACTTCGGACAGGCTTCAAATATGGTACTGCGCGGAGAAGGAAGAATTGCACTTGCGATGATTATCATGGGATCCGGTGCCGTGCTGAATATTGTGCTTGACGCGCTGTTCATTATCGTGTTCAAACAAGGAATCGCCGGCGCTGCCGTTGCCACGGTTATTTCGCAGGCGGTTTTTGCATTGGCCAGCTTTTTTTACTTTTTGTGCTTCAGCAAAAATGTTCGCTTTAAAACCCTTAAACCGGATAAATCGATTGTCGGAGAAACAATTGCAATCGGTATGTCTGCGATGATTATGCAGGTTCTTTCTCTGGTACAGCAAACGGTCATGTATTCGACATTGAAAAAATACGGTGGAGAAGATCAGGTCGTTCTAATGGGCGCATTCTTCCGCTATTTGATGTTGAGTTTTATTCCGCTGTGGGGATTAAGCCAAGGGTTCCAGCCTTTTGTCGGTACGAACTTCGGCGCGGGGCTTTTTGATCGGGTAAAAAAAGGCACCGGCTTGTTCTATGGCTTCGGCCTTTTGCTCGCCGTCATTGCATGGGGTATCTTTTTGCTGAGTCCCGAAAAGGTACTTGGGCTGTTTATCGATAACCCCGTGCTCGTTGCACAAGGAAAAACCAATGCCGTTATTGCCATGATAATCTTCCCTGCGCTTGCGATTATGATATTGAATATGACGCTCTTTCAGGCCATCGGCAAGCCGAAACCCGCCGGTATTTTAGCGATCTCACGGCAGCTGGTGCTCTTTGTGCCTGCCGTACTCATACTGCCGCATTTTTTCGGAGCGCGGGGCGTATGGCTCGCAATGCCGCTCGTTGACGGAATTGTCGTAGTGCTTTCAGTTATTATTATGATAAAGATATTCGCAACCGACTTGGTAAAAAAATAACACTTTGCTGAAAGCAGGAAGATAAATCAACATACCACGGACATCCTCGCCACAGAATGTACGTCCTGTACATTCTGTGGCTACGAGTTTAGCCTTACGTCTAAACTCGTTACTGATTTACTCTCCCGCCATCCTCGCCTAAGAATGTGCGTCCTTGCACATTCTTGGGCTACGAGTTTTTCTGACGAAAAACTCGCTACTGGTTATCACCCCGGACATCCCTGTCCGTTCTGATACGTCGAGGATTTATTTGTGCGCAGTAACGAAGTAGATGTGCCTCTCCAGCGCGTTTGGAAATAGCCTGTTGAGAAGCGTACCTCCTTGTACGCTTCTCAACGACGAGATTTGTGCATAACACAAATCTCGCTACTGCTTATCACCACCGACATCCTTGTCCGTTCTGAAATTGCTAGGAGCGCACAAAAAACACCCGCAGGCACGCCACAGAATGTACGTCCTGTACATTCTGTGGCTACGAGTTTAGCCTTACGTCTAAACTCGTTACTGATTTACTCCCCCGCCATCCTCGCCCAAGAATGTGCGTCCTTGCACATTCTTGGGCTACGAGTTTTTCTGACGAAAAACTCGCTACTGGTTATCACCCCGGACATCCCTGTCCGTTCTGATACGTCGAGGATTTATTTGTGCGCAGTAACGAAGTAGATGTGCCCCTCCAGCGCGTTTGCAAATAGCGGAGGTAGATACAAGGAGGTAGGCAAAAAAGTACCGCAGGCGTATCTTCGATACGTTGAGGACACTTTTTTGCCGTGCGACGCAGTAGATGCCCCGCTATTTGCAAACGATCAATTGATTTTTTCCAAGTAGGCCTTCGTAAACACCACATCCGGTATGTCGGAGGTATCAAAATCGGAGAGTATTTGTGTGGTCTTTTCACCCTTATTGATTTCGTTAATATAGATGGATTGAGCAGGCCAGTTGAAATTACCGATTTTGACGTATTTAGGCAGGAGCGTGGTGCGCATCAGCCGTCCGCTTGAGCCGTAGCTTTCGATTTTTAAGATAAGCGGATCAGTTTTACGCACGTAATATTTTTCCTGCGCATACCGCGCGTCAGAAAGAAGAGTCTTGAGCGTAACTGCATATACATCAAACTTACCGAGTTTTGATGCTGCTATATCGGTAATTTCGTAAGTCTTTCTAAATTCAGACCGTTTATTAACATCTGAAACACTTGCATCGGAATCCCCGATAGCGCGCTTAAGCGAAGAGTGGGTAAATTGATGCGAGGTAGGATCATATACCCAGAGGTTATTCTTTTCCTGCATATACCCCGTTCCCTTATCCGCCTCAGGCGCAAGCTGCACAAGCGTGGTTTGATCTTTTGTATCACGCCGGAATAGTTTATACTGCTGCGCAGATTTCGGTTCGTTCGGCTTTTCGATAATGAGCGAAAGCGTGCAGGTTATATCTTTATCAAAGTTACCTGCTTCGTACTGCTTTTCCAAAATACCGTACATCTCTTCCGTGCTCGGTATTTGTGCCGAAAGCGAGAGCGGCAGCGCACATAAGATAGCCGCAAAAAACACTGCGGCATGTTTTTTCGTCATCGTTTTATAATCCATTATATTCTCCTCTTATATATTCTCCTCTTAGTAAAACGCTCGAGGCATTTTCTTACTTTACTCACGAGACCCCTTCATGGGGTATATTCCCTTTACTTGCTCGATCGCAAGGCTTCCGCAGGGATCATGTTGGCTGCACGGATTGCGGGGCCGAGCGCTGCAAGGATTGCTAAGAAAGCCGTTAGCAGGAATTTTAAACAGATAACGGTCGGCGACAGTATCCACAAGAAATGTCCGTTTGTGGTGAGCATACTGAGTACCGAGTCAATCGATATGGGGATAAGGCTGATAATCAGCATAACGAGCAGCGCAAGCACAAAGCCCGCTGCGGCACCGATAACCGAAAGAAAGCCTGCCTCCGCAAGAAATAAAAGGCTCACCTTTCCCCTGCTGACACCGCAAGAACGCATCGTACCGATTTCGCCCTTCCGCTCATGCACAACCATCCTGAACGTATTGGAAATACCGATCATCGTAACGAGCAGCAATACCAACAGCACACCGAGACTGACCCACTGTATCGTCTGTGAAAGCGTTACCATCTGCGGCGCAAAATCGTAGAAGGTCATAACGGCGTATTTTGTTCCGTCCCACTTTCCTTCATTCAACTGCCGCAGCAATTCCTGCCCGGGAGAGGTTGGGTTAAACTGCGCCGCCAGTTCACGGCTGGTAACGGGACCGTATTCGGCAAGGCGCTTTTCAAAAATGGACGCAACAGCATCTTGCTGGTTTTCATCTCTCAAGAAAATACCGAACTGAGCAACACACCCTTCGGGAATTTCGGCAATTTTATTGAGATAATCGAAGTTCGCATAAAACTGTATTTGATCAAATTGACTTTGATCTTGATAAATGCCTGCTATTTGAAATTCCGCAACCGTTGCCTGTCCGCTTAACGTAGTCATTTCATAAAGGATAACATCATTCAAAGCGACATTCAGCGCTTCGGCGGTTTTTTGAGGGATAAAAAGAGCGTTTTCTATGTTTACGTTCTCCCATCCGCCTTCTTTAAACGCAAAACTATTGCGTAAGGCTTCTTCCTCATCGAATTTGCAGCCTGCAATTTGAGCAGTCAACTGATTCCCTGCAAAAATCAGCGTGCCGTAACGCTGTGCACGCACGGTTGTATACAATGCATCAATTTTTTCTTCTTTGATGATTCTATGCACAAGCTCAACACTTTCGGGAGGAAGGTATTCATTCGCCTTATCATCTTCTGTCTTGTCCGCTGCCTTTTCTGCCCCGGTTACATAGACATGCCCGCCGATAATCTTTGCAATCTGATATTCCAAACTCTTACGCGCACCTGCCGATAGTCCGTCGATCAATGTTACAATAAGAAACGCAAATACAATCGCAATAACCAACAGCATACTGCGCCGTTTTTGCCTATTTAAATTCCGAAATGCAATCTTTAATATATTCATAATCTTTCCTTAAAATGCCTTCATTACCAATGCCTTATTTGTTGATGGCTTCCAATGGGCTGATCTTTAATGCAAGTCCAACCGGATACCAATTTGCAATTACTCCGGCGGCAAGCATAGCGGCAAGTGTACTCAATACTGCGACCGGCGAGATAGCTGTCTGGATTTTATAACCGCCGAACATAACCGCCATCGTTTCATTCGGAAGTCTGATTCCCAACGCATTAAAGATAAGCCCTGCGATAATCGCAAGAGCAATCCCGCACAGAGCCCCAACGCACGAAAGTAAAAACGACTCCGTATAAAAGAGCCGCCTGACAAAGGAACGCTTTGCTCCGATGGCACGCATCGTACCGATTTCTGCCGTCCGCTCCATCACAGAAACGACAAGCGTATTCATAATGACGATGAGCACCACAACGGCAAGCAATACCAGCACCGCAATCATCAGCGTCCGTGTCATCTTAATCGCAGCAGCATACTGCACCACTGCTTTATCCCACGGAAGCGCTTGTGCTATAAGACCTTCTTCTGCAAACCATTTATTCAAATCTGCAATCACCCGGGATGTTTTTGAAGGATCCTTCAGCTTAACCGTTACAAAGTGCCATGCATCGGTGTCCGCCATATTGAGCTGATTGCGCAGCTCCGTACTGCCTAAAATATTTTCCAACTCTTCCGCAGTCGCTTTTTTTTCAGTGATGCTTTCCGCCTCTTCGGTAACACCGACTGCATCATCGGAGAACAAGTCGTCTTCGCTTTTCTCTGCAAGGCTTAAATCGATTGACTTAGGAATTTCCGTAACGGTACGAGCACCCATCGTTACACCGGCAAGCATACGCGCACTGTTGATATCCGTATACAGTACCGCCTGAATTGCCGTATCGGGATGTGCAAAGGTAAAAAAACCGCTCACTCTTATTTTGCGCAGCTTTGCTTTTTCTCCAAAGCTCATCACCACAACTTCATCTCCAACATGCAATTCCCGTTCATAATATTTCTCGTACTTTTCTTTTACCTTTTGCGGCAGCAGGATAAATTCCGCACCGTCGGAATCGGGAAATTCACCTTCATACACTTTGATTGTCTCGAATGTTTTTTTGTAAGAAGAAGGCTCAATACCGAGTGTCGTGGCATACGGCATATACGAAAAGTTTTCACCCTTAGGCTCCCACGTGTCGGAAAGGTCAGCCGGACGCAGCATACCATACCCGACAACCATTCCCCGCGTAAACACAGAAGCTTCCGGCATGTCATGTAACTTTGCCTCAATTTTTTCTATCTTTGATAGATACGGCATCGAAGGCAATTTCCCCGTATTGACATTTTTATATGCACCGGCAATTGTTACATTCACGTCTTTATCGGAGGGTTTTCCGGTAATAAAAATATCGCCGCAAAAATCGCTCTCGCATACATTCTTTGTTTGCTTTTCGGCGAAATTCAGCACCCCGAGTCCCAACACCACCAAAAAGCTGCCAAGCCCGATCAAAATCATAATAATCAGCGTCTTTGTCTTATGCGAAAAAAGATTTTTCAACGCCAACTTAAAAATCGTTTTATTCATTATATCCTCTTCAATTTAATTCATAATCATGTAAATACCGCACTTCCGTCGGATAAATCATAATTACCCATTACCCATTAACCTTCGTGTCCTCGACGACATTTCCGTCTAAGATTTTAATGCGGTGGTCGGTCATATTGACGATTTTTGCATCGTGGGTAGAGAAGATAAAGGTGGTATTAAACTCGCGGCTCATGTCCTTCATCAGTGCAAGAATCTGATCGCCGGTTTTGGAATCGAGGTTTGCAGTGGGTTCGTCGGCAAGCACCAATGCAGGTTTTGTAACCAAGGCACGGGCAATAGCAACGCGCTGCCGCTGACCGCCTGAAAGCTCGTTCGATTTATGGTGCGTCCATTCGCTCAATCCGACCTTTTCAATGAGGTGCTCAATCCATTCCTTACTCTTTTCTTTGCTTTCTTTTGCCTTACCGAACAAAAGGGGAAACTCGATGTTTTCGTATACATCCAAAACAGGAATCAGGTTAAAGGATTGAAAGATAAAGCCCAGATACTCGTGGCGCAGCTGAGTGATCCGCTTGTCGAGCTTCGGCGGAATTTTTAAGCCCTTGTTTTTCCGTTTGGAAAGAGAGGTAAAGTCTTTTTCTTGATAAATTGTTTCTCCGTTTATGATAAGCTCACCGGAGGTCGGCGTATCGATCAAGCCAATCATGTTGAGCGTAGTGGATTTCCCTGAGCCGGACGGTCCGGAAATGGAAACAAATTCCCCGCTATCGATGGAAAAATTAATTCCTTTTACTGCTTCTACCAAAACCTTCCCTAAGGGATAGGTTTTGCGCAAATTCTTAACTTGTACAATGGTCATATATGATCTCCTCGAATTGTAATTACTAAAATAGCATAAAATGAGTGTGATAAGCTAATGCTTTCGACTGCTGATTTTGTAACCGTGTTTTTTATTGATCACCTGTATCGCTTTCCGTTTCAACCGGTATGGGCTTGAGTAATTCAGACAGTTCCGTATGGTATTTTTGTACGAGTTTCAAATCATCCGGATGAATTTCAAGAGGAATAGCCCCATATTCGGAATTCAAAGCGGCATAGGCAATCACCATGATTTGCAATAGTCCTGTTTTTCCGTCGAGCCCATACTTCCGGAAAAGTGCTTGCAGTTTTTTCGGCGTCGGATTCTTTTTCAGGAAAGCCGCCGGATTGGTATCTTCTCCCAGAGCAGCCTGAAAGGATTCAAACCATTGCCTTTCTTTAGAATCCTCGCCGTCCAGAATGGTATTGAGGCTTTCAAGCAGCTTTTCGTGATTTTTGATAAGCCCTTTTACGGCTTTTTCGGTTAAGTACGGTTCTGGCTGCGGTTTTTGCGATTGTGCATACAATCCGGCCATACTCAAAACAACGAGCAGGATCCCTGCTGCAATACTGTTCTTTATCATATTATCTCCTATTTGATTAACTATAGTAAACATAAGAAGGTCGAACACCGTTACGAAAAAATATGTTGTATTCCGTTTTTCATATGCGACGTCTATATGGCGGTGCTGTATTACGGCTTCCGTATTCTTCGAGATATCTAGGATAATAAGTTCGTAATGTGAGGTCAAGTATAACGTCAGAGTAAAATGTTAAAGTAAAAAATGATTCGCGATTTGCGCTAGCGGGTATGATAAACCATTTCCTTACAAAACGAGTCGATGTGCCTGCTGTTTGTAGAGATTCCCTGTATTTATGTTGCTCCGAAACTACCGTCGCAAAACAGGCTACCTTAAAATTTGTTTGCATTTAGCTCTGATAGGGGGTATAATAAAATCATACTATCGGGATGCTTCCAAATTTTTTGGTTTTAAAGCTATCTCGCAGTAATTAAAGGAGGTTCATGATGAAAAAAAATGTATTAAGGCTGTATCTGGATTCAAATTTGCTAAAACGAATTCTCGGTGCGTTGATACTCGGTGCAATTACCGGTATCGTACTCGGTTTTTTCCCCGATGCAGTACAACCGTACGTAACGTATACAAAATTTTTCGGCGATGTATTTATTCGATTGCTGAAAATGATTGTTGTGCCTGTCGTATTATTTTCCATTATTTGCGGTTCGGCTAGTATTGAACCGGCAAAGTTGGGGCGGATCGGCGTAAAAATTATTATCTACTATTTATTAACCAGTGCGCTTGCCGTATTCGTCGGGCTTGTATTTGCCAATCTGTTGCGTCCCGGCTTCGGTTTTTCGGTTATCGGTTCGGCGGCTGCAAAGGCGAAGATCAGTGAAGCACCTGCAATGAATCAAATCCTCTTAAAAATGATCCCCACCAATCCGATGGAAGCCCTTGCGCAAGGGGATATGCTGCCCATTATATTATTTGCAATGTTGTTCGGTTTTGCCGTTTCTTTTGTTCGCGGTTCAAAAGACGAATTGCTTCGAAAAAGCGGCGATACCGTGTTTTTCGGCTGTAATGGAGCGGCAGAGGCAATGTATAAAATCGTCGGCGGAATTATGCAATACGCGCCTATCGGCGTATTCGTTCTAATTTCCATCGTGTTTGCTCAACAGGGACCGCAGGCAATAGGGCCTCTTTTAATGGTAACGCTGTGCGCCTATCTCGGATTTGTCGTACAAACGATTGCAGTGTATGGTGCCATCCTTGCCGCATCAAAGGTTTCTCCGATAACCTTTTTTAAGAAGATTCATGAGATTATGATCACTGCATTTGTAACTCGTTCGTCATCGGGCACGTTGCCGGTTACTATGCGCGTTGCAGAAGAAAATTTGGGGATTCCGCGCAGTATTTCTTCGTTTACGCTGCCACTCGGAGCGACAATTAATATGAACGGTACTGCCATCTATCTCGGCGTTTGCGCGATGTTTATCGGTTATGCAATCGGTTCTCCGTTGAGTCTTTCACAGCAGATTACCGTGGTGCTTACAGCGACACTGGCGGCCGTCGGCACTGCGGGTGTTCCGGGTTCGGGTGCTATTATGCTGCTGATGGTGCTCGACTCCTGCGGTTTAAAACTCACCGAAGGTTCTGCCGTAGCAGCGGCTTACGCCATGATTCTCGGAATAGACGCACTGCTTGATATGGGAAGAACCTGTATCAATGTAACAGGCGATGTGGTCGGTACGCTCATTGTTTCCAAACAGGAGGAAAAATATCAAGCGGTAAACCAAGCGAATAACTAATCTCTCCGGTCAATCAATATAAGGGAATATATAATATAACCTATATCATCAAGTAACGGATGTGTTTTTAAAAAAGGAGCGATTTTCTCCCTTGGCGCGGAGCGTTAGGGGAGAGAGGCTTTATTCCAACTTATATTGCAACAGTAAAATCCGCAGGGCTTCTCGGTTTGCAACGCCGAAATACTTACAGGCTGCCGCCATATCCTTTTTTACGACAGAAGTGCTTACATAATACCGATTGCCCAGTACTTCGTAGGTTTCACCTTGTTTAATCGAACCAAGGATAAATGCGATTTGTCGTTCCGAAAGCTCATAATCCGATAATTTTAAGGTTGAACCTTTAGGCGGCAGCGTAATTGTGGCCATTACCGTTTCCTCCGGCAGCAAAAGATACGAAAGCTTTCCTTCGAGTTTTTGATAAAGCGCGATGCATGCGGTAAGCCCGAATAGCGTCCCTAAAATTTCGAATATAACAAATATAAAGCCGAGGACAGGCCAGATTGTTACAATAACAAGCGCCCAGTAAATGCTGAGCATAATCACTTTTCTTCTGCGGTTGACAGCAAATTCTCCGTTTATAAAGCATAAGACAATCCCTATGCAGAACAGCGAAGTTCCAATGCCTATAAATCCGACAAGAGCAGCATTGCCTGCTTCGGCAAAAAAGACGATATAGGTTAATAGCTTTCTTTCAGGATGGATGATAAGAATAATGGAAAGACACACGCAGAAAGCATTCAGCGCTGCTTTGATGAAGCTCATATACGGTATAACAGATACGTACGGAATAGCTGCTTTGATATTCATTACCATTGCAAAGGTCACCATTCCGGCATTTAAGATATATAACAGACGATTCGAGGTTAGTTTTTTAGTCATAATCGGCGGTACCATATCAGAAATATTGTAAAAATTCTAGACTTTTCCCAATTCATGGTAATTACATCTAACTGCCTTTAAACAATCTCTCTTATTCTGCGATTTTGAGTAATTTGTCTAGTGTGCTTATCCTTCTTTTAAAATAAATTGTGCAAAATTTTATCCAAAATTTTGCACAAAAAGACTGGAATCAACAACTCCGACGCAGAGCGCCGAGATATTAAGCTCTTATATGATTAAAGGTGGTCATAAATTTTACACCTAGCCCTTCCGTTAGCCTTTTAAAAATAGACTGTTAAAAAGCGTACATCCGTGTACGCTTTTTAACGACGAGTTTGCGGTGCAAACTCGCTACTGCTTATAAGCACGAACATCCCTGTTCGTTCTGATACGTTGAATACTAGTTTCAGAAGCGGCACGGATGCCGCTGGTTCCATCAGAAGCGATGTTTCGGCGTGCCGAAACTCGCCATTAATGCGCCCAAGGATGGGCGGGGAATAAGTCAGAAACAAGTTTTGGAACAAAACTTGTCCTCTACTGATGTACATGGACGTACATCGGTAGAGAGGTACAAGGATGTACACTTTTCATGATGCGACAACGTAGATGCCCGCATATTTTTAAAAGGGTTTGTTGCGTATGTAGGCCGGCACATCCAAATCCGTATTAGCGCCGGGGAGCTGCACACGGATAGGCTGGCGTGGAGTTTCGGCCATTGCCGGTTGGGGCGGCGGGGCTGCCGGTATTCCTGCATTCCGCGGGCCGAGACCGGGTAGGGTAGGCTGTTGCGGTGTTTGCAGCTTTGCCCATTCGCTTGCTGAAATAAAATCGTTTTGTAAAAACGACGTATGGAGCGGTTCAGGTTGAGCTGTTGCCCCTGTGGGCTGTCCCTGCTTTTGCATAAGATTCGGAATCGGATCCGTATCGGTTGGGAAACCTGTTGCAATGACCGTTACGGTGATTTTATCTTTCATGGCCTCGTCGGTTTCGTCGACGGTAATACCGTGGATAGTTTCTACATCGGGGTTGGCGTTTGCTGTAACGATTTCCATAATATCGTTGACTTCTATGGTAGAAGGCATCTCCGCTGCGTAGATATTCACCAGTATTCGTGTTGCGCCTTCGATATGCGAATCTTCCAAAAGCGGGTTGTTGATGGCATTGGTTGCCGCATCCACCGCTCGATTTTCTCCCGATCCGGTGCCGACACCCATGAGTGCATCACCCTGACCGGCCATCGTTGAGCGGACATCCGCGAAGTCTATATTGACCAATCCGTTTTTTGTAATAATATCGGCAATGCCTTGTACTGCACGGCGCAGCACGTCATCCGCCATGACGAATGCGTCTTTTATCGTCTGCTTACTGTCTACAAGGTTTAATAAATGCTGATTTGGGATGACGACTAGCGTATCGACGTTTTGGCGAAGTTTTTCAATTCCTGCTTCGGCGGTACGCATCTTTGCACGCCCTTCAAAAGCAAATGGTTTGGTAACGACACCAACCGTTAGGGCACCCTGATCACGGGCTATCTTTGCGATAACCGGCGCCGAACCGGTACCGGTGCCGCCGCCCATGCCGGCGGTGATAAACACCATGTGTGCACCGCGGACTGCATTCGCAATAATTTCGGTATCTTCCATAGCGGCTTTTTCACCTATGTCAGGTTTTCCACCGGCACCGAGTCCTCCGGTTAACTTTGATCCGATCACTAATTTCATCGGTGCTTTTGAATAATTAAGCGCCTGTACGTCGGTATTGGCAACGATAAAATCGACGTACTGTATGTTGCACTCCAACATCCTATTAACTGCATTCGAACCGCCTCCTCCCGCGCCGATTACTTTAATAACGGTGGGATTAACCGGTAACAGTTCATTTTGCTGCATTACTTGGTAATCCATATATGTTCCCTCCCCTTCTATATTAAAATAGATTTTTCCAAAAGTCTTTGAGTTTACCGATAATTTTACCCTGTTCTGCTTCCATTTTTTTCGTTTCTTCACCGGAAGCTGCCCGCTGTTTGTACTGCGATAAAATCAGTCCGAGTACGGCGGCAAATTCGGGACTGCGGTATTCTCCGGTTAAACCGCCGAAGGTTCCCGGAATACCTAATCTGACGGCGGGGGTATCGAAAATTTCGGAAGCAAGCTCCGTAGCACCCTGCATAAGCGAACCGCCGCCGCAGAGGATAACGTTACCTGCAAATCGGTTCGTAGCGATTGCAGGGCTTATTTTATCCTTTACCATCGTAAAAATTTCCGCCATTCGGGCTTGCAGAATATCGCATATATCCGCTTTTTCAATCTGTATCGGTGCCCGTCCGCCCGGAGCGGAAATCAGTACCGATTTATTATCTTCCAAAAGCGGCTGCCAACAGCATCCGTCGGTTATCTTGAGCTTTTCTGCGGTCTCGGTTGAAAGCCCTTTTACAATTGCCAAATCGTTTGTCGCATGACCTCCGCCTACGGGCAGCACGGTCGTAAGTATCGGCGCTCCGCCCGACATCACCACAATATCGGTAGTGCCTCCTCCGATATCGATGAGTACCGATCCGAGATCTTGTTCTTCCTGCGTCATAACGGATTCTACAGCGGCTAACCCGTGATACATCGGTGTGTCAACTTGCAAATTGGCACGCTTCACACAGTCGACGATATTTTTGATGCAGGTAACCGATCCGGTAATAATATGCACCTCCGCTTCGATACGGACACCGATTACGTTGTGCGGATCCGCAATACCGCGCTGATCGTCGACGATATATGATTGAGGAATTACGTGCATGACACGCCTATCCATCGGAATAACAACAGCCTTTGCAGCTTCTATAACGCGGTCGATATCCTGTTGGTCTATTTCCCGATTTCCTTTTCCTTTATCGGTAACGGCGACAATACCGCGGGAATTAAGTCCTTCAATGTGGGTGCCGCCGATTCCCGTAATGCAGTGCGTAATTTCCACGCCGGACATCATCTCTGCGGCTTCCACTGCCTCGTGAATTCCCTGTACGGTTTTTTCGATATTAACGACGGTTCCTTTCCGTAAGCCTTCGGAAATGCCGGTGCCCACGCCGATAATTTGCAGAACGCCTGTTTCCAGTTTTTCAGCGACAACAGCTCTGATTGCGCTGGTACCTATATCCAATCCGACTATGATATCACTCATTGGCTTCACCTCTTAAACGGTAGGAAGCGGTTCCTGCCCGTACATCCAACTCCTCAATCTTTGAACTCAGATCAAGTTCCCGTATGACATCCAACGTTAACATCATATACTGCAATCGATCCTCATTCAATGTACTGTCTGCACGTACTTTAACTTGAGTTCGCACCGGATAGAGGATAAGGTCAAAACCTCCGTATTTTTTCTGTTCAATCTTCATTTCGGAAATTTCGCTGAGTAAGGCCGGATTTTTCTTCTGCAAAAGATCCAGCTGTCTAAATAACGGCACAAGCTGCTTATGCACCTTCATTCCCGCCCGTATAGTTTGAAAAGAGAGACCGCTGATAATGGGTAACTCTTGCGGCTCTTTCTTGGATGCTGCTTTAAACACTGTTCCTGTTCTATCTATTTCCATCGGGATAGTTCGGTCGCCAACAGTTGCGAGTAATACGCCTACCGGCTTCCGTTCGGTTATTTCAATCAGAACCTTGTCCGGATATTTTTTAAGTACGTGTACTTCCGCAACGAGCGGATAACTTGCAATCCGATGCAATAACACATCTTTATCGATCTTTCCCCACTTTTCCGTGCCGGTAATGCCCGCTGCTTTTTTTAGATCCGCTTCGAGAACGGTGTCGATTCCGGAAAACTGTATCTTTGCCGTCGAATTAAAAGGCAAGATAAAAAGATAATAAACGGAGTCACCCGCCAAAAATAACAACATCACTAAAATGATAATTTTAAGGAGCTGCTTCCCTTTTGTTTTTTTAACGGTTTGAGGTGATTGCTGCAATTCTGTGTAAGCATGGTTTTGTAAACCGATAATATCAGACATGTGAGACGCTCCTTTTTGAATAGCTTGAAACATTGATAATCAGTCCGCATAGGCAAAGACTGGTAATGAGTGAAGATCCTCCGAATGAGAAAAAGGGGAGTGGAATACCGGTTGCGGGCAGTAGGCGGACAACGACTCCTAAGTTTAAAAAAGATTGAAGGACGATTGAGGAGGCTGCTCCGAAGGCAATATAGCAGCCGAACCTGTTCTTACAGGAAAATGCAATTAAATAACCTACTGCAGTAAAGGTAAGCAAAAGTACAAGATATCCGCATACGCCTAAAAAACCCATTTCCTCCGCCCATGCGACAAAAATAAAATCGGAGTATATTTCGGGGACACTTGAAATTTTATGTACGCCGTTCCCTATTCCCGTACCGTAAAGGCCGCTGCCGGCAAGTGCTTCGAGGGCTGCATTGATTTGATACCCTGTATCGAGTGGATCGCTATCGGGGGAAATAAAAGAGAGCACGCGCTTCATCCGGTAGGTGGAGGTAGCAACCATAAGTACCGCACAAGGGATGGTAATAATCAGTCCTTTAAGGAACCAAAGCAGCGATCCTCCTGCAGCAAAAAACATGACCATGAATATAAGTATTAGAAAAATTGCACTAGAAAAATCGTTTTCAAGGTATACTAGCAATACGAATATCGATGTAATAAAAAAAGGCGGCAGTATGGCAATCAGCGGTACATCCAATTGATCAGCTTTTTTATCGAAGAAATTTGCAAGAAAGATAATGAGCAGAAGCTTGATAAATTCCGATGGTTGTAAACTAAAACCACCGATAGAGATCCAGCGATTAGCACCATTCCGCGGCGAAGCAATGCCGGGAATAAACGGGAGCAACAGGAAGATAAAACCGGCTATCAGTAGATAGGGGAGTAATTTTCGCAAATGGTCAAAACTGAAAAATGAAAAAAAAATGAGACCGATGCAGCCTACAAGAAGATTACGGAATTGCCGGACAACGAAATAAGATGGGTCATCAAAAAAACGTTCGGCGTAATGCAGGGAGCCCGAATAGAGTACCGCAATTCCGACTCCAACCATGATGAGCACAAGCAGGATAAAAGTAAAGCTGTATCGGTCGCGATTGATGTTCTTTTCAACGGTGATAGTATGCTGTGTCATACCCGCTCCTTTTGCAGAATAGATTCAAACTGCTCCAGTTGAAGGCTTCGGGATCCCTTTAGAAACACAAAATCGTTCCGTTTTAATAGACTATCTAAGGTATCGCGGAGTTTATTTGCATCGGATTCTCTAAAGCAGAAAAAAGGCTTATTTGAAGTTTTATTTTGTTCGACGGCTGCTTTACACATCTCTTCACCGAAAAAAAATAACGCATCGGCATCGGAGGCAAAAGCTGCCGCACATACGGCGCGATGTGCTTCCGCTGATTTTGCACCCAGTTCTTTCATCGAGGCAAGTACATAAATCTTCTTGCCGTTTACTGCAATATTCGCACACAGTGCAAGCCCCGCATTCATAGAATCGGGATTGGCGTTATAGCAATCGAGCAGGTAGGTTACCGATCCGCGGATAATTTGCGACCTTCCAAATAGTGCCTGCATGTTTTCGATGCCTGCTTTTATTGATCGCAGCGGGATATTGCAGTATTCCGCAACGGCAATCGCGGCAAAGGCATTTTGTACGTTATGGATTCCCGGGAGTGGTAAACGGATGTTTTCTCCCTTATACCGGATCTCTGTACCTGAAAGCCCTTCGAGGGTATAGGCGTCGGGAGCTGCACTGTAGGTAAAGGTTTTCCCGTGCGGTACTTCTTGTAAGAAAGCCGTATATTCGTCCTTATCGGGGACAAAGCCGACTGAGTTTTCATCAAAACAGGAAAATATTTGTTTTTTCTCGTGAGCAATGGCATCTTTGGAACCGAGCATCCCGATATGCGCGGTGCCGATATTGGTGATAACGGCAATGTTCGGTTTCAGGACTGCGGCAAGCTCCGCAATTTCTCCCTTCCGGTTCATACCAAGCTCAAAAATGCCCACTTCATGTTCTTTCGTTACGGTGAACACCGAGAGCGGCAGTCCTGTTTCCGAATTGAGGTTACCCTCATTTTTTACAGTGCGGTATTCCTGTGCAAAGATAGAGGCAAGCAGTTCTTTCGTCGTTGTTTTACCGTTTGAACCGGTTACTCCGATTTTAAGAAGCTGTGGAAATCGCTCCAGATAAGCGGCGGCGGCGTCCTGCAATGCCTTCAGCGTATGTTCAACGCGGATACAGGAGGCTTCATATCTTTTGCAGAGAGCAATAATATGCTGAGTGTTATCGTGGACGTCGAGGTGTGCTGCGTCGGCAATAATACAATCTGCTCCTTGCCGCAGGGCATGTTCGATATAACGGTGCCCGTCTTGCTGTGTACCTCGCAGCGGAATAAAAAGGGCATGGGGATTCACAGTTCTGCTGTCTGTCGTAACGGAATCGAAGCCCGCATAAGGAGAATAATTGCAAATGAATGTGCCTGCGACTGCCGTGCAGAGAGCCTCCCAACCCAATAACATGGAGCTATCCCTTCTTTTCCTTATCCAAGGAGACGCGGATAATCTGCGAGGAATCTGCTTTGTGCATATCCAATTCTTCGACGGCAATTTTTTCTATCCGCTGCGGTTTTGAGAGGATGGAAATAGCCGAAATCTTCCGTTTATTTTCTGCAATCAGGCGATTCTGCTCATCGTTATATGCGTTTACCTCACGTTCCAGTGTATTGTAGACCTGCGATTGTTTGACGGTTAAGAAAAATAAACAAGGAATACTCACGGTAAGGATGAATGCTAACAAGTGCTTCATAGCGGTTATGACCTCCTCAAAGAGAGCTTTTTTATAACACGAAGCCGGGCGCTGCGGGACGGTGCGTTACCGGCTGTCTCTTCGGCAGAGGGGCCGACCGGTTTTTTCGTAAGCAAAGCTGCACGGGGCACGCCTCCACATGTACATATCGGCATTTCAGGCGGGCAAATACAGCTTTTTGCAAGGTCTCTAAAAAAATTTTTAACGATACGATCTTCCAGCGAGTGAAAAGAGATAACGCCCATTTTGCCCTCTGCCGCAAGGCATGCAAAGGCTTTTTCCAACAGGCGCGGCAGCCGGTCAAGCTCGCTGTTCACGGCAATCCGTAGGGCTTGGAACGTCTTGGTTGCCGGATGTATGGGGCCGTGTCTGAAGCGGACGGGAACCGCATGGAATACGGTTTCGCTTAACTGTCGCGCTTCCGTAAAGGGACGGTTTTCCCGTTCCGCGACAATAGCACGAGCGATCGGCCGCGAAAACCGTTCTTCCGCATAGAGGTACAGTAGATCCGCGAGTTTTTTTTCGCTGTAGGTGTTTACAATGTCGGCGGCTGTTAGCGATTCATTCGGGTTGATACGCATATCGAGCGGTTCGGCGGCGCTGAATGAAAAACCGCGCTTTGATTCCATATAATGGAAAAGAGAAATACCGAGATCAAATAATATGAGCGATGGGGCAGGTGTATTTTGAGGATAAGCATCGAAAAAAGCATCCGACCAGCCTAAAAAAAATTGCATACGTTCGCCGAATGGGGCAAGCCGTACTTTTGCCTTTGCTTGAATGGCAGGGTCGGCATCGATACCGATAACTTTTAACTGTGGAAAGTGAGTTAAAAAGGCCTCACTGTGGCCGCCTTCGCCTAATGTTCCGTCGATAAGAAGCGGATCGGATGTTTCCGGAGCAAGTAATTCCAGGCATTCTTGTAATAAAACCGGTGTGTGTATAAAGTTCATACATGTTAAAAACGAATAAGCCCCAAGTCCTCGCTCGCTTGATGGAAATCCGCCTCGCTTCCCTCCAGATAAGCCCGATATTCAGCCGCATCCCATAATTCAAGATAACGGTTGATGCCCAATAGCACGCAGTCTTTTTTCGAGCTGCGCGTATTCACGTAAACTTTGGGGTATTGAAACACGTCCCGCCTTATCAATGTCTATTTCCTGCGCCGGAGCGATAAGTCTGCGCAGGACAAGACGGGAGTTTGCCTGAAACAATGAAGCGGATTGCATAACTTTTTCGGATAGCAATGCCCATTCTTCAGGAGGAAATATCCATAGACAGCGGTCAATTCCCCGGGTAATCACAATCTGAGAGCCCGGCAGTAAACAGCGTAGTTTTGCAGGAAACATAATACGCCCTTTTTCATCAAGCGTGTTATTATACTCTCCCGAGAACGCACTTTTTTTCCACTTTTATCTACTTTCCTCCACTTTTACCCACCTTTCTTCATTTTACCGGTAAAATAATAAATGTCAATGCTTTTTTTGCCGATATTATGCAGCAAATGTATCAGACATTTTTTTATATCCTCGCGGAAAAATTGAGACTATTCGACCAGAGTTGAACCTTTTCCCTGATTAAATCCTCTAGTAGGAAGTGCAAAAAAACGTTATTTTATCGATAGGAGGATTGTATGATAGCTTTTAAATATGTGAAAAAAATTACACTGCTCTTGCTGTTGAGCATCGCGCTTACAGCCTGTACGACTACGGGACAGGGTAAGCGGCCGTCAGAATTATCGAGGCCGGTACTGATAGAGCGCCCCGAACGTTTTTTTTGGGAGATAAGGGGTAATAAGGGCTCCGTCTATGTACTCGGAACTATTCATGTTGCCGATAAAAGTTTTTATCCGCTTGAAAAGAATGTGCTGCGTGCCTTCGATAAAGCCGACCGGTTGGTGAGTGAGCTCGGTGGTATGGCCGAAATGGAAGCTCTCGTCGGTGAGATGCAAACCGTTATTATGAAAAATATGAATACCGACCCCAAAAAGAGTTTACTTAATGTCTTATCAGAGGATGAACTTGTTTTTCTGTATGAAATGATCGGTGATGATACGGTACATCAGTTTGCCTTATTTAATCCGTGGGTATTAAATACGGTACTGGCGCAGTTATTGACGATTAAGGCTGGTTTGCTGCCTGGAGACGGTATCGATATGTATTTGATGCAGCGGGCTGAAAATAAAAAAATCGAGGCGCTCGATACGGTAGAACAGCAACTCGCAGCGTTATCGTACGGTACTTTTGACGATCAGCTTGCTATATTAAAGGATTCTATACAAGCGTTGCGAGATATTGATAAGAGTACGGAAGCGATGCATAAAATTCGGGATCTTTATCTAAGCAATAATCGAAAAGAGCTCTCATCCCTGCTTGTCGAATTACTCTTGGAAGTACCGTCTTCTTTCTCTGAAAAGAAAGCGCAAGCCTATATTGATGCACTGTTGACCGATCGGAATCGAATATGGGCGCAGAAATTCGACGAGTACTTGCACGAAGGTGGCAATACGTTTGTCTTTGCAGGTAGTGCGCACTTCCTTGGAAAGTCAAGTGTTTTTGAAATTATGCGGCAGAAGAATATGCTTGAGTAAAGCGACAGTGCCGCTTTAACAGTTGAAAACCTCTAAAATCTCTCGTCCTTAGATGAGCCGACTATTCCTTCTTGCCGAAGCCATACTCGTCCCGTTCGGGAGGTGTGTACCAATCAACGGCAAACCAAAGGTTGGGGTCGGCAAGGTCTTGTGCAATTTTTCCGAGTGCGACCTTTGCCGTCGTTTCTGCGATAAGATAGCGTTTGCCGTTGTGCGTAAAGCGGGCGCCTTCTCCGGTGCAGTCTACGGCGGCAACCGCATGGCTTTGTCCGGGAGCAATCATCAAGATTGAATCGATGTTGAAATGCTGCAATATCACCGCCATCAACAGCGCACGGCTGTCGCAATCGCCGCTCTGATCGGTACACACAGCCGGTATGTTTAAAAAGTCAGCCCCGTTTTCATCTCGCTTGTAGGTAAAGTTTTGCATCCATGCAAGCAAAGAAGCGGCAACGGCTTCTGCCGAAGGCATTTTCCCTTCTTTACTCACCTCGATTAATTCCTTTTCCAGCATCAGCGAAAGATGGCGGCAGCGAGCAATACTGTCGCGATAAATCATCCGGTAATAGCGCTGCCATGCTTTTTGCTGCAGCGGGGAATTGAGGTAGCGTGTCAGCAGGGCAAATTCGCGGTCTATTACTGCCTGGTTCGCTTCGGAATCGGAGCGGTCAAAATGCACGAGAAGTTTTTTTCCATTAAAGAGCACTTCTTTTTTTACCGTTCCTTCTTTGGGATAAACGGCCTGAATCATCGGGCCGGGTTCAAAAAAGGACTGACGGCTGATGAACACCGCATCCAAGCAGGAAATCATCATCGGCTCATATTCCTGCGCTTTTGCCGCCTGTGTTGTTGTTAAGACAACCAGCCATCCCTTTTGTTCGGCGAGCGGCTGCACCAAAAGCCACCCCGCCTGTTTTTGGTTTTGCTGTGTAAATTGAAGGTTTGCAACGAGTGCGGGGTTGCCCTGCATCAAAAATTGTATCGCCTTTTTCTGCGCTTTCAGTTGAGAAAAAATATGCTCTGCCGCAGCGGTTACCGTACCGAACTGCTGATACGGGTAGAGTGCGACCTGTAAGCCGACGGGGATAATTGTATTTTGATAAAGATAACGGGAATTATCCCGGGAATTCACCTGTCTGAATCCTTCCGGTAAATCCAATGTATAGCCTAATGAAGGATTGCTGATCAGTTCCGCCCGCAGCGGATGGCCGATACAAAACGATAAAAGAATGAAACATAACAAGTGCTGAATTTTTTTCCGATTCATCATATACTCCCCACTATGCACAATAGTCAACAAAATATTGTAAAGAAATCTATTCCGATTGTATACGAGGACGAGGCGATTTGTATCGTTAATAAGCCTTACGGTATTCCGGTACAGGGCGGTGCGCACATTGCCGTGTGCCTTACCGAGATTTTAAGCAAGCAGCTCAGGACAGAAATATTTCCGGTACACCGGTTGGATAAAGAAACCTCCGGCTTATTGGTAACGGCAAAAAACGCCTCCGCCGCCCGTTCGTGCCGTACCTTGTTTGAGTCGCGGGCGGTCGAAAAGGAATATCTTGCATTATGCTTCGGCAGGTTTGAACATTCTGTAAATAAAAAAACACTGAAACCCATTCCGAAAGAAGGCATTATCGATACGCCGATTATGGAAAACGGCACGCCAAAGCCTGCCTCAAGTGCATACAAACTGCTTGCGGGTACTGACGCATACAGCTTGTTCTCCGTCCGATTGCATACCGGCAGAATGCACCAAATCCGTATTCACCTTGCCGGTATCGGCTGCCCGATTATTGGCGACGACAAGCACGGAAACTTTGCATTAAATAAACAGCTTTGGAAAACCGCCCGCGTTAAAAAGCTCCAGCTCTGCGCATACCGCCTCCGATTTCCCATCGGCGGCACGCTTCGCCTCTTTACCGTGCCGGTACCCGAACATATACAGGCGGCGATTGATATGCTGATGCCGGAAACTATATGCGGCCTTTCTTGACAGGTGCATAAGCGCAGGGTATAGTTTTAGCGCTATGCACTATAAAGTTTTATTCAGAATAGAAAAGCTTCAGTTGATCGCTAAATTGCAAAGTAAATTAGTCAATTACCGAAATTATTGCAAAGAAACCGGTGATACGGCGGAAATTGAAATCGTGTTTGCCGGAGACGTTGTACAATATTTTAAGGATCTTGAAAATGATTTTACGGACTGCGGTTGCGACATAGCCCTGTGCCATAATGCCTTAGCGGGGCAGGGGATGGACGACATACAGTATAAAAATATCAGAACCGTACGTGCCGGAATCGGAGAAATCATCAAACGGAAAGCAGAAGGCTTTATCGAGTATACGATTGAGTAAAAAGAGGAAGAGGGGCGGTACCCTCTTTAAAAGAGTACACCTCTAAAAGCCTCAATTCTGTACATTATTCTGTGTACTTTCGCTCCTCGTTTTTGCTCTCTGCTGCGAGGTCTAGCAGCGCCTGCCGCTCTTTTGCGGTAAGGTCACGGAATTCTCCTGCTTTCAGGGTGCCCAGCTCGAGGTTCCCGATGCGAACCCGCACCAGCCGCTTTATCGTGCAATTGAAGGAATCCAGCACGCGGCGGATTTCTCTAATTTTCCCTTCGACAAGTACAATTCGCAGCTTACGGCGGTTAATGGCAGCGGCTGAACGGCATTTGTAAAAAATGCCGTCAACGCGGATACCGCGTTCAAAGCGGGTGAGCAGCTCCGGCGGAAAGTCCTGCGTAGTTTCGATGACATATTCCTTTTCGATCTGCGCCGACGGGTGTTCTATCTTTGCGGCAAAATCCCCGTCGTTGGTAAAGAGGATTGCCCCGCTCGAAAACATATCGAGCCTGCCGATGTTATAGAGCCGCTCGCTGTAGGTCTCTTTTAAAAGATCTGCGGCAGTGGGGCGTCCCTTCTCGTCGGAGAGCGTGCAGACAAAGCCCGCCGGTTTGTTCAATAGTACGTAGCATTTGCGCGCTTCGGGATGCACCGGCTTCCCGTCAAGGAGTACCGTATCACCCGTGCGAACCTTACTGCCCATGTCGATAACAAGCGTTCCGTTTACGGAAACACGCCCCTCCGCGATAATCTTTTCGCAAGCACGCCGCGAAGCAACTCCCGCATGGGCAAGATACACTTGCAGCCTCATCTCCTGCTTGCTGCTGTTTTCGTTATCTTCGGGAGCTGTACCGTTGTTGAAATATTCGGTTCGCTTGCCGTTGTTTTCGTTACCTTCATTATGGGTGCCGTTATCGAAAGATTTTATCCGTTTGCTGTCGAAAGCTCGGGGCGATTTGGAAAAATGATTGTTATCGCGCAAGTTCGAACCGCTCCTGCTCCGTTTCATCCATCTTGGGTAAGTCCGCGATGCTGTTGAGACCGAATACTTTTAAAAATTCCTTGGTCGTGCCGAATTGCACCGGCTTTCCGGGAATGTCTTTTTTCCCCACTTCTTTAATCAGCTCTTTTTCTACCAAAAGCCTAATCATCGTGTCGGCGGAAACTCCGCGGATTGCCTCGATTTCGGCACGGGTTATCGGCTGAGAATAGGCAATAATCGACAGCGTTTCCATTGCAGCGCGCGAAAGCCGGTTCTCATTCTTTTTACCGTAGCGGTCTTTCAGCGCATCCCAAAATTCTTTTTTAGGCGTGATAATCCAGCCGCCCATCATCTGTGTAATTTCGATACCGCTCGAACCTTCCGAATATGAATCTTTCAGATTTTTAATACATTCTTTTACGACATCGACCGATAAGCCTGCAATTTTACTGATTGCAGCGTCGTCAAGCGGCTCTCCTTCCAAATAGAGGATTGCCTCTACGAGGGCTGTTTCTTTTTCCATTTTATACTCCGTCATCATTGCGGGCAGCTTCCCACGGGCGTATTTTTATATCGCCGAACATTCTATTTTGCCAAATGCTTGCCATCCTGAATTTGACCGCCTCAAGCAGCGCCATAAAAGCGCAAATAACATCCAGCAGATTTCCCTTCCGTACAATCAAATCGGTAAAGAGGCATTCGCCCTTTTCTTCCAAAAATTCGTTCATCAGCGTCAGCTTTTCATTTACCGACACTTCTTCGTACAGGTCAAGAATTTGTTCCGAGTTATAATTGGACATCAATTTTGAGAACGTCCGTAAAAGCTCCCACGTATCAACCCGCTCCCACAGGTTCTCTTCGGTAAAGGGAAGCGCGTGCTGTATTTTCTTGCGCTCAAAAAACCATTCGGCTTCGCTTTCTTTTTCTTCCATTAAAACCGACAGTTTTTTAAATTTTTGATACTCAATCAGCTTGTTGACCAATTCCGTACGCGGGTCTTCGATATCCTCATCGTCCGAATCGATCTCGACGGGAAGGAGCATCTTGCTTTTAATGTAGACAAGGTGCGCCGCCAGTTCATAAAACTCGGTTAAGCTATCCAGATTGAGGCTTACCGCGTAATCGAGATATTCAAGGTACTGTTCGGTTATATCGCTGATGGGAATATCGTAGATATTGATCTCATTTTTCTTAATTAAAAAGAGCAAAAGGTCGAGCGTCCCTTCAAAATCATTGACTTTAAACGCAGTCAGCGCTTCGGCGTTCTGTTCTTCGTGCTTTTCATCTTCGGCAGTTATCATGGGCGGTATTATATCGAAGAATAGAACTTTTGAAAATATACGGCGCATCTACATCGTCTCTTTTCAAAAGCGCTGGGGATACGGCGCATCTACCACATCAGAGACTTTTTCGTACGCCTTGATCGGGTAGGGCAGCGAGTACGGCGGCAAGCGGTTGTTGCGTAACGGGATCACTGTAGTCAGGATACAGTTCCAACAAGGGGGATGAGTGCGAATGCTCGCTGGTATACCGCGGGGTGCGGGATGATAAGCGGAGGATTATCGAGCTTAACAATTTGACTTCCGAAAAAGAGAATATCGATGTCGAGTGTGCGGGGGCCTTTGGGAATCTCGGCTTCACGGTTTCTGCCGTAATCCGCTTCAATCTGCTGGAGTGTTTTAAGCAGTGATGCGGGACTTCCTGCATAGTTTCCCGATACAACCATGTTGTAAAAATCATCCTGATCGAGGTAATCCTGCGGTTTTGTAATATAGACGGAGGAGGTTCGAATATCGCTCAAAAATGATGCGAACCGTTTAATTGCCTCTGCGAGGATCGCTTTTGAATCTCCGCGGTTGGAGCCAAGTCCCAATATAATTGTTTCCATAACTAAATTTTCGGCCTCTTTACAAAGGAATAGTATACTTTTATAGTAGTGATACTATTTTACATTGTCATCATTTATAACAAAGGAGTTACTATGAGCAAATTTTTGGCGGATGCCTCTTTTTGGGAGCTTTTTCCTCAAGCGCAGCTCGGTGTAGTGCTGCTAAAGGGGATAGATAATAGCGGCGAAAGCGTCCGCGATATAAAGGTATTACTTTCGCGGAGTAATGCCGATGCGGAAAAATTTTTGGTAAAAAATGTGTTCAGCGAAAACCCCGTTATCGCTATCTGGCGGGATGCGTATCGGAAGTTTAAGACGAAGAAAGGCGTCCGATGCAGTATCGAGGCGCTGCTCAAGCGGGTGGAAAAACAGAATCCCGTTTCGTATATCAATCCGCTGGTAGATATTTACAATGCCGCATCATTGCAATTCGGCTTACCGTGCGGTGCGGAAGACAGCGATGCCTTTGACGGCGATTTAATCCTCGGTGTTACAAAGGGCGGCGACGATTTTTTTGCGCTCGGCGATGAAGAGCATAGCCAAACCCTGGAAGGGGAGTTGTGCTATCGCGATAATAAAGGCGCCGTCTGCCGCTGTTTTAATTGGCGTGATGGGCAGCGCACGATGATTACGGAAAATACGAAAAATGCGTTTATCATCATGGAAAATCTCGATCCTGCCCGCTTGGAAGACTTAAAAGCTGCATTGGCGCTTATCGGCGAATATGCTCAAAAGTACCTTGGAGCCTCGGTTACAACTGAAATTTTGACGCAAGCGAATCCTTCTATAGAGTTGTAAATAGTATAAAGCTGAGGATCTTGGACGTTTGGATATCGTATCCTTAGGTTTGCAAGCCCTCAGCTTTTTTATTCGCGCGGATGCGTAAAAGAAACAAGACTCCGGTTATATTCCCGCTCCTAAATCGGCAATTGTTGTTTTGTTAAGCGAATCTGCCATCGCTTGTTGCGCCTCTTGCAATGCAGCATCGAGCACGCGGTGAATCTTGCTTCCGACAGGGCATTGCGGATTTGGATTCGGATGGAAATTGAAAACCTCCCGTTCCTCTGCTCCCTCATTGATTGCGTTGTATACATCCAGCAGCGTGATTGTATCAGTCTTCCGTGCCAAGTGTGAACCGCCGATCCCTGCTGCAGTTTTTACCAATCCCGCCTTTTGCAGCTGCAGCAAAATTTTTCTTATGATAACAGCATTGACACCCGTGCTTGCAGAAATAAAATCCGAAGTAACGCGCATATCCTTTTCAAAATACTGAATGCACAAAAGCGTATGAACCGCTGCTGTAAAACGAACACTGATTTTCATATTTCACCTTTTTTTATAGTAGTTCTTGCAAAACCCCGCCAATGTCATCATTGATACAGAGCGACCGTTTTTCTATTTCGTACGGTGCAAACGCTTCCCCAAAATTTATACAAACATACTGCGCATTCGGATTTTTTGCTGTCATCTGCCAAAACGGATACTTTATAATTCCGGGAGTGTTTCTTCCAACACCCAGCTCAAGAAACAACACCTTCCCCGTTCCTTCTTGTTGACTGGAACGGCTTGTTATATTCCGGCTTTGTAAAAATGTTTCATATTGATTGGCTGCCTTAGACCAGCCCTCATCTGTAACAAAAGTGTCATCTGCCCGAAGGTTCATACTCATCGGTTTTCCGCAAACAGGACAATGCGGTACAAGTTCTGACGGGATTTTCATCTCGTCGCGGAATTCCCACATTGCGCGGATTTGTTTTTCGTTGTCATAGGTTTTTTGATGACACGGTTCACTGCATTGAAACAGCCCGTAGTCGCCCTGCGTATAAAACAGCCGCTCCTTGTCAAAACCCGCTTTTTGGAAGCAATGGTCTACGTTTGTCGTAAGCACAAAATAATCTTTGTTCCGCACAAGCGAAAGTATGTTGTTATAAACCGGTTTGGGCGGATCCATATAACGGTTTATCATAATATAGCGGCTCCAGTATGCCCAACGCTCTTCAAGCGAGGCAAAAGGAGCAAATCCGCCCGAATACATATCCTGAAAACCGTATTTGACCGCAAAATCGGAAAAATATTTTTCAAACCGCTCACCGGAATAGGTGAAGCCTGCCGAAGTGGAAAGACCGCTCCCTGCACCGATGACAACGGTTTCCGCTTCGGAAATAATCTGTTTTAATTGCTCAATAGCTTCTCTCATATAAAATCCTCCGGTAAATCCCTTCGTCTTGCACATGCAAAAACGTTTCACGTGCAGGAATAGCATGACGCCCATTCACCAGCGAACGGAAAAAAAGTTGGTTGTTCTTATGAATTTACATCTATGACTATACAGCGGCTTGATTGTAATGTCAATAGAACTTCTGAATTTTTTTATCCGGCTACCACCGTTTAGTCTCTCTGTTGGGGCGATCGGTGTTTTTTTATCGTTTTCCCTCTTTACTAAATAATAATATATCGTTATAATACTATCTATAAAATAAAAGAGTGTTGAACTATCCGTTTAAACATAGGTAAAACGGCAGCACATAACACCTCTTTTAATGAATAGGAGTATAAATTATGAAGTACGCAACATTCAGTATCCCCCCGAAAATTGTACACGGGGTTGGAGCCTTGGAATTCCTTTCTACCTTGGAAGGAAAGAAAGCCGCTATTGTTACCGGTGGAAGCTCGATGAAAAAATTCGGCTTCGTCGATGAAGCGAAGGGCTATCTGGAAAAAGCAGGTATGCAAGTGCTGGTTATCGACGGTGTAGAACCCGATCCTTCCGTTAAAACCTGTAAAGAAGGCGGCGCAAAGATGGCAGCCTTTAATCCAGACTGGATTATCGCATTGGGCGGCGGATCTGCAATGGATGCTGCAAAAATCATGTGGGTGTACTACGAATACCCCGGTTATAACTTTGACGACTTAGCTGCCTTCAAATTCCCGAAGCTGCGGACAAAAGCAAGGCTGGTCGGTGTTCCTTCTACCTCCGGAACCGCTTCCGAAATCACCGCCTTCTCCGTTATTACCGACACGGAAAAGAATATCAAATATCCGCTCGTAAGCCCTGATATTATCCCCGACATTGCAATTGTTGATGATAGAATCCCTGCGAAGATGCCGCCGCTGGTAACGGCTCAGACAGGTATGGACGTTATGACCCATGCTATCGAAGCATACGTGTCTACCGCCCATGACGATTACACCGACCCCTATGCACTTGAAGCAATCCGGCTGGTATTCGACTATCTGGAACGGGCTGTTGCAAACGGGAACGATATGGAAGCACGCGGAAAAATGCACACGGCATCTACGGTTGCCGGTATCGCATTCAGCAACTGCTCACTCGGTATCGTACACTCGATGGCACATAAGATCGGCGGTGAATTCCATCTGACACACGGTGAAGCAAACGCAATTATGCTTCCGTATATTATCAACTACAATAGAAAAGAAACCGACCGCTACAGCAAGCTGGAAGGCGCTTTGGGTATCGACGATATTGCAAAGGCTGTCTCTGCCTTGAACCGGAAAGTCGGCATTACCCGCACCATTCAGGAAGGCAAGAATACCGTTATTGCAGAAGATAAATTCCTCAAGGTGTTGGATTTGATGAGCGAAAGAGCCTTTAACGATGCTTGTACGCTGACCAATCCGCGCAAAACCTCTCCCGCCGATATTAAGAAGATTTACCTTGCAGCCTATTACGGCAAGGAAATTGATTTTTAAAAATATAAACATTTCAGGAGAAGAGCAATCGCATCAGATAGATAAATAAAAATCGCAGAATAAGTGAGGTTGGGCAAGCATTTGAGACGCAACGCGGCGAAATTCTGCTTGAACGACCTCACTTATTCTGCGGGGCTGTTAAAAATAGTCTGATGCGATTGCTCTGATGGTTAGTAGCCCAAGGCCTCCCTCTCCGCTTCCAGTTCACGTAGGCGGGCTTCCAATTCAGCTTCTTTTTCGCGTTTACACAAGGGACATTCAAAATGCTCTCCGTCGATGTACCCGTGCGTGGGGCAGATGGAGAAGGTCGGCGATATGGAAAAATACGGGATACGGTAATGGGACGCAACCGCTTTAACCAAATCACGGCACGCCTGCCACTCTTTAATCGATTCACCTAAGAAGATATGGAATACCGTACCGCCGGTGTATTTACGCTGCAGCGCTTCCTGATGATCCAAGGCTTCAAACACATCGGCGGTATACGAAACCGGCAGCTGGCTTGAATTGGTATAGTAAGGATCGCGCTCCCCGGAGGTGATAATATCGGGGAACTGCTGCTTGTCATGCCGCGCAAGCCGGTATGAAGTGCTTTCGGCAGGGGTTGCTTCAAGGTTAAAGAGATCGCCCGTTTGTTCCTGAAAATCAGCGAGCCGCTTGCGCATGTGGGTCAGTACTTTTTCGGCAAAGGCCTTACCGGCGTCTCCAACGATAGTTTCACCGAGGAAGTTAAGGCATGATTCGTTCATGCCGCAAATCCCGATTGTAGAAAAGTGGTTGTTCAAGTGCTGGAGATACCGGCGCGTATACGGGAAAAGCCCTCCCTCCAACAGCCGCTGAATCACCTTGCGCTTAATCTGCAAACTGGTTTTGGCAAGTTCCATCAGATAGTCGAGGCGGTCAAAGTATTCTTTTTCCGTACGCGCAAGGTAGCCGATTTGCGGCATATTGATGGTAACCACGCCGATGGAGCCGGTAAATTCATCGGAGCCGAAAAGACCGCCGCCTCGTTTCCGCAGCTCTCGCTTATCCAGCTGTAAACGGCAGCACATGGAGCGGACATCGCTCGGGTTAAGATCCGAATTGATAAAATTCTGAAAATACGGAGTCCCGTATTTTGCCGTCATCTCAAAAAGGAGGGCGGCGTTCGGGCTATCCCACTTAAAATCTTCGGTAATATTGTAGGTCGGAATAGGATACTGAAAGCCGCGCCCTGCCGCATCGCCTTCAAGCATCAGCTCGATAAAGAGCTTATTGATCATATCCATTTCCGCTTGGCAATCGCCATAGGTAAAATCGGTTTCCTTTCCGCCGACTACTGCTTTTTTATCGGCAAGATCTTTGGGGCATGTCCAGTCGAGCGTGATATTGGTAAACGGTGCTTGGCTCCCCCAACGGCTCGGCGTGTTAACCCCGTAGATAAAGCTTTGCAGGCATTGCTTTACACTCTTTTCGTCCATCTTATCAGCTTTGACAAAGGGTGCGAGGTAGGTGTCGAAAGAACTGAATGCCTGCGCCCCCGCCCACTCATTTTGCATAATGCCGAGAAAGTTTACGATTTGCTGAATGAGGGTGGAAAGATGGCGCGCAGGCTTCGACGTAATCTTGTCGGGAACACCGCCTAAACCCTCTTGGATAAGCTGCCGGAGCGACCATCCCGCGCAATAGCCCGAAAACATCGAAAGATCATGGATATGGAAAGCGGCTGTCTGATGCGCTTCGGCGATTGCCGGTGTGTAGATATTTTTAAGCCAGTAGTTTGCCGTTATCGTGCCGGAGTTATGTAAGATAAGACCGCCGAGCGAAAAGTTGACATTGGCATTCTCGTTCACCCGCCAATCGCTTTTACTCAAGTAGCCATTCATCGTTTTGTCGATATCGATCATCAGCCGCTCCGCATCGCGGACAGCTTCCCGTTTTGCACGGTAGAGGATGAAAGCCTTTGCGATTTTTGCTTCATTGCGTTCGATCAAAACATTTTCGATAATATCCTGAATTTCCTCGATTGCGGGAATAGAATGAGCATGGCGCGAAGCCATCAACTCTGTC
Organism: Treponema vincentii; assembly: GCF_010365865.1. NCBI lineage: Bacteria > Pseudomonadati > Spirochaetota > Spirochaetia > Treponematales > Treponemataceae > Treponema > Treponema vincentii. The sequence goes on along the minus strand of NZ_CP048020.1, from coordinate 1,908,261 downwards.
AGTTTCTCTTCCACCGCAGCCGTCAGCGAATCGGCTTTTTCTTCATCCGCCGAACCGGTAACCGCCTCGATTGCTTTTTGAATCGCTATCTTTATTTTATTCCGATTAAAGATTTCAATATCACCCGACCGTTTTACTACCGACCGCAATACCGGCTTTGTTTCTATCGTTGTGTCTCCTAAAAAGGCCGTCCATTCAGGAAATACCGCTTGATCCATGTTTTTCTTCCTCCCCATATTTGACATGTGAGCATCTCTAAAAATCTCAGTTTTTTAAAGATGCTCATGTATTTTTTTCACCTCATTGATAAATTCATCAAGGTCATTAAATTTCTTATATACCGATGCGAACCGGATATATGCCACTTTATCTACGGTGTATAAACGAGCAAGTACCATTTCGCCCAGTTCCGTGCTCTTGATTTCTTTCGCGCTCTTACTATTCATAACCGCCGCATCTTCAATATCGCTGACGATGTTTTCAATTTCGTTCATCGAAACGGGACGTTTTTCCAGCGAACGTTCGATGCCGCGTTCCAATTTCGCGCGGTCAAAGGGTTCCCTCCGTCCGTTTCGTTTAACCACCATCAGCGGTTTTTCTTCTATCCGCTCATAGCTGGTAAAGCGGTACCCGCAGCTGAGGCATTCTCGTCTCCGCCTGATACAATCGCCTTGCCCGAGCGTTCGGGACTCTACCACTTTGTCGTCAACACTTCCGCAATACGGACAGCGCATATTCTCTCCCTTTTTTAATTGTTTTTTTTAATCGGCGAAAAACGCCGAGAGTGTTTTCCACTGTCGTTCGAGCGCTTTGTTGCGTGCCGGAAAAATGGCGACGGTTTTTTTTTTTTCTCCGGTACGTAAACACAGCATACATTTTATAAACTCTGTTTTAAACAGACCTTTGACAAAGCGCTCAGTTTCGACTTTTTCGATGTCTGAGAAGGAATACTGCTTGCGCAGAGCAAGAAAAACAAGGCCCACCCGATACTCTATGGTCTTTTTTCGTGCAGTTAAAGCGCCACCGATCTACGTAGCATAGCACAAACAATGCAAAACAGCTCAGTATGATTCCCAAAATCGGCAGCTGGCGCCGTTCACTATACATAAGGGCTGAGGCCGCAACAATGCACAGCAACATAACGGCGTACCCTGTCCGCGTACCGAATGGAAGGAGTGAAAAGGTAAAATTATCGTTTTGTTTTTTTGTAGGCAACAGGGGCTTATCCACGGTTCTTCTTCCGATTGTACCGAGCTAAAAGAGCGATACCGATAAATCCGCCTGCAATCATCATAAAGCAAAAGACTTGTCCGGTAGAAATATTTTTGAACGAGCTAAAAAGATAGATATTTGCCTCGTCCGCAGCAGCAGCAATCCGGAAGCCCAGCTCATAATCGGGCTGGCGGAAGTATTCGATGAAAAAACGAACAACCCCGTAACCGATGGTGTAGAAGCAAAATAAAAAGCCGTTAAACGGTTTTTTATTGCGTACCAGCCATACCGCAATCCAGAGGAGTACTCCTTCAAAAAGTGCCTCATACAGCTGGCTCGGGTGGCGGGGTAGGTTGACATACTGCGCGCCTTCCTGTATGGCGACTCCTGCTTTTGCTGCAAACTCCCGTACCCATGCTTCTTTAACCGGGAAGCAGTCGTGGAGCGGTACCGACGGAAAGAGCATACCGATGGGGCTTGTCGTAATACGCCCGTAGAGTTCGCCGTTGAAAAAGTTTCCGAGCCTTCCGAAGGTGTAGCCAAGCGGTATTCCCGCTGCTGCGGTATCCGCCCATGCAAAAAAGTCCTGCTTATGCCGCTTTGTCCACAGAAAGGCGCCTAAGAAGCAGCCGATAAAACCTCCGTGATACGACATCCCTTGCAGCCCCGTCCATTCTCTTGTTTTGGAAAACGGCCAAAAGATCAACCACGGCTTTTGCCAATAAAGCCATTCCGGCTCATATACCAGCGTTGCAAAAATGCGGGCACCGAGCATCAGTCCGAAAAGCGACCAGGTAAAAAAGTCAATAATATCTTCATTCGTGATAGGCTTTTCGCTTTTTGCATACCGTTGTAATTCGCCTTTATTAACCTGTACCTTAAACAGTACGAATGCGATTGTAAAGGCAACGAGGTACATAAACCCGTACCATCGTAAAAAGGGAAAGCCCGGAATAATCTCCGGTTGTATCCACGACGGATATTGAATAGCACAAATCATAAAAATACCTCTTATTCCGCCGTAAACTCGATTTTATCTTCAATTTGCTTACAGACTATCCTGCCCTGTTTTGAATCGAAAGTGAATATGACATGAGAAGCCGGTTCGCGTACTTCATAATATCTGCCGTGACTTTCCAAAATAACGCCGGGGTACACGGTGCCGGTTACCTTTATTTCCGAAGAAATATGCGATTCAAAATTTTCTTTCAGCTTAAAAATCTTTATGCCGAGAGATGTGTTTGATTTAAGTAAGATGACTTTTTGTTCCCGCAGTTCTTGGATACGGTCGGCAGGGGTTTCCGAGTCGTTTAATTCCCCTTCTATGCGGGCAAGCTCCAACAGGTTGTCCTGTGTCTGTTTTTCGTATACCTCTATCTTATCTTTTATCAGGTAGTCTTGTCCAAATGAAATAATCGTACGGACGGTTTTGTAATCCCCTAAATTTCGCACATTGATACCATGAGCCGCATGAGCATTTCCGCCGATAAAACTACCGGGCTCTCCGGTCATAATCAGCTGACCGTTTGTTTTAACGACACAGCGGAAACTGTACTCATTGATATAGATATTACCGCCTGCAAATAGCCGTGCCGTTTCGGCAAAATGGAGCGCCATCGTATTCTTTGCCCACACCGTGCCGCGGCTTTCTCCCCGTATGCCGCCGTTCATTAAAAGCGATTCCTTAGTGTACACCAGCGATACGCCTGCATCTCCGTTGACGGTTAAACAGCCGCCCGCTTTTACGCTGCGATCTGCATCAATATCCCCGTTGATAATCACATCACCGGCAAAGATAATATCGCCGGTTTCTTTATTTACATCCGTATCGATAATCTTTGAATTGAGTATTTTGAGCTTTTCACCGGTACGTATCAACTCCCCATGCACAGCCGCTACGAACGAAATTTTTCTTCCTTGTTTAATAACACGGATGGTGTTATCGGTTTGGGGCAGTTTTAACAGTGCTGCCTGATTGATTTCTATAGTGTTTCCGAATACATCGGAGCCCTTTTCGCCGGCTTCCTGAAAGAGTGTTTCCAGGAGGGTTTCTCCCCGTTTTACCGAAACACTGTTTGAATACCCGAAATCAACCTTCCAGTCGAATTGGTACGAATGCGGGGCAACCGGCTGTATACCCCTACTGACGGTAAATTTAACCGGTGCGGAAGAAAGTCGTGCTTCGTAAATAGCGTCTTTCAGTATTTTGTCGGTATACCGATCAGGAGGCAGGTTCACTTCGTCCAATGCTTTTTTTAAGCGAGAAAGCGAAAGGCGTGCTCCTGCCCCTCTTCCCGATTCGAGAATGAGAGAGGCTTCCATTTTGTCGTCGCTGATAACAGCTTTGACCGTAGCATCTTTATACGGGATAATACGTAGCTTGAGGCCGTCAGGGCTTTCCGCCGATAAAAGGATTCCATTGCAACCGGCCTTCAATTCGTCATTCGTTTGCGTGATATTCCGTAAATCCAGCACAAAAGGATCGTTGCCCGGTAACCCCGGAATAGTATTCCCGTAAATATCCGCTCCACTTGTCCCGAGTTCCGATTTTGAAAATTCATACAGTAGATCATGTTTTGCGACGATGGAAAGAGATTGTGCTTCGGAAAGCGGGAAATCTTTGTCGTATATCATCTGCGGCTGCTCACGAGCTGTTCCCACTGCATGGAGCAATTTCTTGCGGAGCAGAATATCTTCTGCCTCATCCAATTTCGTAATGTGCGGAATAAGCGACCGGTCTTTTCCTCGTCCGGGTAGTGTGCCTTCTGCAATGACAAGCTCAATTTCCCGATCGGGAGCTTCGATAAAAGCATCTATTTTTTGATCCAGCACTTTAAAATCGATGTTTGCAATCTGGCTGTTATTCAGCATTGTTGTAATCAATTTTTTATCGATATTGTGCGGCTCGTCTTTTGCTTTCCGTATATAGAGCGTTGCTTTTGTTTTGTCCGGATCGATAATGAGCCGCGTATCGAAGGATGGATCAAGCTCGATTTCGAGGGGAAGCGGTACTGTCGTTCCATACACTATTTTATCAAAGTAACGTTCAAACTGTTGTGCATTAATAAGGTTTTCGGTAGACACCCCTTCTTTTTTTGCCTGTTCAACTATTTCCTCATAGGCGGGAAATACGCAGTTTTCTTTATTGTCTACGCCGCTGACGGAAAAATACCACTTTTTAATTTTTTCGTTTTGTTTTATCGTCCACTTCATATTATACCGCTTATATACGATACCCTTGTTCAAGGGCTATTTTTATTTTCCGCTTTAACAAAGCATTTTCTTTCTTTAAAACGGAAATCTCATATTGCTGGCTCTTGAGCATTTCGGCAATATCGTTCATTGACAGTGCTTCACTGCCGATAAGGTCTTCGATATAGCCCATCTTTGAGCGGAAGTCGGTTTCGGCTTCCAATTCGGCAGACTGAAATGTCTCATCGGTATATTCGGCGTAATCCGCCACATTTTGAAAAGTTTCGGTTTCGGACTGTAGAATTTTGTCGGCAATGCGGTAGATTGCCTGAGAAATCATAGCTTGCGGTTTGTATAGGATGACAGGTAAACGTGATGCAAGCGCCGTATCCTGTATTGTATCCCGGTAAATAACACCGAGGTGTTCAAGATTGATGTTGAGGTATTCCTGACATGACCGGCGGATCTTTAAGGCTTTGTCGGCATCTTTCGGATCGTCGAGCATATTCATAATAAGCCGGGGCTTAAATTTATGCAGATTGGACAAAAAAAGCTCGGTGTTTTTAGGATCGATTTTTTCGAGTTCGGTAATGATGCGAGGAATGTACATTCGCTGCATGGACGAGGAATCGGATTTGAGCTTTTCAAGGTATTTAAAACCCGGACTGTTCCGCTTAAAAGCTCCGTAAAGCATACGAAATACGACATTTTTTAAGAAAAGATACGCGTTCAGTATCGCGGTAACCGATGGTGCGGTAACGACAATGCCCTGCGGGGAAAGTAAAAAGAAATCCAGAATACCGAGGTGTGTTCCTGCACCGAGGTCAAGAATCAAGTAGTCTGCATCCATTTTAAGCATATTTTTGATTAAGCTGTTTTTATCGGAGGCTTTTAAGGCTGCGAAGCCGGGAATTTCGGAGTCGCCCGGAACAAAACGTACGTTCGGATACCCCGTATTTACAATAATATCTCCGAATGAAGAATTTCCCGACAAAAAAGTACCGATTCCGTGCGCGTTCGATTGCTGCCCAAGAACCAAATGAAGATTCGATGCGCCTAAATCCAGATCGGCAACCAGAACATTTTTTCCTGCCTGTCCGAGGGCAATTGCAAGATTCGCGGAAAGAAGACTTTTTCCGACCCCGCCCTTTCCGCTAGCAATCGGTATTATTTGCATAATACACACTCCCTTTTATAAATGAATAAAACAGCAACACCGTATCGGCTGCAAGGAAAAAAAGCACTCCCTTTGAAAAATCGAGACTGCCGTTGCTCGGTGCCGAGTTAAAGACAATCCCTATTATAGCAAATCCCCGCTGAAAAATATAGAGGAATTCGGCGCAAACAGCAGTTAATTTGAACAATGCGGATGCATAGAGTGCCCAGTGGAAGTCTTTTTCATTTAATGCGAGCATCAGCCATAAAAGTACCGGCATACAGAGCGCCGCAAGTGCACTATATTTAAAGAAGGATATCTTCTGCAGATAGCCGACGGAAAAGGCAGCAATATAAAAAACTTTTATTATTTCGTACACAAAAGCGGCACAATAGGCAGCAACCGTTTTCTTGTTCATTTCTATAGAGTGTATGCGCAAGATTACGTTAGGTCAAGGGCTCGCTATCAGTCAGACAGGGTATCAAAGTCCTTTTGAAAATAGCGCCTTGTATCCAGTAACGTTATTTTCAAAAAGCTTACGGAAAGTCTATTCTAAAACTCATAGTCTCTTTGTTTACTGCATGGAACCGCTATCGTCTGTGGCTGTTCCGATGTGTCTGCCCTTCTGTTGGGAAAAATTCCAGAAAAAATTATTGACACTATGAATGTTTTTCAGTAGTATTGCGTCCGTTAAATAAGTAATCCCTAGGTTACATTCGGGATGGGGCAATTATGGACGGACTATACTATTTTATCGATTTAATGCAGAAGGGCAAAGCCGTAAATTATGTGATTTTGCTGTTATATCTTGTTGTACTCGCAACAGCAGCTGAGCGGCTGGTCTATTATATAAGCACACAATATAAGCGTAAACTTTTTTATAGCATATTAAAAGAATGCAAAGCGGCTTTTTTGCATAAGCAGGTAATTACTCAAGCTGCATTTCAAAAGAAAGGATTGCATAACTCATGTATTGAAAGTGTGGGGCAGGTCTTTTTTGAATATCGTTCCACCCAATCCGGAGCGCTTGCAGAAGCTTTTGAACGAACCGTACAGGGCATTATAGCTGTACAAGAGCGCGGGTTTATTTTGTTTTCCCGTATCGCTGCCGTTGCGCCGCTGCTCGGATTGTTGGGAACCGTTACCGGTTTGATGGCAGCGTTTCAGAAGATTGCCGCTTTAGGAGGCAGCGTAGATATTACGGTTTTATCAGGCGGTATTTGGGAAGCGATGATTACGACTGCAACCGGACTGGTAACTGCAATCTTTTCATTTGCTGTGTATGAATTATTTGATTGGGTAAGTATGCGGAGAGTCCGCGATATGGAACAACTGATCTCCGTATTAAACGGACTTCATACGGCGCAGCAATCTTCCGATGTTCCGGCCGGAGATACGGAGCACTGCAATGAAACGGTTTAAGCCGGAGCGGCGAAAGGCTGAAATTAATATTACATCATTAATAGATGTCGTCTTTATTCTGCTTATCTTTTTTATGATCGGTTCTACTTTTGGAAAACCGGTAATGAAAGTTGCACTGCCGGAAGCTGAATCGGGTGCGCCGGTACGCGAAAAAAATATTGAAATTATTGTGAATAAAGACGGCGATGTGTATATCGGGATGCAGCGTTATGATCTGGCTGAATTGGAAGTGTTTTTAAAAAGGCGGACAGCCGAAAATCCTAATGCCGCGGCGTTTTTATCTTGCGATAAAGACTTAGCTTTTAAACAATTTGTTGCGGTAATGGATGTGCTGAATAAGAGCGGCATACGGAATGCGGCGGTAAAACATGATTATCCGCAAAACTAACGGTATCGTCTCCGTTGCGGTTTTTATGGCAGCCGCTGTCTTGCATTTTGTTATCATAGCCGCAGTATTTTTGCATATTTCGTTTGACGTACCGGCGCCGGGACAAACCCAATTTGTGATGCAAAGTCCTCCGCTGCCTGCTCCCGCAGCACCCGTATCTCAAAAACAGCGTGTGCAAAAGACGGTGAAACGGAAAGAAACTCCGGTATCCGAAACAATACCGGAGCCGCAAAATATCCAAGCTGACCAGTCTGAACAGGCTGTGACGCCCGACTCGGCTGTTGTCGATTCGGGTGCGGAAACACAGGGGGCACAAGAGGACGAAACTTCTGCCGGTATAGCCGGTGGGAATGGTAGTTCTGTCACGGATGCCAAGGCCATTATCCTGCAGCGGATAGCGGCAAAAAAGATATACCCTAAAGCTGCCCGGAAACATAATCAGGAAGGGAGCGTTACATTGAGCGTTCTCGTGTTAGGGTCGGGGCAGCTTGTTAAGGCGGATATTATCAGCCCGTGCCCGTATAAATTTTTAAATGAGGCCGCGTTGGCAAGTGTCCGTGCTGCGGCTCCCTTTCCTTTGGGAGATTCTGCGCCGGAACAAATTGAGCTGACGGTTACGTTAGAGTACCGGCTGGAAGGATAGGGGAGTGGACTTTTAAGTATTATGGAATACACTTGCATAAAAAGTTACCTAATACTTACTTGTAAGCCGTGTAAGGTATTACGCCGCTTATATTTAACGAAATTATCAAGCGTAACGCTTGTCTTTTAAAAATGAAGGAGTGGAATTATGAAACAAAAATTCCGGTTTTTTGGGCGCTTTCAAAGTAAGGCAGGTACAGGAGCAGTTCTTGCTTTGGCCGGTCTTTTGGCGCTTGTGGTGTGCCTTTCGGCATGTGGAACGGGAAACAATCCGAATGGAACCAATCTGAATGGTGCTGATCTGTTTGTACCCGATGAAGGAAAGCTGCCGCCTGCAGCGGAACGGGAGCTTATTTCAGAAGCTGATGTTCTTGGTAACTACCAAGGTTCTACTTTGGTAACAATGGACGGAAAGCAATACGGACCGTATCTCGAAAATATTACAATTAATAAAAAAGTTTCGGGCAATTTGTTCTTTAGATCTCCCAAGATGGTATACGAAGGTATGCCGGTGGATATCGGTTACAAATTTGAAAAAGATAAGAACTTGCCCGATACGGGGCTTATTCTTACGCCTGCGGCTGACGGAAAGTCGTTTTCGTTTACGGGTAAAAAAGGAATAATGATGTTTTATGCTAAAAATGATACTGAGGAATGGGAAGTTCGTTCAAACACTTCTATTAATGGCTTTATCTATAAAAAAGGCGGTACGGTGTATATCAGTTTCAGTGTCGTGTATGATACAGCGGCAATGCATGAACGCTTTCCAACTATGCCGGCCGATCAACATAAGACAATGTCTTCTTCGATGAAAAACGGGCTAAAGCAATAACCGACTTTTGACGGTTTTTGACGATAGTTTCGCCGTACGGCGGAATCAAACTTTTATATTGTTTTGTTCCGGATAACGGGACGGAGCAAGGAGTGTATATGAAACATTTACAAAAATATTTTTGTACAATTTTTCTTTTTCTCAGTATTATTATAGCCGGTTGTAAGACAAATGTCGGAACTTCCGGCAACGATACGGAAACCATCATAACTGCACGGTTTACCGTAACGGATGGTGACGGTAATCCATGTGAGCTTATCCAAAATGATACTGTGCATAGCACAACGGTAAAGACCGATAAGGCCAGATTGACGGTAAACGCTCAACCTTTTGGTGCGGAAGTCTCGATAGACGGTGCCAAAACAAGAACAAAAGATTTCACATTCGCCGCCAATGAGGATAGCAAAACGAGCACGATCGTTATTGCCTATAACGGTAAGACTCAAACCCATACGGTAAAGATTCGGTATAATGCGGGTGCAATAAAAAAGGTTATCGTTACCGATGATGCCAATAAATCCGTACCGGTAACTTTTTCGGCTACTTCCGGTTATCTTGCTAACGTTGGAACAACGAAAGCTAAAGTCGAGGTTGAAACATCCGAATCTGCCGGTCCCGTAACTATTGATGGTGTTAAAACAAATAAGAAGGAAGTGAATTTCGGATCGGGTGAAAAAGTAAAAAAGCTGACGGTGGCGGTTATTCATAACGGTGTAGAAGAAAAGACGACGGTAACTATTACTTATAGCGATCCTTCCCTTACACCACAAGTTCCCGTACTGAAAGGGCTTACCGTAACAAACGCAGACGATGAAAGTCAAAGTTTTGCACTTTCCCCTCTCTTTCAGGCATATAATTCCGCATATACGATTGGGGTTCCGGCAAGCGTCAGCAAAATAAAGGTTGTACCTACAGTAGATACCGGTATTACCGCAACGGTTGATGGCGGAGAAGTACAGGCGTTGCAGGAAGGCAGTAATATAATAAAGATAAAAACAAAGCAAACGGAGAGCCCTACCAATGCTTATGAATATACTATAACTGTAAAAAAAGCCGGTACAGGCGCTTCTTCAAATGCTGCGCTTAAAACATTGGTACTGGAAAGCGGATTGTCCGGAATTAGTAAACCTTGGATAGAAGCTCCCGCAACCTTTGCTAAAGCAACATATACCTATACGTGTAAAATGAATGCGAGCTGCGACCAGTTTTATATTCAGGCAACACCCGATGATGCAAACGCTGTTATGACGGTTACTGCAAACGACAGTGCTCCTCTTATCCTAAAGTCCGGCGAAAACACGAAATTTACGCCGCTCAAGGGTGGGGAGAACCTCTTTGTTATTACCGTTACCGCTGCGGATGCGGTGAGCACGAAGCAATATACCATCAAAGCAATCCGGCCTGAAGGCAGTTTTGTACTGAAAACATTTACGGGCACTGGCTTAAGTGACTTTTATACGGCTCCGTTTAACGAGTATAAAAAATCCGGAGTGTTTGGAACCAAAAACTTTGATGCAACGGTGTCGAAAAGTCTTGCCAGTACAACGATAACCGCAGTACCGGAATTCCCTCTGACAACCAAGATGAAAATTAGAATTAACAAAGATACCGAAAAGGTATTTAATGGTTCGGCAACGGTCGATTTAACAAAGGATATGCCGAGGTCACCGGGGTATGTCCGCGTGCAGATAATCCTTCTGTCAGATGTATTGGTAGTTGACGAATACTCTCCGAATGTCTATACGTTGTGGATAAAAAAAGTAGATACGAACGCCGAAGCGAAAAATTCGCTTACCGATCTTAAAGTTCAGTATTACGGAAACGGTTATAAATTTTATGCAATTCCGTTAAACGAAGCATTTTCACCTGCGAAGACGGATTATACGCTCACTTTGTCGCACGGTATTACAGAAATCAGAGTAACGGCGACACCGGAAAGTAAAAAAGCCTCTATCGACGGTTGGCAGGGAGAATATACGAACGCTTTTTACCCGCCGTTCGATAAAGTAACAATCCCGGTTGTGGCACAAAACGGCGATAGAAAAGAGTATACCATTACAATTAAAACGACCCCTGTCACAACGATAACAATTGACAACATTGTAAAGGATCAAATAATCGATTTGAGTGCTTTGCCCTCGGAAGGTTTAACCGTAACCGGTTCATTTACTAATCCTTCAGATGTCGTTTCTGAGATATGGGTAGGTTCTTCCGGACTGCCTATTCAACAAGAGAAAGGCGGTAAGTGGGTAAAGGCCGTGATAACCGGCTCTACTACGTTTAAAGCAGTCTTACCTAAAGCTGCATTGAGTGATCTTCCTAACGGTCTTCGTGATATAAAGGCAGGTGCTTTTACTATTCAAGGTACTGCCGCTGCTCTGACGCGTGTACCGGTTACTATAACCGGAAATTCAACCCCTACCGCTACGGTTATTGCAACAATCAAATCGAGTTTTACCATACCGGCAAATGCATCGATGAGTATTGTCGCGCTCGATCAAGCATTGTATGGAAAAGGCGAGGATGTGATATTTGCGAGCAATGAACTTCCTGTTCGTGGCATGAGTTTTCCGACAAATATACCGCTATGCGGTATACCGGTCGGACATGAATGCAGGGTAGAGGTATACATACACGAGAAGATACTCGGTAGAGATGTACTCTTGTATTATGGAGTAGAAAAACTTCTTGTACAAGCAGGAGTCCAAAATTCTTGCGAGCTTACCTTAAAGCAGGCTCAATAATCGGTTAAGTAAAAATATAACGCAAAGTCGGCTATAAAACAGCCGATTTTGCGTTATAAGTTGTTAGCTTTTATTTACATATTGCTTTTAACAAGCGAAATGTATGTTTAGGATGGTCAGAGATGACTAAATGTCTAAGAAGTCTGCAGCGGATAGGATTGCGCAGAAATGTTTGGCGTACATGCCTTTTAGCGGGAAGCGCATTACTCGCAATGTCGCTCTTTTTTTCTTGTAACCAGAATGTGCGACCCGGTAGTGGTACAGGCGGTGCAATCGAGAAAACCTATACGGTCAACCATAATTGGGAAAAGGTTGACGGAACCGGTTACGATACCGCACCTCAGACTGGACTGAAAGGTTTGGTTGGCAGTGGAACAAAGGCTGTTGCACAGGAAAAGGAAGGTTTTGAGTTGGATACGGCAAAGCATCCTGCCGGAAAGATAAAGCAAGAGAACATAAAAGCCGACGGTTCCACCGTGGTCAATATTTATTATGCACGGAAGACGATTACGCTTACCTTTGATCCGAACGGTGGAAAGTTCGGATCAAGCGCTGATAATAAAAAGGTACAGGGTAAATACGGTGAAACGGTAACAGAGACTATCACCAAACCGGAAAAAGCCGGTATGAAATTCAGCAGCTGGAAATCCCGCACAGAAGTAAGAGTTGATCCGCCCGCAACATTCCCTGAAGAGGACGTTACCTACACCGCACAGTGGAATTCTTTGGAATCGGCAAACTATACCGTCAGACATTGGAACCAGCCGATCATAGGCGATACCTATACGGATAAGGTAGAAGAATCGCTTTCCGGCATCGCGGATGAAGACACACAAGCGCAAGCAAAAACCTATCAGAATTTCCACCTCAGCAAGGTACGTCACGTGGATGGAAAGATTGTTCAGCAAAAAATAAAGGCTGACGGTTTAACCATTGTAGATATTTATTATGACAGAAATATCTTTACCGCAAAGTTTAACACGGACGGCGGAAATTCCATTTCAGATATTTCCGGCAGGTATGAAGCGGATCTGCTCCCCCCCCCCGCTAAACCGACAAAAGAGGGAAAGGAGTTCGTAAAATGGGAGCCGCCGGTGCCGGCTAGGTTTACTGCAAATACAGAACATAAAGCAATCTGGAAAGATCAGCCGGCACAGCAAGCAACCTACACGGTTGAGCACTGGACGCAGAAAGTCGATCCCGCCACAGGAAAAGTGTGCCCTGCAGATACACATACACAAGGCAACTATGATCTTCGAGATAAGGATACAGGCAAAACCGGTAAAATCGGTGAGCTGACAGCGGCAAATGCAAGAACGGACGCGAAGTACAAGGGCTATGAAACCCCTACGGTTACGCAGGAGACGATAGAGGCGGACGGTTCAACTGTTGTAAAGATTTATTACGTCAGAAAAACTGTTACGCTTACATTCGATGCGAAAGGCGGTAAGATCGGCTCTGAGCCAACAAAAATCTTAACTGGAAAATACGGTGAGAAAATACAAGAAGCTGAGGTCGGCAAACCGGAAAAAGATGATGCCGATTTTGATGCATGGACACCTCTTTTGCCTCAAAAATTCCCCGAAGAAAATGCGGGATATGAAGCAACATGGAAGATTGTAAAAGAGTTGGAAATTAAAGATGGGCTGAGTAAAAAAGAGTATGCAGTCGGTGAAAAGTTTGATGCGGCCGGTCTGAGTGTTTATGTAAAATATACGGAAGCTCCCCAAAGGTTGATTACTAAAGACGAGTACTCAATAAGCGGCTTTGACTCTTCGGCGGAAGGTATCAAAACGATAACCGTTACCTACAAGAAAAAGAGCGCTACCTTTACTGTTACCGTCAAAACGCCGACACCGCCGAGCGAAACCTACGCCTTCGGTGATATTGTCGATAAGGATGGTAAGAAATATAAAGCAAGTGCATTTTCGGCTCCAACCCAGTGGGAAAATTATTATGTAATTATTAAAGTAGAAGATACAAAATATATCGGTGTACGGTATTTTGATAATACTGGTTATGGTGATGTTGAGTTAGGTACATCAATCAGTAATACATATCGAAATCAACCGGATTCTAACCATCGCTACCTTAAAAAAGATGAAGTAGAATCGATTTTCAGTAACAAACAAGGATTTAAGGATTCTATAAAGAAAATAAAGGGTACCGGTATTCCTGCGGACTTTGATAAGCAGAATTGCATATATAAGGGGAAAGATGATTTTGGAGATGATACCTTCTTTAACGGTAATAACATAAAGGTAGTAGGTTTTAACGACAGAGATATACTGCCTATCATAGCGCGGGAATTTAACTAATCAGTTGTTATCTCTTCCAACCAACCCTGTGTAAAAGCGGGGAAACCCCAGCTGATGACTTCCATCGGCTGGGGTTTTTCTTTTTCGGTGAAGTGCAGGCAGCAGCTTCCATACGGAAGTATACTTTTTATGATGCGACAATGGCAGGTTAAGCGGATGTTAGATAATTTATGTATATGCGTACATTTTTATTGTTTCAAATTCTAGAGAGTGATTATTGTTTTCTTCTTCTAAATCATACAGATTCTGAAGATTGAACCAGAATTCTGCCGTCGTTCCAAAGAATTTTGAAAATCTGATAGCGGTATCCGCAGTAATTGAACGCTTTCCGTGAATTATTTCGGAGATTCTTGTTTCAGGAACATTGATTTCTTTTGCCAGGCGATATGCAGAAATATTCATCGCATCTAAAAAATCTTCTTTAAGAATTTCCCCTGGATGAATATTGGGTAATTTTTCATCAGTGATAATCTGTAATTCTAACATTTTCTGCACCTCCATTTTCAAACTTAAAGACAATTCTCCATTGATCATTTATTCTGATTGACTAAAATCCGTCTAAATTCCCCACAAGTTTTTCTAAACGATTACCAGGAGGGATCCTTAAATCTTCTACAACTTTTGCAGCTTCAATTATTCGAAGTTTTCTTCTTGCAACATTCTGAATCGTCATCAGTAACTTTTTACTTTTATTCGTGTGGATACTATCTATCTCTTTGTTTAGCTTTGAGATTTGCTGTTTGCAAATCTCAAAGCTGTTGGAACCGCTTGCGTCCTGTCGGCGACAGTGAAGTTTTAGAGACTCACTATTTTTTACAATGAAAAAGTATATTCTATATCGGTATCGTTTGTAGCGGTAACGGGGTAGGTTTTGTATGTGCCGGCATCGTTAATACCGATTTCATACGCAAACCCTGTCCGTAAGCCGTAAAAACTAACGGTGCCGTTATGCTCATCGGTAAGTCCGACCGCTGCACAAATACCACTCTCTTTTTCGTATAGCCATACTTGCTTTTTTGTTTGGGATATGCCTGCTTTTTTTACGGTTATTTTTACTGCCTTTTCGCTGTATACGCTTCCTTCAGCGGGGATGGTGCCTGTTTTAAGGGCATTTGCTGCGTTTAAGACATTTACTCGTCCATAGCCGTACCATTTAGAAAAGCCGCGTGAATCGTATTGCCCATAGGGTGAACGTCGATCTATTTTATCGGCGGTATTTTCAAGCAGTGCCTTAATTTGGTACGGGCTAAGGTCGGGATTAATCGATAAAAGATAGGTGATTACCCCCGTTACGAACGGTGTTGCCATCGACGTTCCGCTCATCCACCGATAGCTTGTTTTTACATCGGATGAATGATAATTGGACCAGTTTGAGCCGCCGTTCCCGCAGCTGTAAATACTTTCACCGGGAGCGCACACGCTCATCCATGTTCCTCCGTTACTGAATGCTGCCCGCGTGTCATCCATTGCGGTTGCTCCTACGGCTAAAATTCCCTGCAGCGCTGCGGGATATGCGGCGAGCGTTTTCCCGTCATTGCCCATTGCAATAACCGGTAAGATACCGGCGGCCAACGCTTTATTCATCATCTCCACCTCGTAGGGGTGTACGGCATAGCCGCCGAGTGATAGATTAACGGGAACTGTTTTTTGTGTCAGTTTAGGATAAGAGATAACGTTTGACGGCAATCCGGCAAAAACGGCGGAATCGCGTGCACCGGGCTCTTTGCGAAGTTCGGTGATGATTTGGGCCAGGTCGCCGAGGCATGAATATGTTGCATAGCTATCGCCACCCGATGCATCCAGGCCGCGGTATGTGATAAGTTTGGTGTGCGCATGGGCAACGCCGCAAATTCCTTTGCCATTATTTCCGACAGCTGCAATTGTTCCCGAACAATGGGTACCGTGACCGTGATTATCCCAGTTTTCGTGGAGCGGTACCGGCTGGGGGGGCGAGTATTGTACAGAACTTCCCCTGTGTAACGAAGATTTTGCATAAAGGATGATAGAGTGATTTGTCTTATCATAGAAATCTTCGTGTAAGCTGTTTACACCGGTGTCGATAATGGCTGCAAGTACCGGATGAACCGCATCGTGTGCATCATAGCGTTTAAATGCTTCGAGGGCGCCGGTTACGGTGAGCCCCCAGTCGGCAAGATCCGCTTTTGGGTCTTCCGTAAGATTGCCATCCTGTGTGCCGAAATATCCTCTGCCGGTTGTGCCGAGATTCCGGTACGGAGGACGCGCTGTATCATCTGCGACGAGTGCGGGAGCATCGTAGTGATAGTCGGGTTGCGCATAGAGTACGCCATCCATGGCGCGCACTGCGGTACGGAACTGCGCAGCGTCGGATCCGGTTTTTATTAAAAAATATAGGTATCCGTCGTGTAAATCCTGGGCACCGACAACGCTGCCATTTAAGGCAGTAAAAACGTCCTGATTAAACGAGGCCGTGGTTTTAACAATCGAATATCCCTCATGAACCCGCTCATCCGCGTTATGTCGTTCCTGCTGGTTGATAATCCATTCAGAATTAAACGCGGTATTGGCATTCATGGTGCCGCTTTGTGCACCGCCGATTCTGTCGGATTCGGGTGCCGTACCGACAAAGCCCATCGAACATCCCGCAGTCAATATGACAAATACTGCTGCTGAAAAAAACAATATATCAAAACGGTATCTTTGGTGTTTCATTATAAACCTCATCGCTCTTTATTCTTCTATTACTTTAAAATAACATTGTCCGTTCAAACTTCCCGGATACCGAAGATGGCTGACAAAACTTTCGCTGGAACTGAGCGGTTCAGTGGGGTAAGGAATTTCATTCCCATCCGCATCTTTACTCAGCCACACTGCTGTGAATGCTGCCGGTTCATTATCCGAAATATTTTTGGCATCTTCGCCCCAATCGAGAATATCCCAGCCATACGTACAGCCGGTTGTAAACTTTGCATCTTTGAACAGGGGATGATTGAATGCTGCCGTTTTAAGGTAGCGGGGATGAATCGTTACAATGCCGTTGCGGTACGAAATAAAATCGTCTTCCACAGCGCTTCCGGAAATGAATCCCCGTTCCTGTAATTCTTTAAAGGAGTATTCTTTCGGATTTCCCGAAACGGCATATTGCAATTTTAACCTATTTCCGGCTGTCGCTTTTAGGGCTACGCTTACTTTTCCTGCAAACACAACATTTTCAGTCGATGCTTTTTCGGTAATAAGCAAGCCAAATGAAAAAGCATCCGCCAGTCGGTTATCCCAGAGAGCGGGGTTGGTTATCTTAAAGGAGAAACTGAGATTGTCCAGTTCCGATTTTTTTACCACACCGTTGTCCGCAGGATTTATCAACTCTATGGTAGATGCCGGTAAAAGGCGTGCCGTTGCGGTAGGTGAATCAAGATAATGACTGCCGTCGATAAAGGGTCTGACTTTATATTCATACGTTACACCTTCTTCAAGCGAGGAATCGGTATCATAGCCGAGGTGAAAACCTATGTATGAGGGATACCGATAGTCCTGTTCTCCGGTATAATCAGCTGCATATTGTTGACGGCCTACAAGCGTCCATTCGGCTTGCCCCTGTATACGCCGGTATATGTAAAAGCCGCGGATTGGTAAATCCTGCGATGCGAGATCTTTGATTTGGAACCACAGCAGTACTTCGGAGGTAGTACTCTCTCCATTGTGGGCCGTAACACCGAACGGGCGTGTTCCTGATTGTCCCGGATTATTGAACAACTTTAACGAATGAGGATAGCGATGCATTTCAACTCTAAAGCCTCTAATCGAAGCCCCTTCTATGGTTTTTAAGCCCGGGCGGCGTTCCTGAAATTCAATGGAATTGATATGCCGTTCTACACGGTTCCCGGCAACATCGTAGGCAGTAATAACAAAATTGTTGAATTCATTCGGAAAAGAAATTTTATCGAAAGAGAAGTTTGCCGTGCACTTCCAGCTCCCGTCGATATCGCGTTTACAGACAGGCGAAACCGTAGCGATGTTATTGTGAGAAGAAGGAGATGTCCCAATCCCGACCGCACATCCGAAGTTGCCGTTATCCGGAATCGCTTGGATAGCGCGTGAGCGAGATGTAAATACGATTTCAAGCTTCATTGTTTGACCGACCGCACTTGACCAAACACTACCGTCTTCGAAGGGTTGGCCGTTTAACGTAACGGATTGAATTGACGGCGCTTCAGGTTGTGCTCCCTTTTGAATCATGCGTTGAATCATCGTAACGGTCTGCATATCCGCAGTTCTAATCCAGTAGTTTTCAATAACCGAAGCTGCACGCCCATTTTCCGCTCCGCTCAAGTTAAAATCATAGCGTTGGTTTTTAAGGAGATAGAGCAGGGCGCTGCCGTTGACAATCCTTACTTGATCATACAGTGAACGGCTTGCGCCCACCTTATATACCGTCAGTACGGTAGATTCCGTAATGGGAACCCCGCCTACGGAATCCAATACGTTGACGGTAACGGCGACACCTTTTTTAGGTGTTTGTCCGTTGGGGCAAGCCGTAAACAAGCTGATAAATACGCCGATACAGCATAACGCTGCTGCGCACTTAAAAAAAGGATAATGATGCAATTTTTTCATAATTTCTCCATATATATGTATTCGATATATGTATCCGAGAAGAGGTGATGATTTCTTTCAGCAGTCTCGTTATGGGGCAGTTACATGAGCATAACGGAATGTTACATAAAATTTTTCACCGTTTGGTCCGTAGAAGGTTCCCGGACGGAATTTAACATAATGCATATTGGAAGGTACTCCCCATTTAAAAACGTAGGTTATGCGCGATAAATAAAAGGTTGGCGGCATGTTTAACCCGTAGTACCACGCTTTTCTCCGTTTTTCGGGATCATCGTTTAGAGAATTGGCAAATCCTTTGCCGACTCCATCGACCTGTTTTATAAAATGCACCGGTTTCGGAGCTGCCGTTACTTCGGGGAAATCCCATCCGTATAGCGCCGCCGTTTCTACTCCGGCAGGCGAGTTGGTAAGAATGGATGACGTGCTGACGATGCCGTCATTCTTGAGCATCTGTCCCATCTCTTTGGCATATACATTGGTACGTACAAAGAGGAGCTGCCATTCGTTTTTTTTCGGAATATTGTCATGTTCCGTATCAAGTATTTTTGCCGAAGCAGCAGTTGCACCAAGTTTGATGTAATTGAAGCTGTAGTCACCGTTTACGGTTCCGGTCAGCGTATACTCGACACCGAATCCTGCTATGGTTTTCGGTTGTGCTGCACCCGGGGCTGCCGCCGAAAGGGTTGCAGGTTTGATGTGCAACGTAAAGGCTGCCCCGACTGCCGGTGTTATTGCGTCAAACCAAATTTCATATACTTTTGCCGTATCGTCGGTTTTACCGGTTTTCAGCAAATAATGCTTACCGTTTGTTAATGCCTCATAAAACGGGTTTGCAACCGACGCAGCGGGATTATCCGGATCGTTTTGAAACGGAGACAGTTCCTGCTCGCCGTACTTAAAGGAAACCTGCTTGATTTCGTCTAACCGTTTTCCCATATAATCGGTTGATGCCGTACCCGCTTTAAATGGAAGCAACCGGACGTGTTCGCCGTAATCGCCGGAGTTTGTTACTGCATATATTGCTTTCGGTGCGCTACTTGTCGAACCGTCCGGAAGCCGAAAACTATCGGGTACATCACCTACGGCAATGGCAATATCCCATGCGTCGCTGTCTATCGTTTTCATCTTACCGTTGGTACAGTCGAAAAAAATCATCCGATTGTGATTATCGTAATCGACATTTGCCGTCGGGAACGGTGTTTTCGGTTCGCCGGGAAGCGGCGTCGACGTAAACGCATAGGAATCTTTCTTTATAGTGTTCTGCGTTTTTACCAGTATTGGCGTGCACCCGTTTATTAAACCGAACAACAGCAGCGCTGCCGGTATTATCGTGTTATATCGTTTCATGATTATTCCTCTCAAATCAAAATAGGTATAAAAGGAGCTGTTTATTGCTGTACTCCGGGCATCATCGTTCCTTCAGCCGGCATCGGTATGCTCTCCCCGGTCTGCATTGCCGGAGGCGCTGCATCCTGTGCAGGTTCCTGCGGTTTCTGCTCTTTTTTAACGGGAGCCGCATCGTATTTAATACCGACGCCGAAATACCCTACAATTCCTTCTTGCAAACCGTAGAAGTCTTTCATTGTCCGTCCGTCCGTACCTTTCATAAAGCTGATATTGTTCAGTAGGTTTTTTATACCGGCATACACTTCAATTCGATCGTTCCAGAACTTTTGGCTGATATGCAGATTGAGCAGCAGCTTGTCCGGGCTCGCAATGTAATTTTCATCCGTCAATTTCAGTTTATCGGCAGCTCTGATATCATATCCTCGACGGATGTTTTGCGGTGCATCCCAGTTAATACCCAGCGTTATTCGTGTTAACCAAACCGGAATAATACCGGTGATGTTGAGTTTAATCTGATGAGGTACATAATAGGCGCCGTGGTAATACCGCTTATTTTGGAGATCGTAATTGTACATACCGGCAATGGTGTATGTCAGCGTGGTCTCTATCCATTTCCATTGATATTGTACGGAAAAATCGCCGCCGGTTGTCATTACACGGTCGATATTCTGATATTGGCGGATACCGGTAACCCTATGGAGAACGCCGTTCGCATCGGGAAATGTGCCTGTCCGTTTATCGGTTTCAACTGCGAATATCAGGTTATTTACATAGTTAAAGTAACCGCTTATACCGAATGTCAGGCCTTTCACCGGTTTATATTCGATGGATGCATTAAAACCGTGAGAGTATTCCGGTTTGAGCGCCGGATTGCCTAATAACACAAAGTTCGCCGGTGCGGAATGGAAAAACAGCCAATATTTTTGCTGCAAGGTCGGAACTTTAAAGCCCATTCCATAAGAAAAGCGAATCGTGAGGGAATCCAGCGGGTCGTATCGCAAGGTGAATTTAGGGGTAAACTGGGCTAATGTGCCTTCTCCTTTTTGTAAAGGTGGGGCAATATCAAAACGTAATCCGCTAATAAGCCGCAGTACGTCTTCTCCCTGCATATTCCATGTGTATTGGGTGAACAGCCCTAACAACACTGAATGTTTGGGCTTCGGAAACTCTCTGCCTTGCATCATCGCCCATTTTGCGTTTATACCTGCGAGTAATGAATGTGCGATGGAAAAATCAAAGTTAGCGTTAATCTCGTTTTCAAGTTCATGGAATACTGAATTCCGTCGGTTTGGGCTTCCCGATGCCGTATATATTTCATCAAAGATATGTTTGAAGTATTTGTAGCTTGAAAAAATATTGACCTGTGCCATTTCTCCGAATGTCAGCGAGCTTTTTATACCGGCTTCTCCCTTTTCGCTGATAAATCGGTTTGCAATATCTTCCGACTGATTCATGTAACGGTTATGATTTGTATATACTCCGTACAGCTTTACCGGTCCGTACGTGGTATAAATGTCGGCTGTAAGTCTCCCGAATCCCATGCGTGTTTTCGGGAAAATAAAGGTATCTATTTGCCGTCCGAGCGGATCGGCATTGCGGGTTATCATGCCGGGCATATTGTCGAATGATCCTATTCCCTGTAAACCGAACGCCTTATGTTTAAAGGAGAAGCCCGCCATACCGTAATAGTGTTTGTGGATATCTATTTCTTGTTTAGTAGTAACCGACCAATTTGTCCGATTCTTTTTTGTGATGATATTGATAACGCCGCCCATCGCATCAGAACCGTAGAGTGCGGACGAAGCGCCTTTTACGATTTCGATATGATCGATGTCCGAAGCCGGAATAAGTGCGATGGGGGAGGCGCCGCCGACATCTCCGCCGACAGCCACACCGTCGATCAGCACTTTGACGTAGGCTCCGCTGAAACCCTGCATGGATACCCCTTCCATCGGATGTTCCGTTATGGTAACACCGGGAATATTTTGCAGCACTTCCGCTGCATTTTTTGCACCCATTTCGGCTATTTTTTCTTCGGAAACAACCGTTACTTTTTCGACCGATTCTTCGGCTACCTGTTCAATTTTGTTTCCGGTAATGACGATAACCGGCGCTTTTTTGGTTTCTTGCGCGTACAGACTTACACCGCAGCAGAACATTGCTGCTATCATACATTTTTTACAGTATTTCATAATGTTTACCGTTTACGATTTTAATTTTAGAGGCATCACTATATATAAATCAAAAAGATAAGTCAAGGTTTACATCTGAGATTGTAAATTTTTTTAGAGACAACCCTCTCATAAGTAAGATTGAAGAAAAAGCGTTTTTCTTCAATAATTAACAATATGTTTTAAGAATACCGAGTATAGATTGGAACGGGCAATGATAAATTTTTAAGCTGACGGGGAAAACGCTTGGTATTATCGGGTTTGGATACATCGGGCAAAAGGTTGCGGAAATTGCGCTTGTGATGGGGATGCGGGTGCTTTATGTCAACCGTTCGCCCAAAACGATACCGCAGCTCGCTGCGGCGAAGCAGGTTGGCATTGAAACCTTGCTTGCCAAAATTCCGAATATCCGCTAAAGCGGATTGCGTAACAGTTTTTGGATAATTTCCTGCCATTTTGTTCCAAAAGTTATATAAGGACTGTAGGAGGCAAATATGAGAAAATCCCCTATCATCCCCATGCGGTTTACCGCTCGGAATGATTACGCATTTCTTTCCATTGTACATCCGTGTACAATGGAAAGAACGAGTTTCGGCTGTTGCCGAAACATCGTTTCTGATATAACCAGCGGCATCCATGCCGCTTCTGTCCCTTTGGTACCGAGGAAAATAAAGACATTATGATCGAATTTATTTCTTTGGTTAGTCAGTTGAGCAAGGATGATTTTGATGATGTCCGTATCGAGAATAGCGAACAAATTCCCCGATTTTACAACGATAAAACAGGACGGCTGGATATAAAAATCCGCTTAAATGACGGGCGTAAAATCGATGTGGAGATGTCGTTTTCCGATAGACTTCCGTGTCTATCGGAAAACACGAGTTTTGCCATTCGGCAAAACATCGCTGCTGCGTGGAATCACCGCCATCCTTGGCGGAACAGATATGGGAAAAAGTCTCTACCGATAAAGGTCAAAAAGTGATAAACTAGCTGTGATCTATCATAACCAGCGCTTTTGAAAAGAGGCAGAACAGATACGAGGCATGAACAAAAATTACCCGCAGGCGTGCTTTTGCACGTCGAGGACTAATTTTTGTGAAATAACGAAGTAGATGCCTGCATGTTTTCAAAAGATAGGAGGAGAGAGCCATGTTAGCACAAGGGAATCCTGTAATGGCTAAGGCCAATCGAGTGATGGATATCTTTTATCTGGATGAACAAGAACGAAAACGATATGAGGCAGCGTGGGAATATGAAAGCGACCGGCTTTCGATGATAAACGAGTCTGAGCGGAAAGGTCTCGAACGCGGTCTTGTCGAAGGTGAAGCACGCGGCTCTCATCAAGCAAAAGTCGAAACAGCAAGAATATTAAAGCAGCTCGGTGATCCCGTACCAAAGATAATGCAAGCTACCGGATTAAGTGAAGACGAAGTCGAGAAGATCAATTCATAATTATGTATTATTACCGCTTTGTATGCTTAGAAAACGAAAGCCGTCTCAAAAACGTCAGTTTTTCAAGACGGCTTTCGTTTTTTAGGGGGCTATCCCCCACTTATTCCCCGACGCGCTGCGTCGAAGGTGTTGATTTTTTTTTATAGTTTAACCGACAGTAAGAAGCCGATGTTGTGAGCGAATAGCTTATTTACTGTGTTCCAGAAGTTGTTATTACCCTCGTTAAAATCAATTTTGAATCCATTCAGTAAGTTTTCTCCTAGATTCCAATAGGCATCAAAGGTGATATTTTGTGAGATAAGCCATGTAAAACCGGTGGAAAATTCTATCTTACCGTCTGCAGTTTTAAAGTCCCATGTTACATTTTTGTCAGTACCGGCAGCAGTGAGCGAGCCGTCGCTGCTGTTGCGGTGTTTCGTTGTTTCTATGGTCCATCCGAATGTGGGAACTTTAAATTTAGCGCCTAAATTGAAGCGGAACTTAGAAATGGGAGCATAGGTAAGTCCTACGCTCAATGCCGGAGTGAAGTTGATTCCGGTGGTATACTTCCGATCTACCTTGTAGACTTTCGTGGATGAGCCGCTTATTATTGTATCGGTGTAGTTTTCGTCGTTTTCAAAGTGGAATGCTACCGGTACGTTGACTTTTGCTTTAAGGGCGACTTTGCTTTCTTCCGGTTCGTAGGTAATTTGCCATGCGGGATCAAGCGTAAGTGTGTCGCTCAGCTTACCATATGTTTTAACTTTTGTGTTTGTTGAACTATTCTCGCTAGTGACTATTGGGTATATATTCCATTCGGTGTTCAGTGCGAAGCTCGCTCCTTGCGTTACCGGACCGTTATGTGCAAAATCAAATCCGACCCCGCCGTTTAGCCGCAGTGTGTATTCGCTACCGTTGGCTAGAGTATAAGATGGGGAACTCCCGGTAGTCTTTGTTATCTCTTTATCTACCTTTGAAGTAAGCCCTAGCTCTGCAGATGCTTTAAAAATCTTATTTTCCGACCCTGTTATATTCATACCAGCCTTCAAAGCAACTTCAAGATTGAACTTATTCTTGGTATCCGTTGTTTTAGTCAGCTTATTTGTAACGGTTCCATTGTTAGCTCTAGGTTGGTAGGTAAAACTTCCCATAATACCGATATTGTCAAAACCGAACAGGAGTGAGCCGCTTGCCTTATTAGTGGTACTGGTGCCGGTTGTCGTCTTATTTTTATCTTTACCGTTTTTCTCGGTTTCTTTTTTTCGAAGTCCAACTATTCAACTGACCCCCGAAAAAACCGCTTAAATAAAATTTGCTGGCGACCGGCCCTGCAAGGCCAAAGTTAAGTTTGTCGGTTCCGCTCTTTCCATAGCTTAAAAAGCCAAATAATTTTTCGGGTTTTACATTACTCCATTCGTTTACGTCGAGGTAGTCGTCGACGTCCGTTCCAAATAGCCCCCCGCGTGCTCTCGTTTGTCATCGATGTCGGACTAAGCCGCATGAGTTCGACATGGGGTGGGGTTTGTGCAAATGCTGCTGTAAAACATACGGTAAGTAAGAAAACCGTTACCAATGTTTTTTTTGACAATTTCATTGTTCTACTCCTTTTTATTGAAATTGAGAATTTTTCCTTCAAAGAAGGTTATTTATTATGATAGCATGCTTTCTCAATATGTCAACAGAAAATTTTAATTTTAATTTTTATACTATTCAATTGAAAAAAAACGCTTTGCCCTTTATAATACTCCCGGAAAATTACCGTATATATAAAGGAAGGTTTGTATGAAAGCAGCTGTACTGGATGGGTTCACTCTTAATCCGGGAGATTTGTCGTGGCGGGTTTTACAGGATATTGCGGATATTACGATATATGACAAAACCGCACCCGATGAAGTATATGAGCGGGTAAAAGACTGCGAGGCGGTTTTATCAAATAAAATTGTGTTTTCAAAGGAATTGATTGCGCGTTTACCCAAGCTGCGGTATATCGGCGTGCTGGCGACCGGTTATAATGTTATCGATGTAGAGGCCGCTCATGCGGCTGGGATCACCGTAACGAATATTCCCAGCTACAGCACCGACAGCGTTGCGCAGCTGGTATTTGCATTCATCTTACAGTTTTATTGGCACGTAAAGGAACACAGTGATGAGGTTCACGGCGGTAAGTGGAGCCGCAGCGAGCATTTCTGCTATACCTCGTTCCCGACGTTTGAACTGACGGGGAAGACGCTCGGTATTATCGGGTTTGGGCACATCGGGCAAAGGGTTGCGGAAATTGCGCTTGTGATGGGGATGCGGGTACTCTATGTCAACCGCTCGCCCAAAACGGTACCTCATCTCGCTGCGGCGAAGCAGGTTGACATTGCAACCTTGCTTGCCGAATCCGACATTATCAGCTTGAATGCGCCGCTTAACAGTGCAAGCGAAAAAATGATCGATGCCGCAGCGCTTACGAAAGTAAAGCCGGGCGTACTTATTATCAATACCGGACGGGGGCCGCTTATCGATGATGAGGCGGTTGCCGCAGCGTTGAAAAAAGGTTCCATCGGCGGCTATGCAGCCGATGTACTGAGCGCTGAGCCGCCGCCTGCAAATCATCCGCTGTTCGGCTGCCCCAACTGCTTTATAACGCCGCATATCGCATGGCAAACCCGCGAAGCGCGGACGCGGCTGTTGCATATCGCCGCAGATAATGTAAAAAGCTTTCTTGCCGGTAAACCGCAGAATGTAGTGTAAGGAGGGATTACTACATAATAGAAATAATGCCATTTTGATGTTATAATAACCGTATGAAACAAAGGTTATATCTTGATACATCGATAATTAGTTTTCTCAAAGCGGAAGATTCCCCTGAAAAAATGCAAGATACGGTAATACTATGGAATAATATAAAGAATAATGTGTATGATGTAGTTATTTCAGACTTGACTATTGAAGAGTTAGAAAAGTGTCCGGAACCGAAACGATCATATATGTTTGAAAAATTAAAAGAAATCGAGATGACTGTTGTAAAAATTGAAAATAATGTAGATGAGTTATCACGGGATTTTATAAAAGCGGGTATTTTAAAAGAAAAAAGCTTTGATGATTGCCGCCATATAGCAACCGCAATTATGGCAAAATGTGACATGGGCGCCTCTAAAAACTCGGTTAGATTTTTAGAGGCGCCCGTCGAGTTTTTAATAAGTCTATAAATACAAATGACTTATTAAAAACATCGCAAATAAGCTTAAGGAAAACCTCTAAAAACTGAGGTTTTTAGAGGTTCCCACATAATTGTCTCATGGAATTTTAAGCATATTGTTAATGATAAAACGATTGACGGTATAAAAAGAATTGGGAACATAAAAAATTTACCGGAAATTAAAATATATTGCCCATCAATGTTGATAGGAGATGAAAATGCAGAAACTAGTGCTAACGAATAATTTTAGCGTGGATGATATCCATAAAATACGGGAGTGGAATTATGGTATGATACAATCGGGTAAAAAAAACATAAACGAAGATATGATATTAAATATAATAAGTACATTTCCAAAGGCAAAATATATTAAATTATCCGACTTTATGAAGGGGAAATAAAACCTCATACCCTCTTCAAATCAGCCATTGCTATGCAATGCAAGTGAGGCGAATATGAGGTGCTTATATTAAACCTGTTCGGAAACTTCCGTTTCGGAACAGGTTACCTTGAAATGCAATGTTTGTACCATTTGTGCGATTTAGAACTCGGCAACCTGTTCGACAACACAGTTATCGAACAGGTCTATTCCTTGTGAGCTAAGTTTTGAAAAAATCTTGTTCAATTTATGATAAAAGACGGGCAAGCACAAATGATTTATAGAATTTTTTCGAAAAGTATGGTAAACTAGCCGCAATAAGGGGAAGAAGATGTCCTACGAAACAGTTATCAAGCAGATAAAAACGTTACCGGAAGCTTGTCTTGACGATGCCTCAAAATATCTTGATTTTCTTCTTTATCAATATGCGCAGAAAAGACTGAATCCATTAATTGAATCCGATGAGGAATTTAAAGCAAAAATGCAAAAGGGATTCGATGATATGAAAAAAGGAAGGGTTACCCCTGTTAAAGAAGCCTTTTCAGAAATAAAAAGCCGGTTCGCATAATGGAAGTAGTTTTATCAGATCAAGCAAAAAATGATATAGCAGACATTTATGCTTATATCTTGAATAAATTACAATCGAAAATTAATGCAGATGCCGTTTTAACTAAACTCTACTCTGCTATGGATAGTTTGAGTTTTATGGCGGAAAGTTACCATCTTTACCCGCATGAACCATGGTATTCAATAGGTGTTCGCTATTTTTCCATAGGCAATTATTCTATCTTTTATGTTGTAGAAAAAGATATTGCAACGGTAATACATGTTTCATACGGAAAAAGAGATTTAGACAAAATTTTGTCGGATTATGAATAAAACATCTTGAGCTAAATTTTGAAAAAATCTCGCTCAATTTATGATAAAAGACGGGCAAACACATCAGATAAGCCAGTCAAATACCGCAGAATACCGGAGGCTGGGTTGTTTGAATAAACTTTCCGTCAGCTTTTTGAAAATAGTGGCACCGGATACAAGGCGCTGAGTAAACAACACCCGCAGGCGTACTTATTGTACGTCGAGGACTGTTGTTTACTCAGCAACGCCGTAGACGGTGTGCATATTTTCAAAAGTCTCTGATGTGCTTGCTCCGGAGGGGGGCTCAATGAAGCAATTAAAAAACGGACAGCTCGTTGCGATAGGTGCAGCGGTTGTACTCGTTATCTTGGCATTTTTCAGTTTTACCGTTGTTTCGACAACGGATAACGGTGTGGTAACTCGGCTCGGTAAGTACAACCGGACGCTGCAGCCCGGTTTACAGTTCATTATCCCGATTGTCGAGCGGGTGTATCACATTCCGGTTACGACCGTTCAAAAAGAGGAGTTCGGTTTCCGTACCACGATGGCCTCTGACCGGAGTCAGTACCGGAATAATATCGTCACCGAATCTTCAATGCTGACCGGCGACTTGAATATTATCAATGTTGAATGGACGGTACAGTACCGTATTATCGATCCCAAAGCATGGCTCTTTAATGTTGAAGAAGGTGAGCGGATTAACACCGTCCGCGATGTGTCCACAGCGGCAATCAACAGCCTAATCGGCGATCGCGCTATTTTTGATATTATGGGATCTGAACGCGACTCCATTCAGTTTTTAGCGCCCGAAATTATGAATGAAAAGTATAAGCAGCTGGGTCTCGGCATTGCGGTTTCGTCGGTACAGCTGCAAAATGTTGTTCCGCCGGAAGATGTACAGCAAGCTTTTGAGGATGTTAATATCGCCATTCAGGATATGAACAGGTTAATTAACGAAGGCAAAGAAGCCTACAACAAAGAGATACCCAAAGCGAAAGGCGAGGCAGACCGGATGATTCAAGAAGCACGAGGTTATGCGGTGGAACGGATTAACAAGGCGGAAGGAGATGTTGCCCGTTTTAATGCCGTCTATGTCGAGTATAGCAAGGCACCCGATATTACCAAGCGGCGGCTTTATCTTGAAACACTCGATAAGATATTTTCAAATACCGACAAGGTAATCTTCATCGATAAAAACGTCAAAAATTTCTTACCGTTAAAAAATCTTTCGGGAGGAGAACAGTGAGAGCGAGCAAAATAGATCCGGTAAAGGCTAAAAAGACCATACGGTTTGGCGCAGTGGTGGTGTTTATTCTTATTCTTGTGTTGTCGGTAAAGCCCTTTTATATCTTAAATGAAGGACAAACTGCGATTATCACTCAGTTCGGTAAAATTGTCAAAGCCGAAACGGAGGCGGGACTTCATTTTAAAATACCGGTTCTGTACCAGGTACATCGATACACGGCAAAATTATTGCGCATCGACGGCGACCCTCAAAAGATCCTCACTAAAGAAAAGCAATTTATTGAGGTGAATACCACCAGCCGTTGGCGTATTTCAGATATCCGTAGGTTTTATCAATCTCTCGGAACCTACGAAGCCGCTTATTCGCGTCTTTCGGATATTATCGACTCATCAGTACGGGATATCATCACCGTCAACAGTTTGAATGACGTTGTCCGCAACACCAACAGCATTAATGAAATGGTGCACCAAGAGCAGATCGGGCTGAACACGGACGAGGTGAAGTTGGAAGAGGTAACCGGTGCGGAAAAGATTGTGTATGCTGCTATCGAAAAAGGGCGTGATGTGCTGGCCGCCGAAATTTTAAAGAAAGCGAATATGCAGCTGAAAGATTTCGGTATTGAGGTTATCGATGTTATCTTTAAAGAGATAAAGTATTCCGACGAATTGCAAGCCTCCGTATATAATAGAATGATTAAGGAGCGGAATCAGATTGCGCAGACCTTCCGTTCTACCGGTGAGGGAAAAAAGGCGGAATGGCTCGGTAAGTTGGAAAACGAGAAAAAGAGCATCCTTTCAAAGGCGTATTCCGAGTCGGAGAAGATAAAGGGCGCGGCAGACGCACAGGCCACCGCAATCTATGCCGCATCGTACGGCAAGTCCCCTGAGTTTTATAGCTTTTGGAAGAGTCTTGAAGTATATCAAAACGCGCTTCCCGATACCGAAAAGATATTATCAACCGATATGGAATACTTTCAATATCTCTATAAACATTAACAGCGCGTGATGGGCATCTCTAAAAAATGCTTTTTAGGGATGCCCTAATATTTGTTAAGATTTTTACCGATACTGAAATATGCAGGGAGGACTCCGGTGAGACGTAGAGGTTCTTTTGGACGAGTAATAGTATTGCTTTTATTGATTATTATATTGGTTTTCGGCGGACTTTTTTGGTTCAGCTATCTCGGCTTAATCAATGCACGGGGAGTTTTTTCACCGGTATACTCGTTGTTCGGATTAAAGACGCCGGCAGGTGTCGCTTCTCCGGCTGATGCGGATGCGGATTTGGATGCCGACCGGTATGCAAAGCGGTTGATCGCCTTGGATGTCCGCTCGCAGGAGCTTGATAAAAAAGAGGCTGATGTTACTGCTCGCGAAAAAGAAGCGGCACAGGTATCACAGGAACTGGACGATCGGCTTTCTATTATAGAAGAAAAAGAAAAGTCTTTTAAACAGATGATGACGGAACGGGATATGCGGGAAGCGAATATCGACCAGATTGCACGGTATATCAACGGTATGCAGCCTGAGAAGGCGGTCGCAAACTTATTGCAAATGGATGATCAGGATATTATCGATGTGCTGCGGGCGGTAGAGGCAATTGCAAAAAAAGCAAACAAGACTTCTTCCGTTGCATATTGGTTCTCGTTGATGCCGGCGAATCGCGCCGCCGATATTCAGCGCAAGATGGCAAACAAACCGGCATCGCTTCCTTAATCTCTTGAGAGATGTTATTTCCGACACTTCGGTTTGCGCTCTTTTTTTCCGTTGTTTTTTTTCTGTATTGGTATGTATTCAGGCAGAAAAGACAACGGATTATTCTACTTACCTGCGCAAGCTATTTTTTTTATGCCTGCTGGGATTGGCGCTTTTGCCTCTTGCTGTTCGGAGTGTCGGCTCTGTCCGGTCTTACCGGTTATCTGCTCGGTATACAAAAAAATTATATTCCCCGTACCATTACAATGATAACCGGTACCGCGTTGCACATTCTCTTCCTCGGATTTTTCAAATATTTTTATGATTTTATTTCTTTTTTAAACTACACATTTTTTAACGGGCAGCTCCAGTCCCCGCTGTTACTGCAACTACAAAGTTGCTCGCTGTTATTACCGATCGGTATTTCGTACTATACGTTCCGCTCGATGAGCTATATTTTTTGATATTTATCTCTGCAAAATGCGACCGGTTAAATCGTTTATCGAAGTACTGCTCTATATCTCGTTTTTTCCGCAGCTGGCGTCGGGGCCCATCGTGCAGGCGGAAGCCTTTTTTACAGCTTTGCCGGACAACCTTACACAGGACGTAACGGCGGAACGCCCGATAGCGTTTGACCGCAGCGTACTGCTGATCTTGTCGGGGCTGTATAAAAAAGATGGTGCTGGCAACCTTTCTTTCCGTGCTTGCCGTCGATCCCGTATTTGCGAATCCTGCACAGTGTAATACCCTCGAATTGCTTGTCGCTTTGGTGTCGTATACGTTTGTCATTTATTGCGACTTTTCAGGTTATAGCGATATGGCAATCGGCATCGGGCTTTTGCTCGGCTTTGAAGCACCGCAGAACTTTAACCGGCCGTATCTTTCCCAATCGGTGAGTGAGTTTTGGCGGCGCTGGCATATCAGCTTTTCGTCGTGGCTGCGCGATTATGTGTACTTCTCCTTCGGCGGCTCACGCTACGGTTTAGTCCGCACGGTGATTGCGCTGGTCGGGACAATGCTCATCGCGGGGGTGTGGCACGGCGGTTCCATTCCCTTTGTGCTGTGGGGGTTGTTGCAGGGACTTGCCTGCGCCGCAGAGCGGGTAGTCGCTGTGCTTGGTAAAGAACGCCGCGCCGCCGCCATCAACACTGCTGCGGGCAACCAAGAATCTCTCATCACTGCAACGGCTGTATCCGATAAACCGCGCCGCGGCATAGTGCGGTTTGCCGGACGGAACATTGATATGAACCGGCTGCTTCGGATCGGGCGCGTTTTTGTGTTTATCAATATCAGCTGGCTGATTTTCCGGTCGAATACCGTGCGGGAAATTGCATTGTATTTTTCTTCGCTCAAGAATATCACACAGCCGCTCCGCACGGTGCATTGGTTTGTGCTGGTACCGCTCGCCGCCGCCTTTCTACTGCAAATCCCGAAAGAAGAGACACGCCGCGCGTATTTTGCACGGTATGTACGGCTGCCGCTTGCGGTGAAGGCCGCTGCCGTTGTGCTGTTTTTTGTCGGCCTCAACATTGTGTCGACGTCCGGCATCGCACCGTTTATCTACTTCGGATTTTAGGGGGATACGCAGAGTATGAGTGAAAACAGTCAACGCGGCAAATCGGCTCAATACGAGCGGCAAGAATACGACAATCGGCAAGGGCAAAAGAGCGGGCAAGGGCGGAATGGCCGATACTCTCCCAATCAATGCTTTTTCTTTGTTGTGCTAACGCTGCTTATTCTTATTCCGTTTTTAGGGCAGCGGCTTGCGCATCCGGTGCAAAACATCAAAAGAGCCTCGCTAAAAAATATTTACAGCGCACTCACCGCGCCGATTGTTTCCGTGACCGAATCATCTCCCGTTGCTGCCGTTATCCCCGTATTGAGGAATGTGTTTATACGGACGGCGGGGTTAGCGGAGCGCGGCGAATGGGATACGTTCTTTTACCGCCAAGGGGTGTACGACAGCGAGGTCGCCGCTTTTTACGCGGTAACCGGAGAACAGGGGTACACCGAAACAATCCCCGGCTTTTCGGATAATTTAGGCGGTAGCGGGCTGCCTGCAGAATTGGTGGGGCAGGTTTCTAAAGCGATGCTCCGCAATGTCGCACTACCGGTTGTCCATTCCGCGCGGATGCCCTTGCGGCTATTCTTTTTCGGAGATTCTCAGATGCGCAGTATCGCTGCCGGTATGACCCGTGCGCTCGGCTCCGATACCTCTATTGCCGTACGGGAATTAAGCGTTCCTTCTTCCGGCTTTCTCCGATCCGATTACTATAACTGGCCGCAAAAACTTGAAGCTATTTTTGCCGATCAAAAAGATGGGGAACGTTTTGATGCGGCTGTTATTTTCTTAGGTATGAATGACTATCAGGATATGTGGACAACCGGCGGCATCATTCTTACGGCAGGCTCGCCCGAATGGGAAGAGGTGTATCGTAAAATGGTAAAAGTACATCTCGACACTGCGCTCGCTTCCGTTCCGCGGCTGTACTGGCTCGGCTTACCGGTTGTGCGGAGCGCTGCATATAACGAAAAGATGCAATACCTAAATGCAGTACACGATTCCGTCGCCGAAGAATACGATTCCAAAAAGCTGGTAAGGATTTCGCTTAAAGGTCTTGTCGAGCAATATGGAACGGGATACATCGGCGCAATTAAACCTAAAGACAGCGCATGGATACCACTTATACAGGGCGACGGTATCCACTACACAGTCGAAGGCGGCGAGTATTTAATGAAGCACTTCATTGACCGCCTGCACCGCGACTATGTATTTGAAACTCCACATTCCTGATTGATGAAAATATATTATCTTGACGGTCATTATAATTCCTGTTATATTAAAGATATGGTGAGCTTCTACCACATTTGTGAAGCCCTAAAAAAGCGGTGAATTTCTACCATAATAAGTGAAATGCTAAAAAAGCGGCGAGTTTCTGCCATAAAGTGAAAACCTAAAAACGCACGTTTTTATAAAGGAGCCGGAAATGGCTCCTTTTTTTTGAGAAATTTATGAAATTCTATCACATAAAAAATGATTTTATTCGTGCGGAGGGTTTAATACCCCGACGCTTGCGTCGTAATAAAGGGTATTAAAGCCGACTGCAACCACCTTATGAGAACAACATACCCCGACGCTTGCGTCGGGGTTGTTGATTGCTTATTTACGGCAGTTTGACTCCAAAGTCTCTGAAAATAAAAATGAATCCCGTCCTTATGTTGGGATTGTACTTCAGATAGAGAACATAAAGTATTATGCTCCATTTTCATCACCAAAACCGAAGCATAGAAACATGAAGAACGGAAAAGATTTTAGAAAAATAAATAACGGTATTTATGGGGCAATCAATTTCAATAATATGATTCCGGTTTTAGATTCTGTGCTGATGGAAATTGATATTATAAATATTCCCGATGTAAAATACCGTCGTTTGCTACAAAACCAATACAATTATATAAAAGCTGATAGGGAAGGCATATTAAGAATAGCTCGAAACTTACGGAAGTTGATTTTTGAGGATGAAAAAAATCTTTCAGAGTATGAAAAGATTGTGAAAAAAAGATGCTGTGATTTACCACTACTGGAATCAAAATATCTTGATTTTAAATAATCGTACTTTTCATTTCTAATATGTTGCATTGAACAACGCTCTAAAAGCAGTTACACTGGTGCCTATGATACTCGACAATAAATACACGATGCCGTATACGGTGCCGACCACTGCCATCGATGGGCAGTATCGCTGTACGCCGTTAACCGTTGCTGCGCTTTCGCAGGATTTGGCGGCTAATCACTATAGTTCTACCGGCATATTTATGCCGCAGCTGCAAGAACGGGGATTGATGTGGATTATTTCGAAGCAGCATTTTGAAATACATGAATATCCGCTCTGGCTCGATTGTCTGACGTTACAAACATGGGCGCAGCCGCCGAAGGGGCTTTTTTGTTTTCGGGATTTTGCCTATTACTACGCTGAGGGCGGAAAGAAAGCTTCATTGTCTGCGGCTTTTAAAGATTTTGATGCGGCGGAACGGAAGGGTACCGAATGGACGGCAGACTCGTTGCGCCGACATGGAGCGCTGTGTGTGTGCGCGGCAGTACGTGCTGGGTTGTGCTGAATACGCACACCAATCAGCCTGCCGTTCTTGACGACACGGTGTTCGGTTCGTTGACGTTTTGTGACGAGCATTTGGAAGGACGGGTTTTTGCAAAGATTTCCTTGCCGGAACACTGGGAGCGTGAAGAGCTGTTCCATCCGTCGCTTTTGGATATCGATATGAACGGGCACGTCAATAATCTGAATTATATCCGCTGGGCATTGTCGTTTATGGATGCGGACTTTTGCCGCGGCAAATTGCTCCGCGTCCTCGATACCAATTTTTTGATTTCTGCTCAATACGGGGAAGAACTCTGCTGCCGCTGCTCTCATATTGAAGATAACGTGTGCGTGCATTCTATTGTGAGAACTTCCGACGGCAGCGAGGTGTTCCGCGCCCGTAGCGAATGGGCTGATGAACGGAAGATGGCACGGCCGCTTCAGGTTGAACATGAAACTTCCCGACTATAATGCGCCGTCCGCACTCGCTGCTGTGCTCGATGAACACGGGTTTGGGATGCAGAAAAAATTCGGACAAAACTTTTTGATTAATGCACATATACGGCAGGAGCTGATTTCCGCACTCGGTCTTTCCGCCGGAGATGCTGTATGGGAAGTCGTCCCGGGGCTCGGCTCGATGACATCGCTGCTGTTGGAGGCTGGCGCCGATCTAACCGTGTTCGAAATAGACCGCGGCTTCGTACAGCTTTTAACGTCCTATTTCGGTTCATATCATTCGTTCCATTTAATAGAAGGCGATGTGCTTAAAACATGGAAGGCTGAATATCAACGGCATGCACCGAAGGCCTTTTTCGGGAATCTGCCGTACAACATTGCAGCAAAGCTCATCGCGGCGACAATCGAAGCCGAGTGTTTTTTTGACCGTATGGTGATAACCGTGCAAAAAGAGGTCGGGCTCCGGATGACCGCGGCTCCGGGAAGTGAGGATTATTCGTCGTTTTCGGTGCTGTGCCAATGGGCTTATGATGTAGAGCCGATTCGCGATATTGCTCCCGCCGCCTTTTGGCCTAAACCGAATGTCGAATCCCGAGCGCTCCGCTTTATCAAAAAACAGTCCCCGCAGCCGGTACGCGATGCGCGTCTTTTTTTAAGCCTTGTCCGCGGCCTTTTCAGTTCGCGGCGCAAAACGGTGAAGAATAATTTGAGCACGATTCTTGCTGCTAGAGGAAAAAAGATGCTGCCGGCGGAATCCCTGTTAAAAGCGGCCGAAATCGATCCCGCTGCCCGTGCGGAATCGCTGACCGTCTATGATTTTATCCGATTATCGGATACACTTTGCGATGTGTAAAAGCTCGGTTAGCTTTTATATATCCCCGACGAGGTTCCGATGAATAAACGATTGCGCTGTACTGCATTTTTTATTCTGTGCATGATGGCTGCTGCACAGATACCGCTGATCGCAGAAGAAAAAAAAGAAGACCATACGCCGGTTCCCTATACAAAAGAGGAATTTCCGCTTTGGCAGCGGGAACTTCGGCGGTTTGAAATACTGTCTTTCGGGGCGCTCCCCTTTGTTACACTTTTATCCTTTTGGGGTTACGATATGATTCGTGCGGCGAAGCACCCGAAAGATCCTGCCTATTATCCGTGGCCACTCAAACAGGTTGACAAAGCGATCCCTCTTACCGAAAAAGAACAGCTCGGCGTATTCCTTACTGCTGCCGGTATATCAATAACGATCGCGTTAATCGATATAACGTATCGTGCGATTAAACGTTCTGCAGCAAAAAAACGTTTGGAGAGGGAGAATACCCTTACCGAAGCTCCTATTCAATTTATATCAATAACGCAATCCGCTAAAGCTGAATCTCAGACTCTGAAACTTATGACCGATGCAGCATTGGCTGCGGGTTCTATTGGAGGAATTGCTTCATTATTTAAAAATAATACTGCAGCAGCTCCTGCCGGACAGGGCAGCGGCTCCGATACGGTTGCACAATAATATGTCTGAAGTATTTGAGCTTACAGTACCGAATGGGATCGGTAAGCTGCGGCTTGATGCGTTTTGCTGCAGTGTGCTTACCGGTATGACCCGCTCACAGCTGAAAACAGGGATACAAGCTGTGCAGCTCAACGAGCGGCAGGCAAAACTTTCAAGCATGGTGCAAGCGGGCGACCGTATCACACTGATATGGGAAAATCCGCTTCCCGATGTTCTTATACCCGAACCTATTCCGCTCCGTGTCTTGTATGAAGATAATGATGTCATCGTGGTGAATAAACGAGCTGGTATGGTTACGCATCCTGCGGCAGGCAATTGGACGGGGACGCTGGTGCAGGCGCTTGCGTATTACCGCTTGCACACGTCGCCTATTCATGATGCCTTCGCCTGCCTGCTCGAAGCGGAGCAGGGGAAGGGGAATTTTGCCGAGCTATTGCGTGCAGGTATCGTTCACCGGCTTGATAAGGATACCTCCGGCATCCTTATCACCGCCCGTAGTGCCGAGGCGGAAGCCTTTTTAAAAAACGAATTTAAGCTGAGGCGTACGGAAAAATATTATCTCGCAATTCTGAACGGCATACCGGAAAAACTGGCCGGTATTATCGAAACGTCGGTATTCCGCGACGGGCATAGTCGTATTCGATTTGCCGCCTCGGCAGATCTGTCTAAAGGAAAATACGCCCGCTCACGCTATAAAGTGCTGCGGGTGTATGGGCGGTATGCGCTGGTGCTCTTTAAAATCGATACCGGCAGAACCCACCAAATTAGGCTCCATGCGCGGTTTATCGGCTGTCCGATTGTTGGAGATCCGCTCTATGGGAAAAAAGAAACTGAATGGAAGGAATACGGCTTGATGCTCCACGCGTATCGGCTCGGTATTACGCTCCCTTCAACACAAAAAAAAGCCGTATTTACCGCCCCGCCGCCCCGAAAATTCCAAACTGTCCTGCGCCTTTTGCAGACGCGGCTGTCACAGGGGAATAGCTGAGGCGCCTATGCAAAAAAATATTGATATGGTAATGGCGGCTTTCGATTATAATAGAGCGGAACCCTGTATTGTACGGGAAACCGATCATTGGGCGGTTGTGTATAAGCCGCCGCATCTCCCCACTGCACCGCTCCGAGCGGATGAACGCAATACGCTGGTATACTGGTTTTTGCATAGCCCTGAGGCAGAGGGCGATGTTCTATTCGATGATATGCAAACAGATGCGCTACTCGATGCTACGCAGATAGATCCACAGGAGCCGCCCGCCGAATACGGGCGGGATATTCAGGAAGTTCAGGTCGGCAATAAACCAGCGATACGGCCGACAGGACGACGTATTCGGGAGGCGCAGGTACGCGGCAAAAAGGCGATTGAGGCGGGGTTGCTGCACCGGCTCGATACGGATACGCGGGGGCTTGTGCTTTTTGCAAAGGATCAGGCGGTATACGATTTTCTTGCGGCCCGGCAGGAAGCGGGGCAGATAATAAAAACCTATTGCGCGTTCGTAGAACCGACTCTATCCCGGGCTATGGAATATAATGGGTATAGCTTTAATGCAACAGAGTTAGCTACGCTGAAAGAGCTGTCTGCTGCACAGAGAGGGATAGCAGCAAAAGAACGGATAGCAGTACAGTTACCGCTTACACTGGAAAGTCAGTTTAGGAATTTCGGCCCCGGCGCAAAAAGGGTTGCTCCGGTTGTTTCCGGTTCGCGGCATTACAAGAAAGACGGGCGGCTGTATACGACGGTGATCGAGACGATCGATATTTTGCCATCCCCAATTGATGGAAACGATACCGTCCCTGAAACTGTTTGTGAATCCCTTTCGCCCCCGCCGCCCATTCGGCTTTGCTGCCGCCTTTCCCGCGGATACCGGCACCAAGTGCGTGCTCATCTGGCCGCAGCCGGACTTCCGATTGTTGGTGACCCCCTGTATGCGCCACAGGGAACGGAAGCCCCACCGGAAGCCGCACAGGTGAGCTTACAGCTCTACGCGGTCAGCCTTGCGTTCCCCGATCCTGAAAACCCTCAGCAGAATATACGCGTTGTGCTTCCGCTGCCAGATAGAATGAACCCGTAATCAGCAGCGGCCGGTTTTCGGCGACACTTTGGGTAAAGGCCTTCTTTAATACCGCGTTAAAATCTTCACTTGATTCCATTACAACGTTGGTTTCATTCTCGAAAACCTGTGTAAATGCGCCGACGGTTTTTTCTAAATTCCCCTTTTTAAACGCGCCCGGCACGGTTAAGTAGAGATAACCAACTTTATCGTAGAATATCGGCGCAAAACCGGCGGGGTCTTTGTCGGCTGCGCAGGCAAACACCAGTATCGGCTTAGCATTATCTAATTTAGCGGAGCCATTGTCGAGGAGAGAAAAGAACGTGTCTGCGCAAGTCCGTATGCTGTTATGGGTATGCGCACCGTCGATGACGATTAAAGGCTTCGTACTTAAAAGCTGGAATCGCGCGGGGAGCCATGCCTTTGAAAGCCCTCTTTCAATTAACGCTTCCGGCATATCGGAAAAACGGTATTTAAAAGCAGCGGCGGCGAGCGCAGCGTTCTCCGCCTGTACGGGCGTAAAAAGTGGGAGTATTGCGTGCAGCGGACGTTTAAAGAGCGCCCCTACCGGATGCGCGGCGGAAAAGCGGATGGTAACTTCGCGGCCTTGCGGTATCAGCCGGTGTTCAATCGTTTCGATAAAATCGGGCAGATAAAAGAGCGGAGCATTGAGCGCTTCAGCCCGCCCCCTGAATACTTCAAGCGCGGAATTCGGCTGGCGCGAGCAAAAAACGGGAATCCCCGCTTTAATGATGCCCGCTTTTTCCGCTGCGATGAGCGGAATGGTATGGCCGAGGTATTCACAGTGTTCAAGCTCGATCGGCGTCAGCACGGTTATTTCCGGCTGCACGATATTGGTAGCGTCAAGCCTACCCCCCATGCCGGTTTCAAACACCGCCCAGTCGAGCCGCTCCTGCCGGAACAGTACAAAGGCGGTCAGTGTCACCAGCTCAAACCAACTCGGCTGGGGTTCAGTCTCTTTACCGATATGCGGCATGATGCTCTCCCGTACGGTACGGAATGCTTTGAGGTAGGCTGAATCGCTGAAAAAACGGCCGTTTTCCGTTATCCGCTCGCGGAAGTCGTTTACGTGAGGAGAAGTGTAGAGGCCGGTCTTATAACCGGATTCGGAGAATAAGGCCGAAAGCATCGCCGCAACGGAGCCCTTTCCCTTTGAACCGGCTATATGGACGCACTTATACGCCGTTTGCGGGTTGGAAAAAAGCGCGGCATAGTATCCGATAACCTCAAGCGAAAAGGTCTTTTTGTGCGGCCGTTTTTCAAAGTTGATAAAACCGTCAAGCCATCGGTAAAAATCGTTTAGATTGTCTACAAGCGTTTGAGATGGTGCAGCGGTATATATTGTATTCATAATGATTGTCGCTCGTTTTGCAGAGGTGTCAGGTTTGTTCATGATAGTTGTAGTTTAAAACGCCCATTGAACGGACGTTTTTCAATTTTTTAACGGTACATAGCCATTGTTATCAATGATTTTTTGACCTTCAGGAGAAAGGATCCAATCTATCAGCTTTTTTACATTTACATTTTTGTTATCCTTTCTGTAAACAGCAAAAAAGTGTGAAGATAGAGGATATCTGCCATTTTGTATATTTTCTTTTGTTGGTGCAATTCCATTTAAAGAAATCATTTTTACATTTGCATTTTGTGTTATTCCTTCTACATAATAACGAAATGAGTAACCAATAGGACTTCCAAAGAAAATGCCAAAAGGATTTAATCGTATCTTTTCTCCATTCATAAATTTTAAGAATGCGGTTTGACTGCCGCTTCCTTCTTTTCTTTGCCATGCTGCAATTAAAGTATTTGTTCCACCAACTTTTTTCCAATTTTTAATTTTACCGGAATATATTCCTTTTATTTGTTCAATTGATAAATCATTGACAGGATTCGTTATATTCTCAATAAATACAAATGCTTCTAAGCCAATTGGAACAAACTCTAATTCTATATTATTTTGTTTTGCATACAATAGTTGCCCTTCTGAAGGTGAGGCGCAAAAAATTATATCTGCAACGCCATCAACAACGGCTTTGTAAGCGCCTCTCGTATTTCGCATTTGAACTTTGCTTTCTTTGGTGAACTTTTCACCATCGAAACAAACTGATTTTTCAGGATAAGTTGCAGATGCAATCGCAGAAAAGACTGGATATAGTGCACTTGCTCCATCAAGCACAGGGATGTTGTCATCTATTTGAAAATGTGATTTTACATAATTTGTTTTTGAGTTCTTGTCAAATGGAAGATAATCCTTTAAATCAATTGCAAGAGTTGAGATTTCGTTACTCCCAGCTACAACAGATATCATACCTGACTTTCTATGTAAAATATTAAATTGTATTCCTGAATATAAAAGGCTTATCATTCCTAATAGAGAAATCATAATAAAAAGGATAACAGTAATTTTTTTCATGCTACATTCCATAAACAGAAATTGAATAAATGATAGAAAACAAAAATCCCCCAATAATCACAATCCATGCTACAATAATTATTGAACAAATTATAATTTCTTTTTTTAAGGCTTTTCTTTTTTCAATATTTTCTTTATTTGTCCTGCAAAATTGTATTATAGCACTTATCAACCAAATTAATGCTACAATAGGAAGACCAAAAATTAAAAATTCCATTTATTTTCTCCATGTTCCTGTGTTACCGTGTGAGTATCCGCCTACCATTTTTTGATTGTCTTGAATCGCTCTGTTTGATAATTATGTTTGATAATATTGTACGGTATAGTTTTTCAGTCTGCTTATTAAAACAGACATGATAGACGGTCATATCCGCTTTTGTTTCCATTAAGTAGGCATAGACGGTGGAAAGAGCAATTGTTGCAGCTTCCTCCATAGGATAGCCGTATACGCCCGCACTGATACAAGGAAATGCAATCGTTTCACAGTGAAAGTCTGCGGCAAGAATGAGCGAGTTGCGGTAGCAGCTTGCGAGCAGTTCCGGTTCTCCATGTTTGCCGTCCTGATAGATCGGTCCGGGCGTATGGATAACATATTCTGCAGGGAGCTTATATCCGCGTGTGATTTTTGCCTGTCCGGTTCTGCATCCTTTGAGTGCGCGGCATTCTTCCAATAATTCGGAGCCTGCGGCACGGTGAATCGCTCCGTCAACACCTCCGCCGCCGAGCAGAGTGGTATTTGCTGCATTGACAATTGCATCTACTTTTAGCGTAGTTATATCTGCACAGATAATTTTGATATCCATAAATTCCTAATTATGATCGATATGAACCGAATACGGTATGTTTTTGAATTAAAAACCGGCAGTCTATTGCTTGTCGACGAGAGAGCTGCTGCCGGTTATGGATTAAAAAGAGTTAGTCGTCCCAGCCGACGCTGACTGTGGTAGACCCGGGACGGACTTCTTCGCTAATAGGCTTGGCTATACCCTGCCGGTTACTGCCTGAGTCAATACCGGATGCGGTGTAGGCAGCAGCTGCTTGTAATCGGTTATCCGAAGTGTCAGTTGCGACAGCCACAGGAGCGGTTACCGTACCCACTTGACTCAAGGTACTGAATTCGCCGGAGGCAACCATTTTCGGTATTCCGATACCGATACCCGATTCAAACTGAACGGCTCCATGGTCTACGAATAAGTTATATCCGTCGAATTCAAATCCGGTACCGCGCACGGAAGCGGTTGCCGTCGGACTCTTAACCTTAAATTCCGCTTTTTCGCCTTCTTTCGGTGTAACTTCCGCCTTAACCCGCCCGGCCATCAAAAACATCTGCGTTTTTGTTGTTCCTTCTGATTTTATCAGCTCTTCAAGTGATAAGCGGGTAACAGGTTTTACCGTCAGTACTGCCGATTCCGTTTTAAGAATAGCGGTACTCTTAAAGCCGGTAGAGATAAGAGAACCGGCAGGTAAAACATCACCTACTTTTGCAGCTTTCCAATCTTTTCCGGGATGTTTGCATTCAACTTTTCCGGCAATTTCGGTGACTGTTGCTGTCAGGTTAGCTGCTGCAGCTGAGAAAATTCCTGCCATGCAGAGTAGTAAAATTCCTAGATATCTTTTCATAGTACACCTCCTAAAATGAAGCGCTATAGGGGAGCTCTAAAAACTTCAGTTTGTAGCGGTTCCCTATAGTTTTACGGTAAATGTCAGTTCAGTCAGCCAGCGCAGATTATACGCTGTGATAACTTTCCGATTTGGTATAAAGATGCCTCCGGTGAATGATGCATCAAAATCATTATGGAATTGATACGCTACTTTCGCCGATAATTCGGATCCCATGTAGGCAGGCGAGCGTATGGTATTCGGAGAGGTCAGCAGTATGTATGATAATTCCGTTAAAAGACCTTGTATCGGGCGAGCGTTTACCGTGAGTCCTCCGGTAAGCGTATTGCTAAACGAGCTGATCGACCCATTGGCAACAACTGTTTGTTTTGTGTCTGTAATAGGTACAAATGAACGCATCGGTCCTGTACCATCGTAGTTTCCTGCTGCCCAGTTGAGCTTACCGGTTACCGTAAAATAACGCCAATTGGGGTTAAAATATTGTACTGCAAGTCCCGATGCGAGTGAGTAGGTAAATTTTGGAGCTTCTCCTAATTGGAGGGCTATCCAGTATTGCCAGTTAATATTCCTGCCTATCCGTCCATGGATATACGGTATAAAGTATTGCGTGTGTGTCCTTCCGGTTAGTTTAAGTAAATCAAATTGAGCAAGGGCATCGAATCCTATTGTATGTGAAGGAATAACCTCTTGGAAAGAGGCCGAAAGAAGGAAGAACAACCGTTGAGGGGCAAGTACCTTTTTTTTATTGTTCAAACGTTCGATATCATCCAAATCTATTTTGATTTGTGCATCGGTTTTATAGGTAAGTCCCGTATAGCCAAGTGCAAAAGCAATGTTGGCCTTCTTGATTATAAGGTTGATTTTGCCACCATCAAATAAACCGCTCAAAATTTTATTTGAATAGTCGTTGAATGAAGTACGTCCGACTGACCATTGCAAGCCGATCTCATTAAAGATCTTATTGCCCGACCAATCCGTTCTTTTCAGTCTAAATGCTTGGTGGATCGGGAGCAATTGAGCTGCTCCCTTAGGATTAATAGGGAAAGCCCCTGAAAATCGGGCTTCGCCGGAAATATATATCGATGAA
This sequence comes from Treponema vincentii, assembly GCF_010365865.1. Lineage (NCBI taxonomy): Bacteria > Pseudomonadati > Spirochaetota > Spirochaetia > Treponematales > Treponemataceae > Treponema > Treponema vincentii. Next base: position 1,864,206 of record NZ_CP048020.1, on the reverse strand, counting down.
AAATCCTTTACGGGAAATTCAACGAATGCTTCCACTGCATTTGCCTGCGATATGTTAAAAGTCTTATTTGTACCGTTTAACTCGGTACTATTGGACAGGTTGACACCGAAATCCAATGCGGCAGCATACATTGTCATACCACCCGCTATGATAAGAAAGGATAGTATACGTTTCATTGTTCACCGCCTTGTACCGTATCGATGCGTCCGAGTATTTGGAGCATGGTAGATCCCGTCATCGGTGCATCGGGATCGTTATTATCTTGGATAACCGCGAGGTACTTCAGATCACGATATGCATATCGTGGGCAGGGATAGATGCGGTACATTAAACCTCCTTTTATATTGAAGGACTTCATTAATAAAAAAGCGTAGGTCTTGACCGGTATTACATCGCCTGCCGTAACCGAATCCCGTATTACATTTTTATTTCCGCTTTTAAAGCGGTCAAATGCTGTTTCAAAATCAAGCTTGTCGGATCCGTCATTCAAGGCTGTCTGTATCAGATAGGCGGCTTGTCCGAAGGTTGTTTTTTCAGTCTCTAAAATTGTATCGATCTTTTCAGCCGCTTGGCCGAATGATGCCGCTATGGTAATCAAAACCGCAACGGTAATACATACAGTACGTTTCATTCTGTCCCCCCTTTTAATAAAAAATGAAGTTTTTAGCATCTTCCCATTGTATAACTCTCGTACATATCTTACTATAGATTTAATGGGGAGTAAAGAGTGAAGAAAAAAACATCGTGGCCTTCAATTGTTATACCGTGCATTATCGGGTTACTGAGTGCGGGAGTCTACCTATTTCCGTTTTGGATAGGTGTTGAAAATCGGCTGTATGATTTCTTTTTAGGACTAAAGTCTGATGTTAAAGAGGATTCTTCTATCGTGCTGCTGGATATCGATGATGTATCCATCGAAAAAGTCGGTCTTTATCCGTGGACCCGTAATACGATTGCAAAAGGCTTGGAAGCGTTGACACAGCTCGGTGCGGAGTTTGCAGTCTTCGATATTGAATATATCGATAAAAGCCCGATGAGTGTGGATTTTACCTATTTAAACGGTGCGTTAAAGTCCGAGTTTGCCGCTTCTTTTGAAGAAATCGGCGCAAATGTACAGGATATTTTTGCAGCCCTTGCCAATAATCAAATCACGCTGCCGGAGGCGGGCGTATATGGGAGCGAATTGGTGGATTTAATCGATCAATCGCGGGATACTCTCTACCGGCATACAAAGCAGGTGGCGATAGAGAACGATAGCTATTTAGGACAGGCAATGCGGCTGTTCGGTTCGTCGTTTATTACGGTTAATATGCAGGACGATCCTCCGAGCGAGGGTACGGAAGATTTATATGCGATTGCGAAAGAGCGGTTTGTCTATCCTAAACTGAAAGTGAACGCCCCTTTATCGGATGGGCGGCATAGCGCTTTAGTACCGATACCGGAAATCAGCCGTATGGCTGCGGGAGCGGGGTTTACTAATGTGTATATCGACAGTGATGGCGTGAGGCGGCGTATCCGGTTGACGGATAATATCGGCGACACGGTGTTTATGCAGCTTGCCTTTTCTCCGTTGTTGAAGAAACTGGGGGCTCCCGAAGTTGTCATCGATAAAAACCTCGTTACGTTGATCGGTGCCGTGTATGACGGTAAAGAAGAAAATGTTTCAATACCGCTTGATTCAAGCGGTATGATGTTGATTCGCTGGCCGAAAAAAAACTATCAAAACAGCTTTACTCATATTCCTTTCTATCTGCTGATCGATTATGCCGAAAGCGGAGAAAAAACGGCAAGCAGTTTACGCCTGTTACGGGCTAATCAAGGATGGAACCTCGGCCCCGGCTACGCGCCGATCGATACATGTATGCAGCTATGGGATGAAAGCGAAGAACTGCGTCGTACTGCCCTGGAATCGGGGGCTGTGCAGGATAAGGAAGCTTGGCTTACTGCTGTGCAGACCTATTGGGATACGGTAAAAAGCTTTTTTGAAACAGACTACGGTACGTCGGTAGCGCACTTGTTCAACGAGGCAAAACAAGCTGGGAATCCTGAAGATGCGAAACTCTACGATCAGGTAAAGGCCGATTTCGAAACGCTCTATGCAAATGCCGCCGCATCGTATAACCGGCATACGGAGCTTGAAACGGCGCTTGCCGGTAAACTTAAAGATGCTTTTTGTATTATTGGGTGGTCAAGTACCGGTACAACCGATATCGGTGTTAACCCCTTTCACAGCGAATATGTGAATGTCGGTACGCACGCTGCGGTCGCCAATACTATTTTGCAGCGTGATTTCTTACAGCAAGCGCCGGTTTGGGTGTCGGCTCTGCTCGCGATTGCGTTTTCTTTCGGTATTATTGTGGTTATCCGCCGGTTCAGCACCCTTGTTCAGATTATTGCAGGAGTTGTGCTGTCCCTCGTCGTGCTGATGGTGAATCAACTCATATTCCACTTTACCGGTATTTATATCTTTATTATCTCACCGGTGCTGGCACTCTTCGTATCGTTCTTAACCTATTCGATGGTGTCGTTCATCATCAGTGAGCGCGAAAAGAGCTTTCTCCGCAAAGCATTCGGCACATACCTTTCCGGCGATGTTATCAATGAGATGATAGAAGATCCTTCCATGCTCAAGCTCGGCGGGCAGAAAAAATGGATTACCGCAATGTTTACCGATGTCAAGGGCTTTTCCACAATAAGCGAAGCGCTCGATGCGGAACATTTGGTCAAATTGCTGAATATCTATCTTTCCGGTATGAGCGATATTATCTTGGAACAACGCGGCACTATCGATAAATACGAAGGGGACGCCATTATATCGTTTTTCGGCGCTCCGGTGGATTATAAAGAACATGCCCGCCTCGCGTGCCGTGCTGCAGTGCTGATGAGACGGAAAGAGGTTGAGCTGAACGAGCTTTTCATGCGTGAGGGAATGAGCCCCAATCCGCTTTTAACCCGCATCGGGATTAACACCGGCGATATGGTTGTCGGGAACATGGGCACCGAACGGAAGATGGACTATACGATTATGGGTAACGCGGTCAACCTCGCCGCCCGTTTGGAAGGGGTAAACAAACAGTACGGTTCATGGCTTTTGATTTCCGATATGACGAAAAATGAAATCGGCGACGAATTTATTACCCGCCGCTTCGACCGCGTGCGTGTTGTCGGTATCAATACGCCGGTGCAGCTATGGGAGTTGGTCGAATTAAAGGATGCAGTCGATTCGGCAACGCTCGACTTTTTACGCCGTTTTGAGGAAGCTCATTGCGTGTTTGACCGGCGGGATTGGAAGGAGGCCTTTAAGCTCTTTAAAGCGCTCCGCGAAGAGCGGCCTGATGATGGTCCCTCCGATGCCTATTTGCGCAAGTGCGAGGCCTTTATCCAAAAGCCTCCTGCGGACAACTGGGACGGCGTTTTCAGCCTTACGCAAAAATAGGATAGGAATACCTGTTCGGAAACGTCCGTTTCAGAACAGGTTGCCTTGAAATGCGATATTCTAATGGTTAAAAAACGTCTGATGCGGTTGTTTCGATGTTAATGACCGCGTCGGCGATATTCAGCGTTGACTTACGGTGCGAAACGAGCACAACCGTCTTTCCGGCGCCGGATTCCTTGAGCGATTTGAGGATGATACGCTCGTTAAGGGCATCCAGATTGCTGGTAGGTTCGTCGAGAAGGAGTAGGGGAGCGTCGTGCAAAAATGCACGGGCAAGTCCGATACGCTGTTTTTCTCCGCCCGACAGGGTGTCGCCGAGTTCCCCGACCGGCGTATTATACCCATCGGGAAGGGTGGTAATAAAGTCGTGAATCGATGCTTTTTGCGCCGCCGCGATGACTGCTTCCTCCGACGCATCCAACTTGCCGATTTTGATATTGTCGGCAATGGTGCCTTTGAAGAGCTGGCTTTCCTGTGTAACGCAGGATTCCATCGCCCGCAACGCTCCGGTCGGGACGGTTTTTATGTCCTCGCCTGAGATGCGTATCGCGCCTTTTTGCACTTCCCAAAACCGCATCAGCAGTTTAAGCAGGGTAGACTTACCCGATCCGCTTGCGCCGTGTATGCCGGTAATGCTATCTTTTTGAATGACGGCGCTGTAATCGTGCAATATCCGTTCGCTGCCGTAGCTGAAATCAATATGATCGGCCGCAGCGCCTTCAAATGAGCGCTGTTTGCCGTCGGGGGGGATTTCTTCTACGAGCGGCTGTTCTTCCAATAGGCTCAAGATACGGTCGCCGCTTGCGAGCGTTTGATGTAAATTATTGGAAAGCTGCGCAAGAGCAAGCACGGGGCCGAAAGAGGCGCTCATGCCGAGTGTTATTCCTACGGCGGCGGCAAAGTCGATGCTTCCCTGCCGGAAAAGCATAATAGAAAGAAAAAGTTGAGCAAAAGTAAAGAATAAAATGACTGTGTTCGTTTCAATACGCTGCCGTGCTTCCTGTGTACTTAAATATTCCCCGCCTTTCCCGAGATTATCCGACCGCTGCCGCAGCTCGGTTCGAATACGTTCCCCCGCCCCGTATTGGATAATTTCTTCCAAGCCGCGCAGGGCTTCAAGAACAAAGCTATTCAAGTTTCCGAATTCCGTTCTAAAGGCAAGTCCCTGTTCGCTTGTCCGCTTGCCGTTGCGCAGGGGAATAATCACGCCTACCGTAATATACCCTGCGAGTGCGACCGGTACCGCAATAAGACTGCGGCTGCCGAGAAAGATCAGCATACAAAGGGAGGTCAGCACCGCGATAACGATGGGGGAGATAGTATGGGCATAAAACACTTCCAAAAGCTCGATGTCGATGGTTATCAGTGAGATCAAATTCCCTTTATCTTTGCCCTCCAGTTTTGCCGGAGCGAGCTTCCGTAAGACACTGAATACCTTATGCCGGATAATTGCTAAAAGCTTAAACGCGATATAGTGATTGCAGTATTGCTCTCCATAGTGGAGCGCACCCCGAAGAACGCCAAGAATGATGATCGCTATAGCAATCTGTTTAAGGCTGAGCCCGAAGAATGTCTTTCCGATCGCGATCGGTACTTTGTCATAAATCGCAGCGATAACAGCTTCGCCGCCGAGGATGGTGATAAAGATTGCGCATAAAAACCCGAGCACTCCTGCGGTAATTGCAATCACCATAACGGGAAGGAGGGGGCGGACAAGGGTAATCAGTGAACCCATTATGGTCAGGGCACTTCTGCGTTTGGATGTATTCATTTATCGCTCCTCATGTACTGCTTGACTATCGGCAGTGTTGCCGTACCGTTCCAACTCCGACTGGCTCTTGTACAAAGCACAATAGCGGCCGTCCAACGCCATCAATTCGTTATGAGTACCTTTTTCGGTAATTCGTCCGTGTTCCATAAAGTAGATACAATCGGTGTCTACGCTGTTTGCCAACCGGTGCGAAATAAGCAGCACCGTCTTTGTTTGTTTCAGCTCATGAATAACCTGCAATATCCGCTCTTCGCTTTCAATATCGATATTGGAAGTTGCTTCGTCAAAAATATAGACGGGGCTGTCGAAGAGGAGGGCGCGTGCCAATGCAAGCCGCTGCCGCTGTCCGCCGGAAAAATTCACACCGCCTTCCTGTAGTTCGGTGTCCAAGCCCTTTTGCGTATCTAAGAAGTCTGAGAGGTTTACTTTTTTGAGCACGGCAGTCATTTCTTCATCAGAAGCATCCGGCTTTGCAATCCGTAAGTTATCTCCAACGGTTCCTTTAAAAAGATACGCATTGTGTTTTACGACCGCGATATGCCGCATGATACAGCATTCATCGATGGTTTTCAGTTCGTCTGCACCGAACAGGATGCGCCCCGTATAGTTTTTATGCTTACCGGAAAGGAGCGCTGCAATCGTGCTTTTGCCGCATCCGGATTCCCCTGCAAGGGCGATAAATGAACCGTGCGGAATGGTGAGATTGATGTCTGCAAGGATTGCTCGTTGCTCGGTATAAGAGAACGAGAGGTCTTGAACGGTGATACCGGCGGCGCTGTCGATGGCGCCGGACGCTTCCGCAGGTTCGGGTAAGTCGAGGATATAGAAAAGTTTATCCGAGGCGGCCATTCCGTTCATCGCGATATGGAAAAAAGAGCCGAGCAGTCTAAGCGGGATAAAAAACTCCGCCGACAAGAGAATGATGCTGAATGTCGCCGCAATCGAAATACTCCCTGTGGCAAATTGATATGCTGCGGTGATGATACCGGCAGCAGCTCCTCCGTAGGCAATTACATCCATAACGGTAATGGAATTGAGCTGCATACTGAGCACCTTCATTGTGATGCGCCGGAAGTGTTCCGCTTCTCTGTCCATCTCTTCGGCTTTTGCCTCATCCGCCTGATATATTTTCAGCGTTGTCAGTCCCTGAAGGTTTTCCAAAAACCTGTCGCCGAGCCCTGCATAAGCGCCCCAGTATTTACTGAGCAGCCGCTTGGCGATTTTTTGCACGGCAACAATGGAAATCGGTATGAGGGGAACGCAGCCGAGGAGGATGAGTGCCGCCTTAAAACTGACCGGCGCCAACACCGCAAACAGGGTGAGCGGCGCAAGGAGGCTATAGAAAAACTGAGGCAGGTATCTGCCGAAGTATATTTCAAGCTGTTCAATCCCATCTGAGGCAAGCTGCACTACTTCCGAAGTAGCGATGCTATCCCGATAGGCTGCGCCGAGTTTCAGCAGTTTCGCGTAGAGTGCATCCCGCAAGGTTGTTTTAACATCCCGCCCGGCAAGAAAGGCATAGCGGGTTGCATACTTTGTTGCAACAGCCCGCACTGCAAGCGCCGCTATGAAAACAACACCCGCCGTAATCATTCCTTTTGAGGTAATCGTCCCCTTGAACAAGGATTCCAAAAGACGCCCAATAAAAAACACCGCCGCAATCTGCGAAACAAGGGCGATCCACTGCCATAAAACGTTTAAATAAACGTAGCGCTTCGAATGCGCCAAAAACGTAATTAATCTTTTCTTTATCATAAAGTTATGTACGAAGATAATATTACCATTCTGCGGGAAAATCCTCAAGCTATGGGAAACATCCTAAACACCAAATATGCCCCTGTAAAAAGATTTGTGTAAACAACATAATTAACGATAATGCCTTCTTCCGGAAAAAAACTGTGCGGAAAGTAAAATGGATATCCGCGCTCCAATGGGCTTATGCTTTTGATGCGGTTGAATTAATTTGTAATGGGTAATGTGCAATTGATAAGTTTTCAAAATCCTATACTCTATGCTATAATGTAGTCAGTGAGAGGAAATCGCTATGTCTACTGCAAACAGAAAATATAAAGACTCGGTATTTGTTGACCTATTCAGTGAAGATGAAAAGGCAAAAGAAAACTTCTTGTCGTTATATAATGCCTTACACGGAACAAACCTTCAACTTTCCTGCCCTGTAGAAAACATAAAGCTTGATAATGTCATGTACATGAATATTATAAACGATGTTTCCTGCCTTGTAGACAATAAGATTATCGTTCTTGCTGAACACCAATCTACCATAAACGAGAACATGCCATCGCAAAGACTGTACCTCCTTGTACAGTCTTTGCTTACGAGTTTTTGCCTAATTGCCTAAAGCAAAAACTCGCTGCTGTATGGAATCACCGCCATCCATGGCGGTTCTGAAAAGCCTTTTGGAAATAGACGGCGTAGATACAAGGAGTTAGGCAAAAAAGTACCGCAGGCGTATCTATGATACGTTGAGGACACTTTTTTGCCGTACGACGCAGTAGATGCGTCGTTTATTTTCAAAAGAACCTGAGTTCTATGTGTTCTACAACGGATTAAACGACTACCCTGAAACTATAGTGTTAAAACTATCCGATGCTTTTATTACAAAACCTGAACGGATACCGTTAGACCTTGAGGTAAAGGTATATAACATAAACAAAAGCAAGGGAGCAGAAGTATTGAGCCGTTGCAAAACCTTAGATGAATACAGTTTGTTTATTGAAGAGGTGCGCATCCAAACGCAACTCGATCCTGGAAACGGCTTTACCAATGCGGTAAAGATATGTATAGAAAAAGGAATATTAAAAGAATACTTACAGCGAAAGTCACGGGAGGTGATCAATATGTTAATAGCCGAATATGATTATGACACAGATATTGCAGTACAGAGAGAAGAAGCAGGAAAAATAGCCTTTGCCAAAGGGATATCTCAAGGACTATCTCAAGGTTCCCATCAAGCAAAGCTTGAAACAGCACGACTTATGCGTCAGCGTGCTTATCCTGTAGCAGAAATTTGCTTAATTTCCGGTCTTACCCAAGCCGAAGTGGAATCGCTTAACTAATTGCTAAGGGGAGGAAAGACACTTTTTTCGGATAAAGGTTTCTTTCCTCCCCTTCAACCCTTCCTATCTTCAAAATAACCGCTTAGGGTTATCACCCTAAGAACCCGCCTTTATCCCAAGAGCTTTGCATAAAAGTCTGCTTTGCTTTGTCCTTGCTGGGCTTCTTTAATGTTTGCCCCGATGCTCGTTCCGCTTTTTAAAAGCTGTTTTGACATAACAAACTCACGGTTCGTATCGCAAAGCTTTTTGTACAAGGCGATGACCTTCAACGCAAACGCTTTTGATTTATCAACAATCACATTATCAATTGGTAATTTGTAATTTGTAATTACCAATTATCTATTATCAATTGCCCCCCTTAGCTTTGTTCCTGACGCACATTGGTATTGTTGTTGAAAGCAGAGGCTGGTTCCACTGCAACTGCATCATCGGAGTCCGTATTTCCATTTAGTAATTTTTAATTAAAAATGATGAATTTGCCGCATTTTTCAAGCCAAAAACATCTAAAAGTCGTATAAGGACTATAGGAGGTGTGAATGACACAAAAACCTTTTGAAGACCTCACCATTGCCGATGATTTCATGTTCTGTAAGGTTATGGAGTATGAACCTATCTGTAAAGAATTTCTTGAGATGCTTTTTAATGCTAAAATCGAGAAAATCACGTATCTATCGTCCCAAAATACTGTTACCGCTAATTCCGGAGCCAAAACCGTCCGACTGGATGTATTAGTAAAAGACAAAGCCGACACATCTTACGATATTGAGATGTGTTTTCCGATAGACATCCGTGTCTATCGGAAAACACGAGTTTTGCCATTCAGCAAAACATCGCTGCTGCTAGAACCAGCGGCATCCGTGCCGCTTCTGAAACACCTTTTGCAAAGAGGCGGAGCAGATGCAAGGAGATAGCCGAAAATAAAGCGGAGGCGTATCGGGTATACGTTGAGCATTTATTTTCGGCGTACGACACAGCAGATGCCCGCATATTTGTAAAAGATGCAAAAAAGATTATACTCAATGCAAACTGGTTTAGAACCGCAGATAATAAGGAATTACAAGGCTTTTTACAGTATGTAAAAACCGGCAAAGTAACGACAGCATATACAGGGAGGATAGAGCAAATGATACAAACAGTAAAACGCAACGAACAGCTGAGGAAAGAATATCACATATTACCGGCAGTACTGATGGATGCTTTCGATGAAGGCGAAGCCCGCGGTTCCCACCAAAAAGCGCTTGAAACAGCACGTATCTTAAAACAATTAGGCGATTCCGTACAAAAGATAGCACAAGCAACCGGCCTTACCACAGCTGAAGTGGAAGCAATTTGTAATTGATAATGTGTGATTTGTAATTTGTAATTGAGACTGTGAAGTCCTTTCTGTAAATTCAGTAGGCTGCGGTAAAAAGTTTTAATGCGGGTATATCCCACAAGTAGCTGACAGCTACTGTTTATTTTTTGAATATAAAATACTGTTGATTTTTTATCAAGAGTTAAATACTAAAGACAGCTTCCTTGCTGTGAAATTGTCTTTTTTTATAGATTAGTCAGGCAGGCGACCTTCGTACATTATGCACATTTCTCCGTAGGCCTGACCCCAGTTGTGAATCGGCTGAGTCCATTTTTTTGTTGCTTCAAAAGTTGTAAGATACAAAGCTTTGAGCAGAGCCTGGTCGCTTGGGAATACACTGCGCTGGCGATTGAGTTTTCGGTAACTGGAATTCAGGCTTTCAATCGCATTCGTGGTGTAAATGATTTTCCGGATATCCTTAGAGAACTTAAAAATAGGCACGACAACATCCCAGTTTTCTATCCAGCGCTTCATGGAGTTCGGATATTTTGCGGACCATTTTTCAACAACTCGGTCGCGAGCTTTCAGCCCTTCACCTTCGGAGGCTGCGTTGTAAATTGTCTTCAGGTCAGTAGCGAAAGATTTCATGTCTTTGATGCAACGTATTTCAGAGTGTTGCGGACCATGTGAACCATACAGCGCTGATAATCAGTTTTTGGAAATGCGGCATAGATGGCCTCTTTGATACCTGTAAGGCCGTCAGCACAGATAATCATAATATCCTGCACTCCACGGTTCTTAAGCTCATTCAGAGCGTTCAGCCAGAACTTAGCACTTTCATTTTTGCCTATGGCAAGCGACAGCACTTCCTTACGCCCGTCACAGGTAAGTCCAAGAATTACATAAGCGGCTTTTTTGACAATCACTCCGTTGTCTCTGACAGAATAGTGAATGGCATCGATGTAAATGACCGGATAAACATCATCAAGCGGCCGGTTCTGCCATTCTTCAATCTGCGGAACTATCTTATCTGTGACATCGGAAATAAAACCCTCAGACACATCAAAGCCGTAAATGTCTTCGATGGTGTCTGAAATCTGACGGGTTGTCATTCCCTTTGCATACATTGATATGATTTTATGATCGATGTCAGAAATATCTTTCTGGCCTTTTTTTACGACCTGCGGTTCGAAAGTTGATTTTCTGTCTTGAGGAACTTCCAGTTCAACTTCTCCGATACTTGATTTTACAGTCTTTGACTTGTAACCGTTTCGGTAATCATCGTTGTCAGAACGCTCAGATTTTTCATATCCCAAGTGAGCCTCCATCTCTGCTTCCATCATTTCTTTGATGGTTCCGCCTAGAAGGTCTTTCAGTGCTTCCTGAATATCCTGCGCTGACTGGATGTCGTATTCTGAAAGCAAAGTTTTAATAATCTCTCTTTTGCCTTCAGTCATTACAACTTTGTGTGGTGGTGTTTTTTCCTTTGCCATACGTTGGCTCCTGTCTTTATTTTACCACAGTACCTACTTTTTAGGAATTTACAGAAAGACTTTCACAGAGTCTTGTAATTTGTAATTTGTAATTTGTAATTTGTAATTGTTTTCCCCTCAGTTTCAATTTTTATCAAAAAATAATGAATTATCCCCATTTTGTTAGCCATTTCTTCATCCGTGTTCTATAAGTAGTTATATATACCTATGGAGGAACATACTATGAAAAAACACAACCGTCGATACAAAGATTCTGTCTTTGTCGACCTATTCAGTACAGACAAAACCGCGAAAGCTAATTTTTTATCGCTATATAACGCGCTGCACGGTACTGATTACCAATCTACTGCTATTCTAAAGAACATACGGCTGAAGCAGGTACTCTATATGAGTTTCGCTAACGATGTATCGTATCTCGTTGACAATAAGATTATCGTGCTGGCAGAACACCAATCGACCATAAATCCTAATATGCCAATCAGATGCCTTGAATATATTGCTCGCTTATACGAACAGTTTTATAAATCAAAAGAAAAGTATAGCCGTAAACAGTTAGCTATCCCAACACCGGAGTTTTATGTCTTTTATAACGGAAAAGAACTATATCGCGGTGATTCGCTCTTGAAACTATCTGATTCATTCACTCAAAAACATAATGAATATGCCCTTGAATTATCCGTAAAAGTGGTTAATATCAATTATGATAAAGCAAGTGAAATACTTGAGCGCTGCAAGCCGCTGAAACAATACAGCTTGTTTGTTGATGCCGTACGTCGCAATATTGCTGTTGATAAGGAACATGGGTTTGAAAAAGCAATTAAAGAATGCATACAAAACGATATTTTACGGGAATACTTACAACGAAAATCGAAGGAGGTTCTGAACATGTTAATAGGTGAGTATGATTATGATACCGACATAGCAGTACAACGGGAAGAAAGTTTTGATATGGGTCGCTCAGAGGGTTCACACCAAAAAGCGCTTGAAACGGCAAAAAATCTTCTGCAATTCGGGCTTTCTCGGGAAAAGATAGCGCAAGCAACCGGCCTTACCCAAGCAGAGGTCGAAGCAATTTGTAATGGGTAATTCATAATTCTGAATTGTTTTTCCCTCAGCTTCAGTTTTTATCAAAAAACGATGAATTATCCCCATTTTGTTAGCCACTTTTGTATCCGTGCTTTATATAAAGGGTATGGAGGCGAAAATGGAAGACACCTATAGATTAACACTTAAAAACGATTATTTATTCAAGCTCTTGCTCGGTTCGGAAGAAAATAAAGCCTGCTTGCAGGACTTTCTTGAATGCGTACTGGATATGCCCAGTGGTATGATTGCAGACCTTGAACTGCTGGACAAGGAACTTACCAAAGATGAGATAACCGATAAGACCGGTATTCTCGATGTTAAGCTTCGATTAAAAGACAGCACGACCATAGACATTGAAATTTCGTTTACCGATAGACGTCCATGTCTATCGGTAAACACGAGTTTTGCCATTCGGCAAAACGTCGCTGCTGCTTGAAACCAGCGGCATCCGTGCCGCTTCTGAAACGGAGTTGCGTAAAAAAGCATACCTGCTCAGCTTTTATTTTAGAATAAGCTTTGGAACAAAGGCGGGTTCTTAGGGTAGAACCCTAAGCCGTAGTTTTTCTTTTGGGGGTTATAGGGGGTATTTTCTTTTTATCGGAAAAAAAGAAAATACCCCCTAACTTTTTTCTATTGGTCTAAAATGTACATTGAAGGATTTAAAGAGGGTGAACCGTATACCAGTTTGGATAAGAGCATTACTATTAACCTCATTTCACAAGGATTTAACCAAAGTAGTGAGATGCATTCTGCCTACAGTTTATTGGAACAAAAAACATATAAGCCGCTCACCGATTTAATGGAGATACATTTTCTCAGCCTATCGGCAGCACGAAAGTTCGAGATACAGAAAGACCCTATCGAAAAACAGCAAAAACTGATAAACTGGTTACGGTTTACTGGAATTCACCCTTTTGAAAATAGACGATGCAGGTGCTAGAAGCCAGCCGAAATAAAGTGGAGACGTATTGGGTATACGTCGAGCATTTATTTCGGCGTAGCGACAACGCAGATGCGCCGTATATTTTCAAAAGATGATAAGGAGGTAAGAACTATGTTAGCAGCCACATCACCCGTATTGCAAATGCTGAACGAGAAAGTAGACGTTCTCAGTTTGACCCCCGAAGAACGGAAGCTTTATGAATCGCGGATGAAGCTGAAAAGCGACATAGCAACTATCTCAGAGGTTCAATTCAAGTCAGGTCTTGCAGAAGGTAAATCCCTCGGTCTCGCTCAAGGTTCCCACCAAAAAACGCTTGAAACGGCAAAAACAATGCTTACTATGGGCTATCCGCTTGTGGATATCTGTAAAATTTCCGGTCTTACCACAGACGAGGTCGAATCAATTTGTAATGGGTAATGTGCAATTCATAATTACCAATTATCCATTCCCCCTGTGTTTCGTTATAGCGACGAGGATTTTGATGATTTCTTGACAGTCTTGGTAGATTGCAGAAAACTCTTCTTCACCGATATATCCGCTTTCGTGTAAAAGCTCCAGCCAATATTCCGTTTCGCTTGCCTCTTTGAGCGAGATATAGAGCTTTGCATAAAAGTCTGCCTTGCTTTGTCCTTGCTGGGCTTCTTTAATGTTTGCTCCGATGCTCGTTCCGCTTTTTAAAAGCTGTTTTGACATAACAAACTCACGGTTCGTATCACAGAGCTTTTTGTACAAGGCAATGACCTTCAACGCAAACGCCTTTGATTTATCAACAATCACATTGTCAGTTTTCATTTCTCTTAATTGGTAATGTGTAATTTGTAATTGACAATTCGACAATTACCCATTACCAATTACCCATCACCAATTACCCATTACATTAAATCTCAACCCCGAGCCAGCTTCCATTCCACTTATACATCTTCCACTTCTTGTTATTTTTAGCATTATTAAAGGCTGCGGCTAAATCCGGCGGAGTGCTAAAATCTTTGTGATTGCCCTCGGTAACGCCGGATTCTTCGGTGTAAAGAATACACTCCCCATTATCACTATCCTGCCGCGTCGGTAAATCGTCAAAGAGTTTGGTAAAGGCTTGTGCGGTGAGCTTATTGTTGTAGCAGCGTAGCGTTCGCAAAGCAGTTAGGCCCTGCACATTAAGTGTAGTGAGTTGATTGTTTCCGCAGTATAGCCATCCCAAAGCGGTTAAGCCCTGCACATTAAGGATGGTTAGCTGATTGTTATAGCAGTACAGCCCTTGCAAAGCGGTTAAGCCCTGCACATTAAGTGCGGTGAGTTGATTGCCGCCGCAGGACAGGCTTCTCAAAGCGGTTAAGCCCTGCACGTTAAGGGCGGTCAGCTGATTGCCGTGGCAGTTCAGCTCTTGCAAAGCGCTTAAGCCCTGCACGTTAAGGGCGGTCAGCTGATTACCGCGGCAGCTCAGCTTTTTCAAAGCGCTTAAGCCCTGCACATTAAGTTCGGTCAGCTGATTGACGTCGCAGCTCAGCTCTTGCAAAGCGCTTAAGCCCTGCACGTTAAGGGCGGTCAGCTGATTGACGTCGCAGAATAGCTCTTGCAAAGCGCTTAAGCCCTGCACGTTAAGGGCGGTAAGCTGATTGTAGCCGCAGAACAGCCTTCTCAAAGCGCTTAAGCCCTGCACGTTAAGGGCGGTAAGCTGATTGTTGCCGCAGAACAGCCTTCTCAAAGCGCTTAAGCCCTGCACGTTAAGGGCGGTGAGCAGATTGTCGCTGCAGTCCAGCGTTTGCAAAGCGGTTAAGCCCTGCACGTTAAGGGCGGTGAGCTGATTGTAGCCGCAGTCCAGCACTTGCAAAGCGGTTAAGCCCTGCACATTAAGTGCGGTGAGCTGATTGTAGTAGCAGAACAGCTTGATGATCTTGCCTTTGAGGATAACCCTTCTGCCTTTTGCGTGCAGCACAGTTTCGGTACCGCTTGTAAGCTCCGTTTCGGTGCAGCCTTCCACCGTAATGGGTGAGTTATCGGCGGTTGTTACCTCAACGGTGATGTCGAGCCTGTCGGGGCTTAAGATGAGCGAAGCACCGCCTTCGACAAAGAGTGATTGAAACTTCACTTTGATGTCCGCATTTGCCGTTACCGTGTAAGTATAGCTTGTATCCATGCCTGCTTCGCCGATAACTGTGCCGCCGTTTGTCCACTGTTCCACCACATAATCAAGAGCAGGTTCCGCCGTAAAGACAACAGACTTACCCTGTTCGACTGAATCGCCTGAATTGATTTCCTTGCCGTCAACTTGGGCTTTCAGCGTGCCGTGCCCGCCTTCTACGCTGAAAGTTACCCCGTGTTTGGGTACCTGCGATACGGTTTTTCCCTTTTCCTCCTCAACCAGCATCTTCTTTAAAAACGGGTTTTTACAAGCAGAAACCGATACTAAAAGTACCGTCAAAACTAAAACAAAAATTTTTTTCATATTCTAAATCCTCCGCTTACTCCGGCAGCCCAGATTACCGGATAGCCACCTCTTATATACGGTTCGATAAAAAAGGTTTTTACTGCAAAGCGGTAACCGAATGTTCCTTCTCCCAAGCCGAATACAAAGGGTTTTGCGCTCTTTCCGTTCCAGCCTAAGGAAACGCCTCCTTCCGCCTGAACAAAAAAGCCTGAATCGCAGGTTTTAAACTTTGCAAAATCATAAAAATTCCAGCGGAACAAAACAGCCGTATCAAGAAGACTGTATCTTTTAAATCCCGTCGAATACAAGAGCTTTACACCGGCTGAAAATCTGCCCGTTTTAACCCAATTAGGCAATACAATGAGCCCGTAAAGCCCTGCGCCCAAGGCATAGCCTTTCGGCATGTTCATATTCCCTTCCGCCGAAAGACCCAAAGACCAATGAAGACGGTCTTTTTCTCTCTTAGGTTCATCCTCAACCTCTTGAGCAAAAAGAACGGAAGCTCCCAAAAATACCAGCGCACAGAGCGCTGCCTTTACACAATTTTTCTTCATACATCAATGCTCCCGATAAGTAATTTTTAATTGGTAATTTGTAATGTGTAATTTTCTTAAATTACCAATTAATTAATCGCTTCCACTTCTTCTTTACTGAGGCCGGTCATCTGCATAATAAAATCAAGTTCACAATTCGCATGTTTCATCAATTTTGCCGTTTCAAGAGCTTTTTTGTATGAACCGTCGGAAAAGCCCTGTTGTATTCCTTGCTCAATTCCTTGCTCAATCCCCTGTTCAATTCCTTCGGCAAAGGCGATTTCATGTTCTTCGGCTCGCTGTACTGCAATATCTGTTTCATAATCATATTCTGCCAGTAACATATTCAATACCTCCTTCGTCTTGCGTTTTAGATATTCACGCAAAATATTATTTTCTATACATTCTTCAACGGCTTTTTCAAAACCGTTTTGACTATCTATCTCTTTCCACTTGCGCACCGTTTCCACAAATATACTGTATTCCTGCATTGTCCGGCAATTTTCCAATACGGGATGACGGTTTTGTCGGTTTATGTTTATTACTTTAACGGTCAACTCAAGATTAGTTTCCGTTCCTCTTTCTATAAAGGCCTCCGATAGTTTCAGAGTTTTATCGGAAGGATATGGTTCCTCACCGTTATAAAAAACATAAAACTCAGGAACCGGAATTTTTAAAAGCTTACGGCTGTATTTTTCCTTTGATTCAAAGAGGGTTTCATACAAGCGGCTTACATACTCAAGACAGCGGAGAGGCATATTGGGATTTATCGTCGATTGGTGTTCTGCAAGGACTATTATTTTGTTATCGACAAGATAAGACACATCATTATAGAATGCCATATAGAGGATCTGATCGAGCCTGACCGTTTTTAGCTGCTCTGTATCTTTCAAGTCCGTTCCATGCAGAGCATTATATAGCGATAAAAAATTCTCTTTTGCTTTTTCGTCTTCACTGAAAAGGTCGACGAACACCGAGTCTTTATATTTTCTGTTTGAAGTACTCATAACTTATGCCCTCTCTTGCTTTAATTATACCATATCTTCAGTAGTTTTAAAGGAACATTTTTTTTAATTTAACCGCAAAGGACACTAAGAGCGCAAAGGAATTTAAGGGGAGCTTTGTTTGAAGTATTCTTTACTTTCCTCTTTGCGAACTTTGCGGCCTTGGCGATTTTTTTAATTTAACCGCTTTTACCTCTTGGGCAAAAAGAAGGGAAGCGCCCAAAAATACCAGCGCACAGAGCGCTGCCTTTACATAATCTTTCTTCATACATCAATGCTCCCGATAACTAATTGGTAATTTGTAATTTTTAATTGGTAATTTGTAATGTGTAATTTTCTTAGAAACTTGTATAATAAAAGTAGACAGGTAAAATGGAGAATATATGGGACGTGTTTACAAGAATTATACGAAAGATTTAAAAGAGCAGGCATGTAAGCTGGTTGTTGAAAAAAACATACCCGTGCGCATTGTGGCAGAGAAATTGAGTGTACGAGTACAGCTTTTATACAAATGGTTAAACCAATATGAAAGCTATGGACAGGAAGCTTTTGTCGGTTCAGGACGAGTAAGAAGTGCAGATGCGCAACTGAAGAAACTGCAAAAGGAAAACGAGTACTTAAAACTGGAGAATGAAGTACTAAAAAAAGCAGCGGCATACTTTGCGGAAAAGTGAGCGAATGCGTCAAAATAGCAAAAAAATATTTTTCTCAAAGAAAAATAAGCACTGTATGCCGGATACTTGGCGTATCGCGTAGCAGCTACTATAGGCAAGCAAAGGAGCAGAAAGAAGAAGAAAAACAGCTTGAGCAGCGTATCATTTCTACATTTGCCAAACATAAGGGAAATTATGGGCGGATACGGATCAAAAAAGCGCTTGAGCGAGAGCATATCAAAGTGAGTGAATGGAAAATTGCTCGAATTATGAAAGAGAACGGGTTAATAGCGAAAGGAGGCAGAAAGAAAGGGCGAGGGAAAAGGAGCAAAATGGTGCAACAGGAAAAAATAATTAAACAAAATGTGATTAAGGACAAATTTGCCGTGAAGGAAGTAAATAAGCTTTGGAGTTCGGATATCAGTGAATTTAAGATAACAGGAGGCAAGGTGTATGTTTGTGGGATAATAGATGTTGCAAGCAGGGTGATTGTTGGTTGGTCAATCCAATTACATATGAGAGAAGTCATTGTACATCAAGCTCTGAAAATGGCTTGCGGCCGCCATGTGAATGTACCAGCTGAACGCTATATGCACACTGATGGCGGTAGCCAGTTTTGCTCAAAAAAGACAACGGAGCTGATTGAGAAAGCAGGCTTTATCAAAAGTATGTCAAGACCCGAGTTCCGCAAGACAATCAGCCAATTGAAAGTTTCTGGAAGACCATGAAACGAGAGATGCCGAGTATTCGCCATATGAAATTTGAACAGGCGAAAGCAACGATAGTCGAATATATAGAGTTGTATTATAACAGTGAAAGACTTCATTCAAGTATTAATTATCGAATACCAAATGAAGCTTACCAACAATTATCAATTTAATGTGTCTACTAATACTTGACAAGTTTCTGTAATGTGTAATTTTCTTAAATTACCAATTATCCATTACCCAATTAATTAATCGCTTCCACTTCTTCTTTACTGAGACCGGTCATCGATACACTGTTGACCGGTGATCGATTTCGATGACGGTGATAACCAATTTATCATCATGGATACGGCACAAAATGCGGTAATCGCCCGCGCGGTAGCGCTATAGACCAGCAAGGTTTGAACTAAGCGCTTTTCCGCGGGAGCGCGGATTACCGAGCGCGGCAATTTCGCTCATATACCTTTTAATGCGGTTTTGTATCGGCTTATCAAGACTTGAAAACTGTTTACCTGCTTTCGGAGCGTATTCAATTTTCATTTTAATTATAGTCCAAGCTCTTTGTACAGAACTTCAGCAGGGATTGCAGGTTCCCCGCTTTTTTCAAAGTCAAACCACGCCTTTTCGGCGAGTGCAGCATCTTCAGCATCTTCTTGCAATTCGGCAAGGTAGCGGCTTAGGGCATTTTCCAAAACCGTATCTTTGGTTGCTCCGCTCATTTGTGCAGCCTGCTCTAATTCCCGATATGCTTTATGTGTCATAGTCATTGTAGGCATAGTAAGCCTCCTCGTCTTTTATTATACCATAGGTCATCTCTAAAAACTCGGTTAGCTTTTAGAGATGACCGACGAGTTTAAACTTAAGCCTTTATACAATAATGACTTAAGTTTAAACGTCGCAAATTAAATCTAAGGAAAACCTCTAAAAACTGAGGTTTTTAGAGGTTCCCCATAGTTCCCTTGAAATCTTAATTAAAAATTATTCTCCCTCCCTTGCCGTAGAGAACCGCCTCGGATGACGGAAAAGCGTTAAGTAATCGATGTTTTGGTAAGCGTAAGCCTGCCAAAACTCGTGTTGAAAACTGTACTTAGGAAGTATGCGCAAAGTCCGCAATGCGGACTTTGCGCCGTTGTCAAATCTCCCCCTTAGCTTGGCTCCTTACGCGGATATGTATTGTTGTGAAAATAGTAGAGACCGCCGTTTCTATCGGCAACTGCCCTTATGCCGCTAACTGTCTGATTAGCGCCTCCGTTATCCTTTATGTCGCCGCCGTACCAGTAAAAGTCGTGCTCAAGTTGCACCGCCTTGCAGTTTCTCTCTGATTGATTCCCGGTAATTGTTCCGCCTCTCATCTCAAAATTGCCCTGTGTGCATACGCCGCCGCCATGGCCGGTATATTCGATGTAGGAATAGACGCTGCTCACGGTGGCTTTGTTGTTTTTAATCGTTCCGCCTTTCATTATAAAATTGCCGTATATATACTGAGGGCCGTCCGCGCTCACGTATACGCCGCCGCCATTGCCGGCTTCGTTGTCGGAAATCGTTCCGCCAGTCATCGTAAAACTTCTGTCGGGACATATATACACGCCGCCGCCCTTGCCGTCATCGTATGCAGTGCCGTCGCCTTTGTTGCGGGCTTTGTTGCCGGTAATTGTTCCGCCTGACATGGTAAGATTTCCGTCTACAAACACAGTACCTCTTCCGGTATTTTTAAAGCCGGTAATTGTTACGCCGTCTTTGATTTCCGCGTTGCCGTCCTTTTCTACACAGAGCGCGTAGTGATCCTTATCGCCGTAGTCGGCGCCTTGCAGTTTTATCTTACCTTCTAATATTAACGTCGCATCTCTTTGTACCTGCAAGTGTTTATAGTGGTCATGCCCATTGTTAGGACATGTTAAGGTTACGTCTCTATCTGCCTTGAGCATAATCTTTTTATTTCCCGGTATTTCAACCGTTGTAAGGTCGTCGATATTCCCCAGCTTTATAATAAAGGGCGTATTATTGGGTCTACTCCCAATTACTTCTCGCAACATTGGAGAATTATCAACTTCCGCTTTTAACGTACCGCCAGCGTCAACATACCAAAATACATTCCAGTTCTCCGAGTCCTCCGTAACTTTCTCCGGCGTTACGGTGAATTTGAGATGGTGAGCGTTGGTATTGCCTGTTAGGTATAAGTGACCCGCTGTGTACTCTCTCGGCGTTATGCGCGCGGCGTGCGCGTGTGACAAAATGTCGTTCACGGTTATCGTCTTTCCGCTCTCCAAATACACATCGTTTTCGTGCTTACCGGTTGTATCTGCCTTTGGCGTAACGACTGCGGAGCCGCTCATCTTAAAGGTGCCATCCTTTACATGTACACCGCCGCCGGACTTCTTCGCCGTGCAGTCGGTGATAGCGCTCGAGTTGTGCATTTTAAAGGTTCCGCCTTCCTGTACATAAACACCGCCGCCTTCTTTATCCGCCGAGCAGCCGGTGATAGTGCTTGAGTCGTGCATTTCAAAGGTTCCGCCGCCTACATACACGCCGCCGCCGGAGTTCTCCGCCGAGCACTCGGTGATAACGCTTGAGCCTTTCATAATGAGTGTACCGTACGAATTTACGTATACACCGCCGCCGCCTGAATAGTTGTAGGGCTTTTTACTGTTTTTAAGCGTTATGTCTTGAAGGGTGAGTGTTTTATACACATCAAAGATACCCTCATTGCCGTCTGCGTCCAAAATGGCGCTGTTTTCGCCTTTTATGGTAAGGTTTTTTTTGATATCAATTTCGCTCTTATCGTCCGTGACATCTGTCGCCTGTATTTTGCCGTTTATGGTAAGGGTAGCGTTATCGGGTGCGCTTTTAACCGCACGCGCAAGGTCTTTCCACGTTGCCGTCGGATTCTTTAAGGTCGATTGGTAAAACTTCACCGTTACTTCTTTATTTTCGGTTATGTTGGAAAGTGTATAGGTTGAGTTTGTTCCGTTTACTACGGTATTGTCCTTTTTCCATTCCGCAACTTCCCAGTCTGTATTGGTGGGATTCGCGGTAAAGGTTACCTTCTTTCCATACTCGACCGAAACAGGGCTTGATGAGGTTGCAGAACCGTCCTCAGGTGTTGCTGTAATCGTTCCTCCCGCTTTTCCGTCTACGATTTCTACGCTGAATGTTACGTTGTAAACCTTCTTCTTAAACTTGACCGTTACGGTTTTATCAGTAGTCTCTGTTACGTTCAAAAGCTTTGCTTCTTTTTTGTCGGTTGACAGTGTTACCGTTACATTACTGCTCCAACTATCAACTTCATAGCTGTTGTCAGTGGGCTCCGCGGTAAAGGTTACAGAAGCCCCGTGCGCAACCGAAACGGAACCTGTTGTGTTCTCAGGACCGCCCTCAGGTTTTGCTTTAAGCGTTCCGCCGGTTCCGTCTACTACGCTGAATGTTACGGTGTAGTCCTTCTTTGTCCACTTTGCATAGAGTGTCATATTGCCGGTTACCGTGTTGTTGTCAAAGTTCCATGCCGAGCCGGAGAAAACTGGAGATGCATACCAGCCACCGAAGCTATAACCCAGTCTGGTAGGATCCTGTGACGGCTTCGCTACCTTACCGCCGTTTGGTATATATTGAGTACCAGTTGAGTACCAGGCGCGAGCGTCCCGTCTTGTGCATTAAATTCAACTTTAAATTTCTCTTTTAGCTCTGCGGTAACGCTGTCCGAAACAATGCCTTTGACATCGCTCAAAGTTACGGTGTACGATGTTTGCGGGTTGTCGCTTTGCACCACTACACCGGTGTTAAAATACAATACCCACGCTCCGGACGGTACGTTGGGGGAAGATGAGTCTAATCTTTCTACATTATTCCCGGATTCGATAAACGAGATGATATGTTTTTAATTACCGGTAGATGTGGTACCCTTATCTGACGGGATAAGGGGGCAGGCAGCAGGTTGACGCAAAACGCGAGGAAATCTTGAATAAAGAAGAACCTCGTAAAGAAACTTGTCAAGTATTAGTAGACACATTAAATTGATAATTGTTGGTAAGCTTCATTTGGTATTCGATAATTAATACTTGAATGAAGTCTTTCACTGTTATAATACAACTCTATATATTCGACTATCGTTGCTTTCGCCTGTTCAAATTTCATATGGCGAATACTCGGCATCTCTCGTTTCATGGTCTTCCAGAAACTTTCAATTGGCTGATTGTCTTGCGGAACTCCGGGTCTTGACATACTTTTGATAAAGCCTGCTTTCTCAATCAGCTCCGTTGTCTTTTTTGAGCAAAACTGGCTACCGCCATCAGTGTGCATATAGCGTTCAGCTGGTACATTCACATGGCGGCCGCAAGCCATTTTCAGAGCTTGATGTACAATAACTTCTCTCATATGTAATTGGATTGACCAACCAACAATCACCCTGCTTGCAACATCTATTATCCCACAAACATACACCTTGCCTCCTGTTATCTTAAATTCACTGATATCCGAACTCCAAAGCTTATTTACTTCCTTCACAGCAAATTTGTCCTTAATCACATTTTGTTTAATTATTTTTTCCTGTTGCACCATTTTGCTCCTTTTCCCTCGCCCTTTCTTTCTGCCTCCTTTCGCTATTAACCCGTTCTCTTTCATAATTCGAGCAATTTTCCATTCACTCACTTTGATATGCTCTCGCTCAAGCGCTTTTTTGATCCGTATCCGCCCATAATTTCCCTTATGTTTGGCAAATGTAGAAATGATACGCTGCTCAAGCTGTTTTTCTTCTTCTTTCTGCTCCTTTGCTTGCCTATAGTAGCTGCTACGCGATACGCCAAGTATCCGGCATACAGTGCTTATTTTCTTTGAGAAAAATATTTTTTTGCTATTTTGACGCATTCGCTCACTTTTCCGCAAAGTATGCCGCTGCTTTTTTTAGTACTTCATTCTCCAGTTTTAAGTACTCGTTTTCCTTTTGCAGTTTCTTCAGTTGCGCATCTGCACTTCTTACTCGTCCTGAACCGACAAAAGCTTCCTGTCCATAGCTTTCATATTGGTTTAACCATTTGTATAAAAGCTGTACTCGTACACTCAATTTCTCTGCCACAATGCGCACGGGTATGTTTTTTTCAACAACCAGCTTACATGCCTGCTCTTTTAAATCTTTCGTATAATTCTTGTAAACACGTCCCATATATTCTCCATTTTACCTGTCTACTTTTATTATACAAGTTTCAACAATTCAGAATTACAAATTACACATTACCGATTATTTTACACCCTCCACGCGGCCGCGGTTTCTCGCATACCGACAAAGCGTGCATAGATACCGTCTTGCTGCACCAGTTCGGAATGGGTGCCGTGCTGGACGATACTGCCCTTATCCATGACGAATATTTGATCGGCATTTTTGATAGTTGAAAGCCGGTGTGCGATGATGATTGCTGTTTTGTTTTTCAGCAATTCATCGAGGGCGCTCATCAGCTTTTCTTCGTTTTCGGGATCGACACTGGAAGTTGCTTCGTCGAGGATGACAATGGAACTCGGCTTGAGCATTGCGCGTGCGATAGAAATACGCTGGCGCTCCCCGCCTGAAAGATTGCTGCCGCCTTCCTGCAGCACGGTATCGTAAGCGTTCGGCAGTTCCATAATAAAGTCGTGACATTGCGCTGCTTTTGCCGCTGCAATAACTTCTGCGTCACTTGCATCCGGTTTTCCGAATTTAATGTTGTTCTTTATTGTGTCTTCAAACAAGTACACATCTTGGAATACAAATGTAAAGTTCGATAAAAACGCATCGTACACAAAGCCTTTTATATTGGTATCGCCGAGTTTTATTTCTCCTGAATCGACATCCCAAAAGCGAGCAATCAGCTGGCACAAACTGGTCTTTCCCGAACCGGAATAACCGACCAGCGCAGTTGTACTATTTTTCGGAATACTCATATCCACATTGCGGAAAAGTTTTTCTTCTGACTGCTCCTTTCCGCCGTAGCCAAAGGTAACATTTTTGACGGTGATATCGTCATTTCCCTGCGGCAGGAGCGAACCTTCCGGTAAGGCTTGAATATTTTTAACCGTAAAAAGCGTATCCAAATTCTGTACCGCAACACCGCGCATCCGCTGCATCGTACCGGCTATTTCAAACCCGCCGAATACCACAAAGCTCGCAACAATCAGCATCAGCGTTTTTTCCACATCGATCGCCCCAGCTGAATACCGATATAAGGCGCTCACAATAATTGCGGTTGTTCCCAGTTTTAGCAGGAGCGAAAAAACAAGCAATGAAGGCATCAGTGTTTTTTCTACCGCAAAAAAACCGGTTTTACTTTTTTTAATACTCTCCGTTACGTTTTTTATCGCTTCGCTTGTCCTACCGAATGCCTTTACCACACCGATCCCCTGCACATACTCCAAAACATCGGTATGCAGTTGCAGCTTCAGCTCCGTCAGTTTTGTCGTTACCGCATCGGTCCTCTTTTGGAATAGATTGTTGAATACAATCGCCACGACAAGGGTAATAAAGATGATACAGCCGGTCGTCATATCATACGGGAAAACAAACAGCGCCATGATCACCGTTTGAATACCGCCTGCAAACATCATTTCGAGAATCATCATATTGATGGTTTCAACATCGGTAATCACCGTTGTCAACGCTCCCGAAATATCGCCGAGCCTGCTTTCGGAAAAATACCCCATGTGTACGTTTTTCAGTTTATCTCCGATGACAAGCCGGTTCTCCGCCCCCATCGTATACGAGGCGATATTTTTATTGCGGTCGGAAATATAGCCGAAAATAATTTTTCCCGTAAGGCTGACAAGCATAATGCAGAACACCGTGATAATATTGCTCCGTGTAACCGGCTGTGATTGAAACACCGCACGGCTGAGCGTCAGCAAAAAATACCCAAGCCCGCCGAGCGTAAAGCCTTCGAATATGCTTTTAAGCATATCGCAAATAAACATCGTTGTTATACGCTTTGATTGCTTCCCCGCAATCGCGTAAATCTTCTTCAATAAATCAAACATAGTTTTACCATTCCTTTATAAAACGTTTAAAACTTTAAAACACATAATCCGTACACCGAGAACGGTAGGGGCTTCTTATCCGAATACCGCTTTTCGGAGAATCGCATTTATCTGATTTTGATAGCCTGTTCCAAAACTTTCAAGCACCGCGAGAATATCACTATCGATGCCGATTTGTATTTGTTTCTTTTCTACAGCCGATGGAACGTAATGCTCCGGATGAGCCGGTTTGAATTGTCGCAACTGTTCATCTGTAAATTCAGGAATATCGTCATCATACACGATAGGCTGTCTTTTAATCGCTTCTATTCTTTCAGCCGTTAATTTTTTTGATGAAGTCATAATACACCTCCTGCAATTTTTTTTCTGCTTGCCGTGCAGATATGATACGAGTTCTTCCATCTCGTTCAGTATGATATACTACAATAATCAGCAAACCATGTAAGCTACCGACACTGTAAAAGCGATCTTCCTCAGATGAATGCTTTTCATCATAAAGTGTGATCAGATAGGGATCTAAAAAAACGTCTGTTATCTCATCAAAACCAAATCCGTGTTTTTTTATGTTATCACTGTTCTTTTGGCTATCCCATTCAAATAGATTATTTTCTGATATAATTGTATCACCCATTAGAACCTGCCAAAACCACTATATTCTTACTGCTCATTTACCATTCCTTTATAAAACGTTTTTGCAGCTTGGTGCATGAATAACCGCAATGTTCGTAAAACGCATGGGCTTCCGTGCGGTGCTCGCCGGAGTTGAGGCGGATAAAATGATAATTCCGTGCAGCAGCTTCAGCTTCCAAGGCCTGCACTAATTGTTTGCCGATACCCTTATGCTGATATTCAGATAAAAGAGCCAATCCCAAAATGTTAAAGCCGGGCTCTTTGTACAAAAGCTCATACGATTCGGCATGAATAAAGCCGACCACAGTGTGCGTTTCATCATCTTCGTACACCCGTATAAAATGCTGACGGTCTTTTAAGAGTTTTGCAATTTGCCGTTCAGTTACCGCTTCTGTTGTTTTATAGCCGAGCGAAAATTCGCTTATATCCCGAATAGCCTTTGCGTCTGTTAGCTGTATAGTTCGTATCATGTATTACTCCTCTAATGTATCAAGGATATTACCATTCATAGGGTTCTATCCTTCGGCAGTCCTGTACTGCTGTCAACATTTTATTACTCTCACCTTCATCGATAGTGCCGAAAAAACGATCAATAGGAGAAAGTTCTTCCGGTATATATTTTTTGTTCATAAAAACTTTAGATAACCGTGCAAGAAGTGCCACACATTGTTCATATGACAAATTATCAAGCTCTGTAAGCATCGAATTAAAAGCAATATCAGACATCCTAACCTCCTTCAATTAATTTGTAATGGATAATGTGTAATTTGTAATTGAGAAGTATCCACCTTAACTGTCCATTACAAATTATACATTAGAAACTTGTCAAGTATTAGTAGACACATTAAATTGATAATTGTTGGTAAGCTTCATTTGGTATTCGATAATTAATACTTGAATGAAGTCTTTCACTGTTATAATACAACTCTATATATTCGACTATCGTTGCTTTCGCCTGTTCAAATTTCATATGGCGAATACTCGGCATCTCTCGTTTCATGGTCTTCCAGAAACTTTCAATTGGCTGATTGTCTTGCGGAACTCCGGGTCTTGACATACTTTTGATAAAGCCTGCTTTCTCAATCAGCTCCGTTGTCTTTTTTGAGCAAAACTGGCTACCGCCATCAGTGTGCATATAGCGTTCAGCTGGTACATTCACATGGCGGCCGCAAGCCATTTTCAGAGCTTGATGTACAATAACTTCTCTCATATGTAATTGGATTGACCAACCAACAATCACCCTGCTTGCAACATCTATTATCCCACAAACATACACCTTGCCTCCTGTTATCTTAAATTCACTGATATCCGAACTCCAAAGCTTATTTACTTCCTTCACAGCAAATTTGTCCTTAATCACATTTTGTTTAATTATTTTTTCCTGTTGCACCATTTTGCTCCTTTTCCCTCGCCCTTTCTTTCTGCCTCCTTTCGCTATTAACCCGTTCTCTTTCATAATTCGAGCAATTTTCCATTCACTCACTTTGATATGCTCTCGCTCAAGCGCTTTTTTGATCCGTATCCGCCCATAATTTCCCTTATGTTTGGCAAATGTAGAAATGATACGCTGCTCAAGCTGTTTTTCTTCTTCTTTCTGCTCCTTTGCTTGCCTATAGTAGCTGCTACGCGATACGCCAAGTATCCGGCATACAGTGCTTATTTTTCTTTGAGAAAATATTTTTGCTATTTTGACGCATTCGCTCACTTTTCCGCAAAGTATGCCGCTGCTTTTTAGTACTTCATTCTCCAGTTTTAAGTACTCGTTTTCCTTTGCAGTTTCTTCAGTTGCGCATCTGCACTTCTTACTCGTCCTGAACCGACAAAAGCTTCCTGTCCATAGCTTTCATATTGGTTTAACCATTTGTATAAAAGCTGTACTCGTACACTCAATTTCTCTGCCACAATGCGCACGGGTATGTTTTTTTCAACAACCAGCTTACATGCCTGCTCTTTTAAATCTTTCGTATAATTCTTGTAAACACGTCCCATATATTCTCCATTTTACCTGTCTACTTTTATTATACAAGTTTCTTAAATTCCCAATTATCGCATTACCCATTATCAATTATCCCTGCTGCTGATATGGGACTGCCACATTTTTTGATAGAGTGGAGAGCGCTGTAACAGCTCGGTATGCGTTCCCTCAGCGGCGATTTTTCCTTTATCCAGTACGATGATTTTATCGGCATTGACAATCGTGGAAAGCCGGTGCGCAATCATAATAACGGTCTTATTTTTTACGAGGTTATCGATGGACTGCTGGATAATGGCTTCGTTTTCAGGGTCGGAGTAGGCGGTTGCCTCGTCGAGTACCACTATGGGGCTGTCTTTTAGTAAGGCACGGGCAATGGTGAGCCGCTGACGCTCGCCGCCTGAAAACTTGCTGCCTGCGTTTCCCGCATTGGTATCATATCCGTCGGGCAGGCTTTTGATAAAGTCGTGAATACTGGCTTTTGTACAGGCGGCTTCGATTTCCGCATCGGTTGCATCTTCTTTTGCCATCTTGAGGTTTTCCCGAATGGTCTTATTGAACAAAAAGTTTTCCTGCGACACGTAGGTAACCAGCTGCATATTCCGCTCTAAGCTCATGCTCCCGATATCAGCGCCGCCGATGGTGATGTGTCCGCTGTCGATATTCCAAAATCCTGCCAACAGTTTTGCGATGGTAGACTTACCGCTGCCGGAAGAACCGACAATCGCGGTCAGCTCGCCTTCTTTGGCGATAAAGTTCAATCCGTCAAATACCTTTGTGCTGTCTTTGGCAGCGGCACCGTTTACCGCGTTACCTGCCGCAGTATCCTGAGCAGCGGTACCGGCTGTTTCGCACAGCGCTCCGCCGTAGCCGAACACGACATTTTCAAAGCGTACATCATACCCGTGCGGTGCAAGGGCGGTATCTTGCCGTACCAGCTCCGGTAAATCGAGTACCGATTGAATCTCACCGAACACAACACGCACATTCGCCATCGTATCCATGTACGTCATTGCTTTGAGGAGCGGTTTATATGAAGCATAAGAAAGCAGCACGCACATGATCAGCACCGGCGTGGTAATGCCGCCTGTCATAAACAGATACAAGCCGACCGGCAGTACGACAAGGAGCGTAGACGGCAGCACTTCCATCGCCGCGGTCATCGCAAAACACACGCTCAAATACCAGTCGAGCATTGAGTCCCGGTTATCCTCCACCGCTTTTTGGAATTTATCATACGACGATGCCGACTTGTTAAATGCCTTGATCACTTTTATCCCTTGAATATATTCGACCGCGGCGGCATTCATTTTTTTTGATGCTTCGATGTATCGTTTCGATTTTGCTTCATAGTCTTTCATCATCAGCATCGAAAAGAGCATGCCGAGCGGCAGTGTTACGAGATTTGCAAGTCCAATCTTCCAGTTCAGTATAAAAATGATAACGACAATAACGATCGGAATGATAACGTTGGCAAGCACTTCGGGAATAACGTGCGCAATCGGCTTTTCCATTTTATCTACTGTTTCTACCACAAACTGCGACCACTTGCCGCTGCTTTTTTCTTCTATCGTACCCATCGAAAGGCGGCTTAATTTTTCAACCACTCGCTTCCGTGTATCTTCAATAATGCTGAATGCCAGATTATGCGAACCAATGGTAGATATCGAATGTCCGATAATCGCTCCGGCAAAGCCTGCAAAAATAAGCCCTGCATACGGTAAGAAAATGCGGTAGTCCGTTGCGCCGTTTATCAGCTGTGTTACAATAGACGCAACTGCAAAGTAGGGCACAATGCTGCACGCAACACCGATAATTGCGACAACCACCGAAAAGATGATTGCGCCGATATGCTTTTTTAAAATATCCATATATTCTCCTCTCCCATAAAAAGTCAAGAAGAAAGTATCAACTTTCGATTGACTTTTTACGCACGTTCGCAACAAAGTGAGAACGTGCAGATGATATACAAGTTTGCGCTTGAGCGAACTTGAGTAAATAAAAGCCGTGCCATTTGTACGGCTTTTATTTTACACTCCATAAAAAATCTAACCCGAGCTTTTAAAAGATGCCTGCTATCTCCTGATAGATCAAAATCACTGCCGTAGTTTTATTTCCCCCGCTCACCACCCATTACGGGAGCCCTAACACCGCTTTCCATCCCGCCTCAAAAAAAGCGGCGAGCGTATGAGCATATTTTAATGCGGTTTCTTTTGGATAATTGTGCAACACAAGTTCGGCAAGGGAAGCGTAATGCGCATGCACAAGGATATGCCATTCATCATCTTCCAAATCCCGAAAAGGAATACCCCGCCGCTTTAATTCGGCAAGGAACTTTTTGGTTTCCCGCATTTCGGCACGTACCACCATATCCTGAAAATCTGCGTATTTTGTACCGGCTGAACACATCAGCAAAAGCTGAAATATTTCAAAATGTGCATAGATATACTCGATCATACTGCACAAGGTTTCTTCTTCATGTTTCCACAGCTGTAAAAGATCATCGTTTTTTACTAATGCGAACTGCTCCGCTGCGGCAGCGTTATACATTTGAGAAATAGTTTGAAAAACCGGATCTACTATGGCGCCGAAGAGCGCTTCCTTATCCGTAAAATGATTATAGAATGCGCCGTTGGTTACATGAGCTTCCTTGCATATTTCCCGAATGCTTGCCCGCTCAAAGCCGAACGCTAAAAACTGCTCTTTTGCACATTGCAGCAGATTTTCGTGTGTTTGCTGAAAATTCCCTGGTATACAATCACCCTCCAACAGAATCTATTGAACCGGTACAGGATATTATACCGATAGCTATCTTTTTAGCTATAATATTACAACGTAATATTACACTGTAATTCAGACTATAGCGCAATCAGAAGAAATATGCAAGATGATACAGTTCTTGGCTGAGGTTATGAGTAGCACACTCTCTTGTGTTATAAAACGGATGATGGTATAGTAGGGCAATACTAAGGAACTCCTTAGATTAGACATTCAGGCTCTCTATATAGAGCCTTTAAAGAGTATGTGGAGGTTACCCTGATGGAAAAAATAGTAAAATTATTGCACCGCAAAAGCTGTGTAGTACTTACGGCGCTGTGCGTGCTGGCTTTTAGTGCTTGCCGTTTGCCATATACGGTAAAAAATGCCCGTTTTAAAAACGAGTTTTCATGGGTGTATGCTGAAAAAGATTTTAACTTTAAAAACGCCGGCAAGGTGCAAGGAACTTTTACATTGCCTAAAAATGTTAAACATAAGGGATTGAGTTTTGTTGCAATGTTTCCGGCAACTTTCCGTAATAATAAATGGAGTGCTGCTGTAAGGATGCCTTACAAGCTTACTCTTACATGGGACGGCGGCAGCTTAAAAAGAGAAGAGGGAGAAGCAAAAAGTGATTGGTTCGGACTTAATGTGTATTTCCCCGAGGAGGAGATAAGGAAACTGCCGGTACAACAAGCAATTACCTATACACTGGAATATGAAGCCGGTGTATACACGGAACTGCTGGATACGGCTAAGCTTGATAAGCGCACCGATCTGCAGGATCATCCTGAAAGCTATCCGGGCTTTTATGATGCGGTATTGGTCGTAGCCGAGCGCCCAACAAAAAAGATGCCATAAGCTTAAAGTTAAAAATGATATATAAAATGTAACGGTCGTATACAAACTTCCTCGCAGCAGCAATGATTGATTTACCGCTCTCTCTATGTGTTTTTCAGCCGCGCTATTTTTCAGCGGCTGAAAATCAAGAACCCCGACGCTTGCGTCGGGGCACAGTGCTCAACGTTTCGCACTGTGTGTTCTATAAGGTGGTTGCAGTCGGCTTTAATACCCTTTGTTACGACGCAAGCGTCGGGGTATTAAACCCTCCGCACGAATAAACCTACGATTTAGAATATCGCATTTTTCGACAATTCAAAAAACATAGCATTTTAGTGGTACGAAAAATCGCTGTCGCCGATAAACTCCCGTAAAATGGATTGGCCGTGCACAAAGGACGGAGAAACTGAAAGGAAGTTGTTCAAAAAGATGAGCAGCCGAGATGCTTCGCTGTATGCCGGATCGGTGGGTTTTACCGCACGGAGCAGCGGTTCTGCATAAATTTTCAGTACCGAAAGTTCATAATCGAGTGCCGTATTAAAGATAACGTCGGCGGTATTTTGATACGGGAAGATATGTTTTGCCTCTCCCGCCCGCACATCCGACCACATACCGATAGTAATCGAAGCGGAACTTCCTCTAAACTGAGCGTCACGCACGATACGCCGCAAGAGCCGGTTATCGGAAGTGGGTATCCGGTTGTGATCATCCAAGGTCAGCTGTGTTAATGCCGAAAGATATATCTTGAATTTAAGCGAAGCGTCTATCTGCGGGGTTAAATTGTCATTTAATCCGTGTATTCCTTCCAAAATAAGAATAGAGCGGCTGTTAAGGCGGAGTTTTTTTCCTGTATAAAACCGTTCGCCTGTTTTAAAATTATAAGACGGCAGCTCAACTTCTTCACCCGCAAATAGTTTGAGCAGCAACTCATTTAAAAGCGGGACATCCAAAGATTCAAGACATTCAAAGTCGAGTTTTCCGTCCTTATCGCGCGGGGTCTTATCTCTGCCGACATAATAATCGTCAAGGCTGATAACATAGGGTTCATATCCTACGACGCGCAGCTGCATCGAAAGCTTTTTTGCAGAGGTCGTTTTTCCTGAACTGGACGGTCCCGCAATCAGAATCACTTTGACGTTTCCTCTATTTCTAATCTGCTCGGCAATATGCGCCAGCTTATTATTCTGCAAGGTTTCCGTAATTTCAATGAAGTCTTTGGTTTTGCGGTTTTCGATAATTTCATTTAATTGACCGACGGAAGAAACGCCGATCATCTTACCCCATGTCTTATACTCCTTGTATACGGTAAAAAGCTGCGGAATATCTTTAAATTGGGGCAGCGTGTCGGTGTCGGCGGTCGCAGGAAAGCGCAGTAAAAAACCGTCCTCGTATTTCATCAGACCGAATACTTTTAAATAGCCGACACGATCCATCAGCGGCTGGAAGTATAAGTCGTAATAATCGTCCAGTATATTGATCGTGATTTTCGGTTTACTGTTATAGGAAAGAAGACGATACGCATCGGGCTGATTGGTGTTTGCAAAAAGCTCCAGCGCTTCGGCATACGCGACGGATTGCGTTTGTATCGGCAAATCCGCATCGACCATTTCGTGCATTTTATCTTCGATTAGTTTGAGATCGATATCGGAGGCATGAGCGCCTTCAAACGTATAATAGTAGGAATAGCCGAAGCTGTGCCCAACTAAGAGCCGTAAATCGGGATATACTTTTCGTGCGGCGGCGGCTAACAGGAAACACAGCGTGCGCCGGTAAATATTCGAGCCTTCGTAGGTTCCTTTTAAGACAGGCTTTATCGTAGCGCGCACATCGATCATCTTGTTTAACGGAACCAATTCGTTATTTACTTTCATACCGAATGCAACCGTCTCCGGTTCTTTACAATATGCCAATGCGGCGCGCGCAGAAATCGGTTCGACAAACTGTTTTTTTGAACCGTCCGGAAATGTAATCTCAAACCCTTTCATAAAAGCCTCCATTCTATCAGAAGAACCGCATCAGTTTCCTTTTAAAAATATGAGGGCATCTTCTGCGTTGCTGCGAACAAATTAATCCTCAACGTATCAAAGATACGCCTGCGGTTAATTTGCTCTTGCGCCTTGCATCTGCACCTCCTATTTTTAAAAGGCTGACGGAAAATCTCTTTTCAAAAATCACAGATTGCGCTTTATTCATCTGATGCGGTTCTTCTTGTCTCTAATAAACTGTACGAAATTTTAGATAAAATTTCGCACAGTTTATTTTTAGGAGAAGGATAAACGCATCAGACAAATAGATAAAAAACGCAGAATAATGAGGTTGTGAGACCATTTGAACCGCGAAGAGGTTCAACTCTGGTTGAACAACCTCATTATTCTGCGGGGCTGTTAAAGAATAACTGATGCGTTTATCCTGTGACCTTCCGCTTGACAGGATACTTTATTTTAAGTAAAGTTACAACTCTTACTAAGTAACTGGCGGGCATCTTAAAAAACTGAAGTTTCTAGAGGTTTCTTGGTGTATGCCGTATTTCAGCTACCGGTAATTCGCATAACGGGATGTAGCCTAGGGGCTAAGGCGTCTGGTTTGGGACCAGAAGATCGGGGGTTCAAATCCCTCCATCCCGATAGTTTATTCCTTGCTATATATAGACTTATAAAACTGATAATTTTACGCCATTGCGGAGATTGCCGCTGTTTGTGCGTGAGTAGGAACGGATATTTTTTGCGCTTGCAGTACAATTCCCATTGATCGCAGTAAATTAAGAATCGTTATAAAAGACGGATTGCCTTTTTCGGATAGTGAAGTATAGAGGGCTTCACGGCTTACTCCTACTTCTTTTGCAAGCTTTGTCATTCCTTTAGAACGGGCAATTGCGCCGATTACGTTTATGACATCAGCCGGTTCACCCTCTTCAAGAGCCGTAGATAGATACACTATCACATCTTCGGGAGTTTCGATGTAATCTGCCATGTCCCATTTTGTAACTTCCATTTTATACCTCCATAGCTATTTTATAAGCCATTTGTATATCTTGTTCTTGTGTTGATTTGTCTCCTGCGCATAACAATATAATAATTTGGCTATTCTTCGTTTTGTAATAAACACGGAATCCTTTACCGTAATGAATTCTCAATTCCGAAAGACCTTTGCCGATAGGTTTACAATCGCAATTATATTCCTGTGAAAGACGGGTTATGTGCATGTTTATAATGGAGCGTGTTTTACTGTCTTTTATTTTTCTAAGCCATTTTTCAAATACTTCAGTCTTTCGTATTTCTATCATACTTTAATGTAATATATATATTACATACTGTCAAGATATTTTTCTTATCCGAATCCGACTGGCTTGCTGAAGCTGCCGAAAATGCAGGGTTAAATTTTTCGCAAGAGTTGCAATGTGCTTTAAAAATGCGCTTGCATATTGGAGTATAGATGTATAGTTTTGACGAATGCTCTGCGTCGGGGTTGTTGATTATCATGCGTCAATGACGTATAATAAAAGTATGGAACTGATAGAAACACCGGTATTTAAAAAGCAAATTGACCGTTTGTTGGATGACCTGACATACACACAATTTAAAGAATATTTGGTATGCAATCCATTAAAAGGGAAATTGATTAGAGGTGGCGGTGGAATAAGAAAAATACGATGGGGTAAAAAGAATACCGGAAAAAGCGGGGGTGTCCGGATTATTTATTTTATAAAAACGGATACGCAAATATATTTGTTATTCGCTTATGCAAAAAATGAATCGGATAATCTTACGAAAAAACAGACGAATATGTTAGCAGCATTCGTTAAAGAGGTGTTATTATGATTGGACATAAAAAAATGAGCGATGAAATGTTTAGTGAACTTATACAAAGTATTAAAGAAGCTGCCTTAATTGAAAAAGGAAAAATGGAACCTGCGCGTGTCTCTGTTATTGATGCTTTAGATATTGCAGCAATACGTAATAAAACACATAAAACACAGGAAGAATTTGCAACGATGCTTAATATCAGTATTGGAACGCTGCGTAATTGGGAGCAAGGACGACGCAAGCCTGACGGTGCAGCATTATCACTGCTAAAAGTAGTATCCGCTGACCCGCAATATGTAGAAAAAGTGCTTCTTACATAAATTCTTTCATAAAAGTTAATAACTTTTATGAAAGAATTTTGTAGGCTGTAGAATTATAGGGGGCTTCTTATAAAAGAATGCACTCAATGGCAGCTAAAGTGCGTCCGCCTCGAGGTCAATCCCGCGCAGGGCGGTAATCCGTACCCGAACCAGACTGCCGGCAGTTATCGGCAGCCCTTCGCTGTCTTTTTGCGCTTGGGAAAAATTGACAACTACAGCCCCGTCTACTTCCGGCGCTTGGAACCATGCCCGACCGAGCGCAATGCAGCATTGTGTGTTTTCTTCTTCATTGTTTTGTTCTTGCGGGATAATCTCTTCGATAAGAACATCCGTTTCCAGTCCGCAAAAAGCAGCGAGTTTTTGTTCGGTAATCTTTAATTGCAGTTCGTTAAGGGCTGTCTTGCGCTGTTCGGCAATTTTTGCCGGCACCTGTTTTTTCATATCGGCAGCCTTGGTTCCCTCTTCCTGCGAATACGCGAATGCTCCCGACCATAGGCTCTGGGCTGCCTGCAAAAAGGCTGCCGTCCGTTCAAAATCAGTTTGAGTTTCTCCCGGAAAGCCTGTTAAAAAAGTAGTACGGATAACCGCCTCCCCGTAGGGGCTTTCCGCTGTGCGGAAAGCTGCGCGGATGGTTTCTATCAGCTTGAGATAGGTTTCGGCTGAGCCGCAACGGTTCATCGCACGGATGATCGGATCGGAGCCGGACTGAAAGGGGATATCAAAGTAGGGGAGGAAGCGGGTGTCGGCAGTCATAATCGGCAAGATATCCGGCGGAAAGTGGTCGGGATGAATATAGAGCAGTCGGACGCTGAATGTTCCGTCAATACCGGAAATTGCGTGTAAAAGCTGCGCCAATCCCGAAAGCCCTTGTTTCGTTTGAGTCGGCAATGCGGGCAAGTTATTGTTAAGCCGGTTGCTGAGTTTGTCTAGAGGCGGCGGTGCGGCGTCATACACTGCCAAGTCTTGCCCGATAAGATTAAATTCTTTATATCCTTGCTGCACAAACCCCCGTATCTCATTGACAATACTGTCAAGCGGCCGGCTTCTCACTGAGCCGCGTATCAGCGGTATCGCACAAAATGAACAGCAATTATCACAGCCTTCGGTAATTTTGATAAAGGCGGAACGAGGAAAGCTTAGCAGTTCGGGGCGCGAACCGCAGCATACGCCTTCTTGCGCAGGTTTAAGGAATGGACGGCTGTGTTCAGTGTTTTGTACCGCGGAAAGATACTCGGCAGGAGCAGTGTCTGCAATAGTCTTTTTCTTACTGTCGGATACCATTGTCTGCCCTTCTGCCGACAAGGACTGTTCAGATTGGAGCTTGGGCTGTGCCGGAAACAGTTGGTCGATAAGTATGGGGAGCTGTGATAGGTCTCCGTTACCGAACAAAGCATCGGCTTCTTCAAATTCGGTCTTAAATATATCTCCGTACCGTTCCGCTAAACACCCTGCCAGCAAAATTTTTGCTTGAGGGTAGGCCATCCGGGCGGTGATAACCGCTTCAATTGATTCCTTCTTTGCGGGTTCGATAAAGCCACATGAATTGACAATGATGAGATCGGCCTTTTCAGGTTCGATAGTCTTTTGCCAGCCATTATCGGTCAAGATACCGATAAGCAGCTCACCGTCTACTTGATTTTTCGCACACCCATGCTGATCAAGAAAAAAACGCTTAGTCAACGTCCATTACCACAAATGCATAGCGCCCTGATTCATCATCCTTAATCCATTTTAAATCTTTAACGATGACTTCACCCGGGCGGCTGACTTCTATATCGATGGTTTTCCCGCCCGCAATAATCTGCATTTTAACGGCGTTTCCATTTGATGCCCAGATGCGGATTCCGTTATTTGCTTGAACCGTCAACTGTTCCGATTTTTGATAGTACCGCTCGTCACGGTTTGCTCTGTCCTGTTCATAACGGAAGAGGCAATAGCTTCGGAAAGTTGCGTTTAAGGTTACCGGATATGCAGAACCGGCATCGAACAGTACCTTGTATTTTGCCGTTTCGGGCTGAGCTACCTGATCGGGAATTTTTATTGCAGGTGTTTCCGGGGAAACCGGTTCCGAAAAACCTGTGGTAAGTATTTCTACCAATGCACCCTTCGATTCATCGGACGTATCGATATCCTCAACGGAAATTTTCACGTCGGCAGTAACGTCGCCGTTAAGGTCAAGAACAAGGCTTTGGCCTAATGCAATAATTTGTGTTCCGATATCCGTTGCGAGATACAGCTCGGGCGCTGTCTTTTCGACTTTTAGTTGATATTCTTTTCCGCCGAGCGGGAGCATAACGACATCACCTTTAAAGAGTCGCTTTTCAAATACTTCTTGTGAAAGGGTATAGGATGCATTCTCTTTCTTTTCGATGATTTCAGTTTGTCCGGTCGGTTGTACCGGTCTGTCTTTTATTGCCGTACCGATTTTTGAAATCACTATTTTGGCGATAAAAAACAGCGCTATTAAAAAGACTAATATCCCTGCTCCGATAAATACACCACGGGGAACGGTAAATTGTCTTTGAGGAATAAGTTTTTCAGGAGGTACAGCTGTTTCCTGTATTTTTGTCTGTTTATACAACGTAACACATTCATTAGGATTTAAGCCTAAGTATTCCGCATAGTTCCGTAAAAAACCGATAACATACGGCTCTCCGGGAAATACCTCATACATACCGGTCTCAAGCGCTTCTAAATATCGGCGGGCGATATTCGTTTCCCGTGAAGCCTGTTCAAGCCCAATCTGTTTTTCATTGCGCGCCTTTTCTAATACATTGCCTATATCCTGCATCTATTCCTTCCTAGTTTTTCAGCCGTGCTATTTCAGCGGCTGAAAATAAACCTTCTCATATTCTGGTGGGGTAATTGTTCCGTTATTCTTCAAATAAAAAATTGTTCAGCATATCCGCATTAGGCGGTATATCATATAAAAAGCGGGAATCAGGAATTCCCGTATTTAATCGATAAGCCGAAAAGTCAAAAGTGATCTTACTTCCGGAAATAGGCCATGCTTCGATCCGTCTAATCAGCTTTGTTTCAGGAGATACGAGCAGTCGGATATTTCTAAAAGTTTCCGAAGCCGAGCGTCTGTTAAGTGCAAGAACTACAACCTGTTCGGATGAACCTTCCGCTAACGGTTGGGGGGTGGCGCCCGTTTCGTACGCAATGGTGTATGAGCGTTTCAACAACGATAGGCCTTGAGGCGTAGCAAGATTAGCGGTACCGGCGGAGGAATCTTTTTCGATTGTTTGGTTTAACACCATCCGATAGGAGGGAACATAGATGGTCAGTGTGTCGCCGGTGAAAAGAATGACCTGCTCGTTCGGTTTGGTAAAATCGATGCGTAGTCGATTAGGGCGCTTAAAGTATACGGTTGCTTCCATTGTTTGGACTTTTGAACCCGAGCCGGTTGAAACCGTGAGATTGGCAGTGTAATCGGAAAGCGCCGCGTATTGTTCGGACATTCCGGAAAAAAATACGCTCGCAGTCGTAATGGATTGACAAAATGCTGTTATATAAAAGCCGAATATAACGGTAGTAACAACTATTGTTTTTTTCATTCGATTAGTAAAGCAGAAATGAGCGATAAAGTCAATATTTGAGAAATTTCTCGCAAACCTTATTTACGGTATTATGAAATAAGTTATTTTATTATAATGATTTATTCGTTCTGATGGTTTAATTTCCCGATGCTCTGACAACATCGCATTCCGATATTTTTACCGGATATGCTGCACGAATCGCTGATGTCGTAGTGACTGAATGGATGTGCAATTCGGAGCTGTAGCATTGAAAAATTTGATGAAAAACGGTATTATCGAGCGCGAACAGTTGGATGGAATTTCGCCATATGTTCAGTACCGCTTCAGAGAGCAGGGAAAATCTGTTGTATCGATTTTATGCTCAATCTGCTTTATGCTCAATCTGCAAGTCGGAAATAAGGATTCTTTAACAATCAGGGTTTTTATCGGAAAGATACGAAGAGCTATATATAAAACGGCTTAATTTTAGGCGTGATGCTTAAAATTAAGCCATTATTGTACAAAGGCTTAATTCTAAACTCGCTGGGGATGGCGAAAAAGTAATCAACTTTTAGGACATTCCCGGTGTATTTTAAGGTAACCTGTTCCGACGCGGAAGTTTCCGAACAGGTTTACTGTAAAACGGAGAAAATATGATTTCGTACATTGCGAAACTGCTTAAATCACTCAATACGAATTCGCATCCGGGTGAAATCGCTCATGCCGTTGCAATTGGGGTGCTCCTCGGCTTTATGCCGAAAGACAACGCACTGTGGTACCTGCTGTTTGTGTTTTTTCCTTTTGTACGTATGAACAAAGGCGCCTTTCTGCTTACGGTACTCATTGCAAGTTTGCTTGCTCGGTTTTTTGATCCGCTGTTCGACTCGATAGGCTACGGTGTATTGACTTTCTCACCTTTAAAGCCGGTCTATGCCGCTTTGCTCGACATTCCCTTTGTCGCCTTTACAAAATTCAACAACACGATAGTCGCCGGCTCTCTTGTGTTTAGCCTTATACTGTATATTCCGGTATATATTGTGGTAAGAATTTTCATTAAATCTTGGCGCACGCATCTCGCACCGGCGCTTGCGCGGAGCAAATTTATGCA
Organism: Treponema vincentii; assembly: GCF_010365865.1. Classification (NCBI taxonomy): domain Bacteria; kingdom Pseudomonadati; phylum Spirochaetota; class Spirochaetia; order Treponematales; family Treponemataceae; genus Treponema; species Treponema vincentii. Next base: position 1,823,846 of record NZ_CP048020.1, on the reverse strand, counting down.
AGCCTTTTATCACGTGCCCTTTGTCGCGAAAATTATCAGCTTTTTTACTGAGGTATAAATATGAAAGAAGAGCAAAAGAAGATACCCTTCAAAAAACTTCCGTGGATGTATAAAAAGACATATACGGAAAAGTCGCTCGAAAAAAAACTGCTTAAAAAACTCTATATACCGGCCGACCGCGAATTTGTTGCGGCACAGTTTTCTGCCGATGAAGAGGATCCGGCTAAATTGCGGATTCACCGTACCGAATACGACGCAAAAGATTTTAAGCGCTTAAAGATTTTAAGCAAACAGATAAAGCGGCAAAAAGGACGCATAAACCTCGTGCCGCTTGCCGCCGTTGCAGCTGTTGTTGTCGGGGTTGTGCTTGCCGTTCTTATGTTTAAAGATCCGCTTGCAAAACGTGCTTTAACGGCAGGTCTGCAAAAAATCACGGGTGCCAAAGTCGATATCGCTTCGGTTCACGTCGGTATCTTGGATGCGTCGGTTACCGTGCGCGGTCTTGCTGCTGCCGATAAAAATGCACCGATGAAAAACGTTTTTGAAGCACAAAAAATTCAGCTTGATTTTAATTTAACGCAGCTTTTAAAAAAGCGCTTTGTGTGCCAAAACCTTGAAGTTTCCGGCATGGCATTCGGAACCGATCGAAAAACATCGGGCGAGCTTCCGGCATCCGTAAAAAAGGGAAACGATAAAGATGTCGGCGATAGTAAAATAGCGTTGCTTATAAAAGAGCGGCAAAAAGATGCGCTTGAACAAAGTAAAAAAATCGTTTCGTCGATGTTTGAAAGTTTGAATCCGCAAAAGTTTTTGGACAACGCACTCAAGCAACTGCAAACACCCGCTGCAGTGCAAAAAGCACAGGACATGGTCGCTCAAATTGTAGCGGTGTGGGAAAAGCGTCCAGCAGAACTGGAGGCCGCCGTAAACGATTTTAGAAAAAGCTCGGAAAAAGTCATCGGACGCGATTATCAATCGATTAAAGACATTGCCGAATTGAAGGCGGTATTGCAAGAACTTAATGCTGCGATAAAAGACAGCCAAAAGCTTGTAGCTTTGACCGATTCAGTTGTTAAAGATTTGCAAAAAGACGGTAAGGCCGTGCAGCTTGCGGCAAAGGAAGCTTTCAAGGCGGTAAGAAAAGATACCGATTTTGTTAACGGAGAAATCAATAAAATCCGCTCGTTTACGGTTGCCGACGGAAAAAACATTTTTGCGCAAACTATAAAAGCCGCTGCATACAACGTCCTCGGAAAATATTATCCGTATGCGGAAAAAGCGTTTAATGCTGCGCTCAATTTCAACAAGGGATCAAAAAAGGCGGCAAAAAAACAAAAGACCCGACAAGAGGTTCGGCGACTTCCGGGCAGAACGATTCAATATCGTGCCGACATATATCCGTCCTTTTTAATTCAGCAAATGCTTGCAAACGGAACGGGTTTTGAAGGTCGCATAAACGATATTTCAAACGATCCTGACCGCTGGGGAAAGCCCGTATCGTTCAGCGCCCATTTTGACGAAAGTGCTTCTTTCGAAAGCAAGCGCACGCACAGCGGAGAGGGACTCATAAATGTCGGAGAGAAACTCAATTATCCCTTATTGAAATTGCAATATACCGGAAGTGGTTATAACGCTGCGTTTAATCCCTCTTCAGCTTTGCAGGCGCTCGGCGCTTCCGTGCTTGACATTGCCGGCGTTCCGTCTTTTGAGGGCAGGGCGAAAATACAGGCAGGTATACAGGCTGAGCGCGACGGGCATGTCGGTATCGACGCGGATTTTAGCTTCGACGAAGTGCGCCTTACGGCTGATTCGTTTGAACCCGATTTTATTTCGCGCATTTACAATGAGTCACTTGCAGCGGTTAAAAATATGCGGTTTAAAATCAAGGCGGAGTTTTTCCAGTCTGATTTGAATATGGACATTGCAACCGATGCGGACAAGGTTTTTCTTGCGGCGCTGCAAACAGGAATCAACAAAGAACTTTCAGCCATAAAGCAAAAGGCGCTTAAAGAAGCTCAAGCCGAATTAGAAAAATACACCGGTCCTTTAAACGAAAAGCTGGGCGACTTCGGCAGTATTGAAAAACTTGTTATGAATCAAAAACAAGCTGCCGATATGCTGCAAAAAAAACTGGAAGAAAGCAAAGTCGAAGTTATGAAACGCATCGAGCAGACAGGAATGGATACGCTCAGAGATGCGGCCGGCAGTACGCTAAAAGGCTTATTCGGCCGGTAAAATGATAAGGGAAAAACTCTAAAAAGTTTATAGAGGTTGTCTTTAAATTTCATAATTATACTACTGGGAACTTCTAAAAACTTCAGGTTTTAGAGGTTTTCTTTAGAGGTGCCCAACTATACATAAGGAGTACATCTTGGCTACAGAAAAAACAATAGACCAAAAGGCTCTCTTGGAAGAATTTGAACGAGAAAGCAGAACTCGAAACTTTGTTAACCCGATTTTTACAAAGATTCTCAAATGGACTGCGCTGCTGGTTACCTTTTACCATTTGGCGTATGCTTCCGGCTATATCCGTCCGGAAACGTTGCGCCATCGTTCCATTCACGTCGGCATGATTTTGCTGATGACGTTTGCAATCTATCCTGCATTTAAAAGATCGAGTAGAAAAGTTATTGCATGGTATGATTACATACTGATGATTTTGTCCGTTATCATTCCCGTCTACATGTGGGTGAATTATCAAGCGATTATCGACAGGGTAGGGGACGCAAACCTGACGGACGTTATCATGGGTACCATATTGGTTGCATTGGTAATAGAGGCTGCGCGGCGGATTACGGGTTGGGCATTACCGGTCATCGGGATCATCTTTATGATTTATGCGCTGATGGGTGCCCGCCAAGGACTTATCCCGATAAACGTGCCGGGTCTGTTTTTGCATAGAGGGTTTAAATGGCCTAAATTGATCGGGCACCTCTTTTCCAACACGGAAGGCATTTACGGTACGTCGGTCAACGTTTCTTCAACGTACATTTTCTTATTCATCGTATTCGGCGAAATTATGAATAAATGCGGGATGGGAAAATTCTTTAACGATATTGCCATCGGTTTGGCGGGGCATACGAAAGGCGATCCTGCAAAGGTAGCCGTTATTGCGGCGGGCTTGCTTGGAAGTATCAACGGGTCTGCAATTGCGAATGTCGTTACCACCGGTTCGTTTACAATCCCGCTTATGAAAAAAATCGGGTACAGTAAAGAATTCTCCGGTGCGGTTTCGTCAACCGCTTCCGTAGGTGGTCAGCTTTTACCGCCGATTATGGGCGCCGCCGCATTTATTATGGCGGAAACACTCGGTATTAAATACAAGGAGATTGTCGTTGCGGCGGCTATCCCTGCGCTGATTTACTATTTGGGTATTATCTTCCAGATTCAACTGCGTGCGTCGAAGGACAAACTCGACGGTATGCCGAAAGATCAGCTGCCCAAGGTGAAAGAAACGTTGAAGATGTACTGGCACCTGACCATCCCGATTTTATTCTTGGTGTATATGCTGTTCTTCAGCGGTTATACCGTTATCAAAGGCGCTTTTTTAACCATCCTTTTAACAATCATTATTGCGCAGCTGAAAAAAGAAACGCGCATGAGCTTGAAAGATATAGAGGCTGCTTTTGTCGCTTCCGCAAAATCGACGGTATCGGTTGCGATTGCCTGTGCTTGTGTCGGTATCGTTATCGGTGTGTCGAGTTTAACCGGCTTTACTATCAATATGGCAAGCGCGATTATCTCGCTCGGCGGAAAGAGCTTGTTGTTGACGCTCGTCTTTACGATGGTTACCTGTATGCTGCTTGGTATGGGCTTACCGAGTATTCCTGCGTACATTATTACCGTAACGATTGCGGCTCCTGCGCTGATAGAGCTCGGCATTGCGCCTTTGGCTGCTCACCTGTTCTGCTTCTACTTTGCGATGTTTGCCAATATTACGCCGCCGGTTGCACTTGCCTCATTTGCAGCGGCAGGTATATCGGGCGGTAATCCGATGAAGACGGGGATTGTGTCCATTAAGCTTGCGCTCGCCGGTTTTATCATTCCATATATGTTCGTCTACAATAATCAACTGTTATTGATGAATACGAATATTTTGCAAGGTATTCAGGTTGCGCTTACCGCATGCGTCGGAGTCTTTTTAATCAGTGCCGCCGTAGAAGGGTATTTCCATACTAAGGTGAATATTTTCATGCGGCTGGTGATGCTTGCAGGAGCGTTCTTGCTCATCGACAGCGCCTTATTAACCGACCTTGCCGGTGTCGGCATCTTTGTTGCGTCTATCTTTATCCAGCGCATACTCGCGCGGAGAGAGGCACGGCACGCAGCCGCCTAAGGATAGAGTATTTTACGTTAATTGTCGTCTGGAAGTTCTTGTTATTTTGTGTGATATAAAACTGTATGGAGGAAAAAATTGGAATTAATTCCAAACCGATCATTGAGCAGTTTGTACGTATTTTTGGATTGTGCTTTTTTAGTATCACTCGCATTTTATTTTCTAAAGAGTAAGCGATATATTCCTCTTCTGGTTGGAATACTCGGGGGCTTACTCTATTTTGTAGTAGATTACGGCGGATTTTATTGGTTGCTTGAAACACGAAAAGTGGTTGGTGCAAACCCTTTTTGGTTTTTGCTGTGGCTCAGTATGAGTTATGGGTTTACAAATATGGCGTGGACGTGGCTGTGGTTTGCCGAACCGAAAAATCGTTTGGAGTTTTCGCTTTTGATTATCGTGTGGTGGTTTTCTGCGGCGGTTATCAGTAACGGGGCTGGGGCGGCATTCCCGATAATTACAATTCAGCGTGGAACTGGCGGATATCATTGGATTATGGCGGTGTTTTTATTTGTCGGTTATGCGTGGTTGCTCATGAAAAATTTATCTGCTACGCGCGACGATGAGCGAGTACCTCTTTGGAGCATTATATCAATCGGGCTTTTGGTGCAGTTCGCATGGGAATTTATTTTATTTATAACGGGTATCCGTAATGCGGGGCTTCGTACTTTGGTTGTTAATTCGCTGATGGAAACCAATTTGGGTGCGCCATATATGTATTTGATTTACACAACAGTTTCAAAACGGATGCGGAAATAAATGTGTGTTGCGCTGCGGCAGAGGTAAAAGTAACATTCGCGGGTTCGATAGTACCTACTCGATAGACGATATCAGCTTTATGATGAAGCCCATTGATGTTCTTTGCAAATACAATGCAAAAAGTAAAAGATATGATGCACGTGACAAAGCGCTTTTTGGAGAGGTGCTTTAACTGAGTTATGCTTTTAATAGCAGTCTTACTTTGTTACCGCAGGCGCACTGAAATGGCGCGGCTAAAAATAAACGTTAATGCACCCAGCCGGTCTTCCAATGCCAGAGCGGTTTTGACAGTGTGGAAGAAAAGGTTTGTATGCGGTTAAAGTCGGGGAGCCAATCCAAGTTGCTTACTAATTCCTGATAAAACCCGTCGTCGATGTTTAAATCTTCAAGAAAAGTGCGCAATCTGATGTCCTCGGATTCGTTGAGTAGGCGGTTGGAAAAAGCATCGATACGCCGCGCTTTCGGATTTGCCGTAATGGGCGTGTACTGAGTCATCAGCGAAAGCAGCGCCTTGCTTTTCAGCCTTTGGGCAAACCAACGGAGTACTGCTTGCGAATCCTCTAATTTTCCCGGAAGTGCGAGATGCCGGACAATAACACCCGACAGCATTTTACCGAACGGATACCGCTCATCGGGCGGTGTAAGGTTGAGGGGAGAAAGCCGCGCCATTGTCTTGATTGCAGCACAGGCTTGTTCGGGATAATCCGGGGCGGCAAAAACGCGGCGGGATGTTTCGGTATTAAGCGTTTTGAGATCGGGGAGCCAGCCGTCGACGGTGTCCGCAATCGATTCGAGTGCGGACACCGTTTCGTATGCGGAGGAGTTCCAGACGACGGGAATAGTTAAGCCGTGCTGTTTTGCGGCTCGAAGCCCTGCCCCCAAAGCCGGTATCGCATGGCTGCCCGTAACGATGTTGATGTTTTCCGCGCCTGCGCTCTGAAGTGTGAGGCATATTTCGATAAATTCCCGTTCCGTTACGGCACGTCCCATGCCCTCTTGTGAAATTTGAAAGTTTTGGCAAAAAACGCAGCGGAGGTTACAGCCGGTAAGGAATATTGTTCCCGATCCTCCTGCGCCGCTTACCGGAGGTTCTTCTCCGAAGTGTAATCCTGCCCATGCAATGCGCAGTTCCACCGTTTCTCCACAAAAGCCGCGTTCACCGGCGTTCCTATTTACCCCGCAGCGCTTTGGACAGGCGGTACAGTGCTCATATTCTACGCAGCAAAAATCCCGTATCATAGTGCTATTCCTATTTAATGGTATCTTTAGAAGCTCACTTCGCTTTTAGAAATCGCCGAGGAGCTTATGCCGTTCAACCATAATGCTCATAATGGCGCTTACGGTTTGCATATCGAGTGTTTCCGCTGCCGCCGAGATAATGGTATGTAGTTCTTCCCAGTCTTCATTGGAAAAATCCATATCGCTACCGAAGCTGCCGTCAAAGAGGGAAAAGACGGTATAGAACCAAGTAACGGCCTCTTCTTTTGTATCAGCGGAATGCGTTCTCAACCAATACTCAGCTGAATCTTCCGCTAACGAGAGGAGGCTTTTATCGTAACTGCGGATTGTTTGAATAAAAAATTCACATAATTCTTGCCGGAATGCAGGATCAGGTAATTTTTCCGTTCGTCTCTGTGCATCACTATAAAATTTTTCGAGGATATTCATAAGGCTGTTACTATAAGAAAAAGACTTGTAAAAAGCAAGCAGAATCCTTGTGGATGCACGGATTCCTCTATTGTAGCAGTTGCCGCTCCCAAGCCTCTCTCCTACTTGTAAAACCGCTGTAAAACCCGTATAGTATTAGCCTACGAAAAACTTTTTCGGATGTTAAAACGTCCTGCAAAAGTTTTTATAGGAGTAGAGTATGGATAAATATGTATGTGATTTATGTGGTTATGAGTATGATCCGAGCGCGGGTGATCCTGAGGGTAACATTAAACCGGGTACTCAGTTTGAGGATTTGCCCGATACGTGGGTATGTCCGCTCTGCGGCGTCTCAAAGGACGGATTCAAAAAGGTTTAAACAAGGTAGCACAATATGACAAAAAATGATTTTATCAGCACAATCGGATATGACGGTGCGGCTGCGGTAGTTGATAAAGAACGACGTACTAAAAACGGCGGTAAGACTTTAAAGGAATTGCTGGAAGCAGGTGCTTTTCGCAGCGCAGCGGCTTTTGCCGCCTACGATGATTCTCAAGAGGAGCTACAAACTGTTACGGATTATTATAATAAATTAGCTCATGCAGATTATACCACGGAAAATATTTTGCGGGTATTCGGTATTACCAAAACTAACAGTAAAAAAATAATCCTTCTATAAATGAATGGGGATGTCTCGAAAGTTGGTTACTTTTTCGACATCCCCGCGAGTTTAATATTAAGTCTTTATACAATAATGACTTAATATTAAACATCGCATCTAAATCTAAGGAAACTGTCCAAAAACTGAAGTTTCTGGACAGCCTCTATTATTTTGAATGTGCCTCTAAAATGTTTTACTCAAAGGAGTTGTATAATGCCGTATCCTTTTGGCGATATTGAAAAAAAATGGCAAAAATATTGGAAAGATCATAAGACGTTTAAAGTAACCGAGGATGAAAATTATCCGCCGGAAAAACGGGCGTATGTATTGGATATGTTTCCGTATCCGTCGGGAGCAGGCTTGCACGTCGGACATCCTGAAGGATATACGGCAACTGATATTTACTGTCGGTATCTCCGCATGAACGGATATGCGGTGCTGCATCCGATGGGGTTTGACTCCTTCGGCTTACCGGCGGAAAATTACGCCATTAAGACCGGTACTCACCCGCGTGTTACGACAAAAGAAAACATCGATACCTTCCGGAGGCAAATACAGGCGTTCGGTTTTTCCTACGACTGGGATCGCGAGCTTGCAACTTCGGATGTGGACTATTACCGCTGGACACAGTGGATATTTTTACAGCTGTATAAAAAAGGTTTAGCCTACGAAACGGAAGCACCGATTAACTGGTGCCCGAGCTGTTTGACCGGTCTTGCGAATGAGGAAGTGAAAGAAGGCTGCTGCGAACGGTGCGGCACACAGGTTGTCCGCAAGAATGTCCGGCAGTGGATGCTCAAGATTACTGCGTATGCAGAGCGGCTCCTTGAGGACTTGGAAGAGCTGGATTGGCCGCAATCCGTTAAGATGATGCAGCGGAATTGGATCGGCAAAAGCACCGGAGCGGAAATAGACTTTCACCTTGCCGCTCCGCACGAAAGCGAAAAGATTACCGTATATACTACTCGGCCGGATACTATTTTCGGGGCAACCTATCTCGTGCTTGCTCCGGAACATCCGCTCGTCATGCGCATTGTTAGCGGGGCGCAAAAAGGCGCCGTGCAGCAGTATATTGACGAGACGGCAAAGAAAACCGACCTTGAACGGACTGAACTTGCAAAAAAAAGAAAACCGGCGTCTTTACCGGCGCATACGCGGTAAACCCGCTAACAAAAGAACCTATTCCGATTTGGATCTCCGATTATATTTTGGTTTCTTACGGAACCGGCGCCATTATGGCGGTTCCGGCGCATGATGAGCGCGACTGGGAGTTTGCTCACGTTTTTTCGCTGCCAGTTATTCAAACGGTCGCATCCGAAGCTGAATGGAAGGAAAAGGGAGCGGCGGGCGATTACCGCGCAGTACCGCAAGCATGTACCGCAGCCGACGGTTATGCGGTAAATTCAGGCGAATTTACCGGACTGCCGACGCGGGAAGCAATAGAGCGGGTTACCGACTATGCTGCCGCCAACGGCTTCGGCAAAAAGGCTATCAATTATAAGCTCCGCGACTGGGTATTCAGCAGACAGCGGTACTGGGGAGAGCCTATCCCGTTGGTGCATTGCCCGAAATGCGGCGTGGTTCCGCTGGACGAAAAGGATTTACCGCTCGCCTTGCCTGAAACGGACAGTTACACCCCTTCCGACACGGGAGAAAGCCCTCTTGCTAAGATACCCGAATGGGTGAATACCGTGTGTCCGCACTGCGGAGCTCCCTCCCGCCGCGAAACAAACACCATGCCTCAATGGGCGGGTTCCTGCTGGTACTATCTCCGCTACCTCGATCCTCATAATGCACACAGTTTTTGCGCCAAGGAAAAAGAAGCGTATTGGATGCCTGTTAATCTCTACGTCGGCGGCGCGGAACATGCGGTACTCCATCTCCTTTATGCCCGCTTTTGGCACAAGGTACTGTACGATTTAGGCGTGGTGCATACCAAGGAACCGTTCATGCGGCTCGTGAATCAGGGGATGATCACTTCCTTTGCCTATCAGCGTTCAAACGGGTCGCTCGTGCCGGTCGATGAGGTCGTGCAGACCGGCGATGATGCTTTTGAAGAAAAGAGTACCGGCGAAAAGTTGAAGCGGGTTATCGCAAAGATGTCGAAGAGCCTAAAAAATGTCATCAATCCTGATGAGATGATCGCTCAATACGGCGCCGATTCGTGCCGTATGTATGAGATGTTCATGGGGCCGCTCGATATGTCAAAGCCGTGGAACACGCAAGGGTTGATCGGCATTTTCCGTTTCTTGGAGAAAATATGGGCTCTTTCCGAAAAAGAGCTGATTTCTTGTCCGGTAAACGACATGAGTACGCCGGAACATGTGGAAATTACCAAGCTCCTCAATAAGTCCATTAAAAAGATAACCGAAGATACCGCATCGCTCAACTTCAATACGGCAATCAGCCAGATGATGATTTTCATCAACACGCTCGGAAAATATCAGACCGTACCTCGCTTTGCATGGGAGGCATTTGTCAAGCTGCTCGCGCCCTACGCACCGCACCTCGCCGAAGAGCTGTGGGAGAAGTTAGGGCATACGGAAACAATTGCATATACGCAGTGGCCGATGTTTGTCGAAAAGTTTTGCATCGATTCCGAATGTACGATTGTCGTGCAAATCAACGGAAAGGTGCGCGATAAATTTCAAGCTGCCGTCGATTTGCCGAAAGATGAGCTTGAAGCGCTCGCGTTAAAAACAGATGGCGCACAGCGCTTCCTCGGCGATAAACAGCCTAAAAAGGTTATCACGGTTCCGAATAAGTTGGTAAATATCGTCGTCTAACTTTCTTTTGAAAATATGCATACCGTCTACGGCGTTGCTGAGTGAACAACAGTCCTCGACGTACAATAAGTACGCCTGCGGGTGTTGTTCACTCAGCGCCTTGTATCCGGTACCACTATTTTCAAAAGGCTAACGGAAAGGCTATTCACTTAATCGATTAAGCTGAAACGGTCGGCGATGGTGCCCCGCCATTCTGCGCGCTGGTTTTTATCTTCCCACTCAATGATTCTAACGATAGTGAATTCTTTCATCGTTACCATTGAAGCGTATTTGATAACGGCAAATCTGCCTTGACCGATATACGAAATCGCTTCATTTTCATGTAAGACTTCGTTTTGCTTTAAAAAATTTAATACGCAATCGAAATGCACAGGCTTGCCGTCTGTTTTATCCGCTAATGCGGCGCTTAAATCTTTGATCGGTTTGCCGCACCGTGGGCAGGTAAAAAGTTCGGTAGGATCCTCGTGCTGTGGACTGATATACGGTTTGTTATTCACCGTGGTATTTTCTGTATAACGGTTTTCTTTTCTATGTCCCCGCCTATTATTCATATTATTCTTCATCCTTCATATACATCATTTGTTCGGTCAATATCGATGCTAATCGGTATATTGCCGCTTGAATATATGTTTCGTCATTGAGTTTTGTTTCCATTTCACGAAAATCGGATTCGGTAAAGTATTTGCGGGGAGTATACCGCCCTTTTTTTGGAAACACGCCAACATTCATACATAATCCTCAAAAGCATTCTCTAGATGCAGCGGCTCAGCTGATTCTATTGTCCGTGGATCAAACGGCAATACAAGAACATCAAACCGTATATGCATCTTGTTATATTTTCGATGAGTTAAGAGAAAATATTTAGCGGTTTTACAAATCCTTTCCTGTTTTCTATTTCCAACGATAATATCCAAGTCCGTAAGCGGTGTATGGGGTAATGTTTTTACTTCAAAAAAGACAAGCGTTTCGTCCTTTTCTGCTATGATGTCAATTTCCCCTGTTCTTGTTCGCCAGTTTCGGGCAATGATAGAGTACCCTTGCCGTTCGAGCCATTTTTCTGCGTATGTCTCACCTGCCGGCCCCAGCCGTTCTTCCATCATTTTTTTTGTTGATACTGAAGTGGGTCAATTGCCTTGACAATAAAAGTATTTTTATATTCCTTTAGATCGATAAGTTTGCCCTTATTGTTTGGATAAAGATGGCCGGTTTCATCAATGAGTACCCTAATCAGCGGGCGTAAGGGAGCTTCCGGGTGTGTGCCGACGACACGCACGATGGAGGTATCGTTCATTAATACTATTGAGCCGATGGGATATACACCAATACTTTGAATCATTGCTTTGATGACCTCGTAATCAAAGCGGCGACCTTTATCTGCAAGTAGAGTTTTCATTGCATCATAACCGAGCAGTGCGTTGCGATAAGCCTTTCGTGCAGTCATTGCGACAAAGGCGTCTACTACAGCTATAATACGGGCACCTATTTCGATGGAATCTTTATCAAGTCCATTGGGGTAGCCTTTTCCGTCCCAACGTTCATGGTGCTCGAGAACAAGCATTGCGACACGCTCGGTATACACAAATTCCGATAATACAGCTTTATACCCATAGACGGTGTGCGCAACCACAGTTTGCATTTCAGTATCCGAAAGCGCAGTTTTTTTGTTTAAAATGGCATCAGGAATCCTTAGCATACCGCAATCGTGTAGCAGAGAACCGAGTATTATATCATCAATATAATCTTCGGGCAGATTCATAAAATTTGCGATGGTTTCAGCTAAAATAGCAGTATCGACTAGAGCTTTTGCCATATCTCGTTCAGGAATTTGGGCTGATAGGATAAATGAAATGGCAAGTGGTCTATTGGCTGCGAGCAAATTACGCAGTCTCAGGGCTATTCCATCTATAGGTCGGGGTGATATGGCTTTTCTGTTTTTTACTTCGGTTAAAAAGATGTCCAGTGTTAGGATAATTGCCAAATATTCAGTATAGAGTTCGCTGTGTGTTAAAATATCCGGCAGTTGTAAAATGGTACTTTCTTCCGTTGTCTTCTTTTTAGTATTTTTGTCAGCTGTCTTAGCAGTAGGAGATCCTCCTTCGTCGGGTAGTGTATCTAATTCTTCAACTAGTTCCGTTACTTCTGCACTCTTTTTTATACTTTTCCCTGCTGTCATAACAAAGGGAACTTTCCATTGCTTTAATACCGATAGTTCACGTTCAGAAACAGGATGCCCTTTGCCGAGGACCCTGTTCTTGCCGTCATCAAAGAATAGCGGCTCAGAAAATATCATGCCTTCTTTTAAATCTTCTACCTTAATTCGTCTTAGCACCGGTTATTCCATCCTTTTTTTGAAGAAATGCAAAAATAGCGGCAACTGCTTGATATGTCTCTTCAGGAATACAAGATCCTATTTCGGTATCAACCAACACTTCTGCCAGCAGAGGGTTATTGATGAGGGGAATATGACATTTATCGGCAATTTCTCGTATCTTTCGTGCAATAGCACCGCGCCCCGAGGCGGTAATCATCGGAATATCTTCTCCGAATGTATATGACAATGCAACCGAGCAATCTCGCCCCTTGTCCATACTATTGCTTTTTATCTCCATGGTAATAAAAAGTCACATCTACTCCTAGATTATTCTACACTGATATATCGATTGATGCAAGGGTATGATTCTCTTCCATATTATTATCGGCATAATGTACGGTATAGGAAGTAACTCCTGCAGATTCCAGACAGTCGTGCAGCAAAGTTGCGAGATTTTTCTGCTTCTGTGTTGAAAGTTCTTCTTGTCCTCGATAGGAAAAAAAGCATTGGTTATTCTTGAGCACAAATGTCCATGCTTCTTGTTGTTCTTCACTTCGTACCCGTAGGCAGCATTCAAGACATACGGCGTCTTGCAGATCAAGCAAAAAAGCCGCCGAACCTCTCCAGAGTGTGTTGAGCTGTTTTTCAAACGGAAATACCACCCAGTGGTTTTTGCCTGTTTTTACATGATTGAGAAAGCGGAAGAGGTCGGCATCCTCCGATGAGTCGGTCGGATTTTCATGCTGTTTGCCGGGAAGGGCAAACATGGCTGCAAGGCATTGTTCAATTAGCTGCGGTAAAGGTTCTATACCGCGTGAGTAGAGGAGGGCAGCAGCAAAAGCTGCTTTTTTTTCGTGCGGGGCGAACGCATAGAGTGAAGAAAGGATTTTTAAGAGCGGGCGGGATTGTAACGGCTGTTCATTTTGACGAAAAAAAGCGATCAATGTTGCCGCGAGGTCGGACTGCGGTATGCCGAGCTGGGAGAATACATCACCATGCGGCAACGAATGCGGTATAGATTTCTGATACGGCGTTAACATAACCGTATTGCCGGCAATATGGACGCGCATCAATAAAAAAGGCCCTTCCCTAATATCTTGAGAAAGAGCTTTTGTCTGTGCCTGTAGTACGGAACCTTTAACGGTAATCCGCACCGTATTGTTTTTAAGGATCGACAGCACCCGAACCGTTACCGGTTCATTTTCGGTAAAACCGGCGGCTTTGTCTCCTTGGAAAAGAACGGCCGCGTTAAGTGCCTCATTCCGATGTAATGGAATCAGAAGCGCCGGCCGTTCCGCTGTGGGCTGCATATCCGCTAGTTCTTCTTTTGCAGAAGTGTCTTAATCTTTGCAGCCTTACCGATCTTCTCGCGGATGTAGTAGAGCTTGCCACGGCGAACCTTACCGGCATGCACCACTTCTACCTTTGCGATACGCGGTGAGTGGAGCGGAAATACACGCTCTACGCCGACGCCGTAAGAATTCTTTCTTACCGTGAATGTCCGGCCGATACCGGCATTTTTAAAGCACAGTACCAGTCCTTCATATATCTGAATACGTTCGGTTTTCCCTTCAATAATCTTGAAGTGTACCTTTACGGTGTCGCCTACTTTAAAAGAAGGTTTTTCGACAATCTTTTGGTTTTCTTCAATCTTACGAATTAAATTCTCTGCCATTTGTTATCTCCTGTAAAATAAGTTCCGCTTCTTTTGTCCATTCAGGTGAACTACGAATTGCCGTCAGCAAGTCGGGACGCATGGCAAGCGTCTTTCTAATCCGCTGTTCAAGCCGCCATTTACGAATGTGTTCGTGGTGGCCGGACAGAAGCACTTCAGGAACAGCTCTGTCCCTGAATATCTGCGGCCGTGTGTACTGGGGGTATTCCAACAAACCGTCGGAAAAGCTCTCCTCTTCAAGGGATTCGCGGGAAATAACGCCGTCGATCAAGCGGTACACCGCGTCTATTATTACGAGCGCAGCAAGCTCACCTGAGGACATAACGTAGTCGCCGAGTGAAATTTCGTCGTCAACGTATTCGTCGATGATTCGCTGATCAATTCCTTCGTAGCGGCCGCAGATAAACACGAGTTCTTTTTCTCGTGCAAGCTCGGCTGCACACGCTTGGGTGAAAGGCTTGCCGGAAGGGGTTACATAGATAACTCGTTTTTCGGCTGCCTGCACAGAATCGAGCGCGAGCGAAAGCGGCTGCGGCAATAGGAGCATTCCCGCCCCGCCGCCGTAGGTTAGATCATCACAGGTTCGATGCTTGTCGTAAGCAAAGTCGCGGATATTCACCAGATTGTAGGTAATAAGCCCCCGTTCGACCGCCTTCGCCATGATCGACGATTCGAAAAAGGCGGCGGGGATTTCGGGGAACAAGGTCAGCACATTGAATCTCATTCGAGAATCCAGCGGTGCATAAGCTCAACCTGCTTTACCGGTATGTTTATCTTTCCAATAAATTGGGAACGAAACGGAACATACACGGTTCTGCCTGTTGCAGCCTCGGAGACTTCCAATAACAATCCGCCTCCGCCTTCCACTACATCTGCAATTGTACCCACAGAATTTCCTTTGTACACAAGGACAGAATTACAAAGATCATTGATATAAAACTCGCCGCGTTCGAGCGGGCAAGCCATATCGCGAGGAACCAATATATCCGCTCCGTGTAGCTTTTTTGCCGCCTCAGGCGAATCGATACCTCGTAGTTTTAATAACGCGTCCGCATTGCGGACAACGCACTCTTCAACCTGATAGAATAGTTCGGGATGCTGTGTTCCCGTCCCCTCGGATGGAAACTGCAGTTTTATCTCTTTTAAGTTTAGAAAATGTTCATATTCGCCCGAACAGCTTTCAATTTTAAGGAAGCCTTCAAGACCGAATGTGCCCCGAATCCTACCGGTTATGAGCCAGTCCATTAATCAAGAATTTCCAGCAAATAACGGGTTCCGCTTCGACCGGCTGATGCCATAAGCAGCGTCCGAATTGCCTGAGCAACCCTTCCGAATTTTCCGATTACCTTTCCTACATCACCGCTTGCAACGCGCAATTCCAGCACAATACCGCGGTCGGTCTCTTTTTCCGATACGGAAACGGCACTGGGATCATCAACAAGCGACTTTGCAATGTACTCGACTAAATCACGTTCCATGTTCGATAGCCGACCTATAACGTGAATTGTTTTTTGTTGAGCAAGTGACGAACCGTGTCGGTCGGCTGAGCGCCTTTATTAAGCCAACCGCGTACTTTATCGGCATCAAAAGCAATCTGCTGATCTTCCGCTTCAATAGGATGATAGATGCCTACTTCGTCAATGGTTTTACCATCACGGGGTTCACGGACATCCTGTACCACGATGCGGTAATATGGGCGCTTTTTTGTTCCGAATTTCTTGAGTCTGATTTTTACGCTCACGTTAATCCTCCCGGAAATTAATTATTTATGGTGGGAACTACTAAAAACAGCCGCTTTTAGGAATGTTCCTACAAGAATAAAATACAGGCTATAGTACATGAAAACCGATACTTGGTCAACTATAGGACATCGAGTTTTGCTGCAAAGAGGGATTTATTCGTGCGAGGGTTTAATACCCGCCGTTTGCGTCGGGGGTGTTGATTTGACTACTTGACATACACTATATATGGGGGTATCATCACAAATGTAAGCATAATTAACACTATATAGATAAACTTATATAGTGAAACATATCTCTATAAAAGGTGGGTAAGATACCATGAGAACAAGAGAAGCAATCGATGCTGATATTGCAGCTGCACAGTCGGATCTGCAAAATGTACACGGTTCTACAACGGAAGTATATGCACGCATAGTCGGTTATTACCGTTCCGTCCGTAACTGGAATAAGGGCAAGCGTGAAGAGTTTTCAGAGCGGAAAATGTTCGAACACGAAAATCCTAAAACGCCCCTCTATGCAGGGCAAAGTACCGTAGTGGATACGGGAACAACATCAATTCAATATCCTGCCTTTTTTGAGGTGTATACGCGGAAGACGTGTCCCAACTGCCCACCTGTTAAAGATTACTGCAATAATCTCGGTATTGATATCCGTTATATCGATGCCGACACCGAAGAAGGTATTAAAGCAGCTGCAAAGCACGGCGTCCGATCCTGTCCTACCGTTATCATGTATAATGAATCGGAAAAAGAACTTTCCCGTGCATATTCGGTTGCCGATCTTAAAGCGTATCGCTTAACCCCATATACGGCTGAAGCAGTTATCGCGTAAGCTATGAATGTCGGTCTGCAGAAAACCACACTTGTCAACTATCCGCGCAAGGTCGCTGCTGCGGTTTTTTCTGCCCGGCTGTAACTTGCGCTGCCCGTATTGCTATAACGGCGAGCTTGTATGTGCGTCCGTTTCGGAAGGTCCTGTCGGTAAGTCATTGCGGGGGCGGTACGAATGACTACGTACCGATTGAAGCGGTCTATAAACATATCGAAAAGCGGAAGTCGGTATTGCATGGACTTGTTATTTCGGGCGGTGAAGCACTTCTTTCTCCGGTTTTACCGGAACTTATTCTACGGGCACGAAAGGCCGGGCTTGCCGTTAAGATTGATACAAATGGTTTATTGCCGGATAAAGTGTATTCGCTCCTGCACGACGACGCGCTCTGTCCCGATATGATAGCCATCGATATAAAGACTGCTCCTGCCCGTTATCATGAACTCAAATTTTGTTGCCCGGCAGGAACTGAGCCGTCGGCTGAACAGCCTGAAGCTGCACTAAAACGGACGTTGATGATTTTGCAGGAAAAGCACACGTTCTGTCGGCCGGTAGAAATCGAATATAGAACCGTTCTTGTACCGCCGCTTGTAGCTGCCGAGGATATACGTGCTATTTCAGCATTGCTCCCTTCCGATGCCGCATGGTTTTTTGCTCCCTTTTTACCGGGGAACTGTCTTAATCCCGCATGGAATACAATTCGTCCATATACACAGGCCGAAACAGAAGAACTCATTCGTCTTGCCGGAACAAAGATTCCCAATAGTAGATTACGTTAATCGATTTGCAATTTATAAAAATGAATGGAAAATAGTGAGTTCTCTACAGCGCAATACTGTAGGCTTCGGTCTTGCTTGTAGAAATTGTTGTGAGGGGGAAAATGGGCCTAGCTGGACTTGAACCGGCGACCCGCGGATTATGAGTCCGCTGCTCTAACCAACTGAGCTATAGTCCCAAGGAAGCACTATAGTAATTTATTTTGCGGCTTTAGTCAAGGTAATCGTATCGAAATTATCTGAGAGGTATTACTATTTTTTCATAATATTCTATCGCCGAGATATTAAAATACCAATGCGGTAACAAATGCTACCGAATTCTCATTTTTGTTGTGATATACTCTATACAGTTTTAAGAATTTCGTTACTTAGAACCGGCTATCTGTAGAATTGATTTATGCAAGATCTTCGAGTTTGTCGATGTTAACGGTTACGGTATCTTTGGATATGGTGAGCAGCTTGTCTTTTTGCATATTCATCAATTCACGGGATAGGGAAGGGCGCGGAACGGCAAGATATTCGGCCATAGCTTCTCGGTTTAGTTTGAGCGTTATTTTAGGCTGACCGTGTGCTTGCTGCAACAGATACACGGCTATTTTTTTACGCAGTGTAAATGAAGAGAATATCAACAGCTTCTGGTTTAGGAAATAGGCTTTATGCGCAAGGATAGATAAAAGATTCTGTACAATTTTTGTTTGTACGGCGGGCAGTGTTGCAGAAGCAAAAAATGTGTTTGCCGGAATACTGAGGATTTTCGCATCGGCAATTATTCTACATGAATAATCGTACGGAACTGATTGCAGGAAGGCGTACACTTCACCGAAGACGGTTTCCGGTGTTTCAAAGCGGTTCATAATAGTCCGTTTGCCGTCGATACCGTTTTTTTCGATTTGGACGGCTCCCGATTTTAGGATGAACAATGCTTTGGGAAGGTCGCCTTCAAAGAAAATAAAGCTGTCTTTTGGATAGATGGCAGTCTTTGCCTTGACGGCGGTAAGATAGGTTTCCAGTTCCTTTGCGGGAATATCTTTGAATAACGGATTCACAGCGTCCTTCCTTTGCATCATATGCGGGGCTTTTTAAAAGGAACCTCTAAAAACTTCCGTTTTTAGAGGTTTTCCTTAAGCTTATTTGCGATGTTTTTGTTTGAGTTATTATAACATAAAAACTTAAACAAAAACTCGTCGGGCATCTCTAAAAATCTAACCGAGTTTTTAGAGATGCCCAAAAGTATCGGTGGTAAATAGTCTACTATATATCTGTTATTGGAGGAAGATTATGAATAATTATTTTAATATGAACGAAACGGTCTTTGACGTTACGGAACGGTACCCTGAAACAATCCGCTATTTGGCGGGAAAGGGTTTTACGCCGCTTACCAATCCGGTTATGCGCAAATTGATGGGAAAAAAGATCACGCTTGAAAAAGCTTTTCTTTCTAAGAAATTGGATATCGATTTATGCGAGCGGGAACTGGTTGAAATTATCGAACAAAACGCCTCGTCGGGTTTAGCGCATATCGATCTCAGTTTAAAGGTAAAAAGCGATAATCCTCTTGAGCCGGATGACGGAAAAAAGACGGTGAGGATTGAAGGCGTTCTGCCGTGTCCGATACGGATTCCATTGCTGGAAAGTTTTGAAGCATTTTATGCCGATTATATTGAAACACATCAGGAAGCATTAGAGAAACAAAATTATAAAATCCGGTATGATTTAAGATCGGCTAATCTCGGTATTGACTGGATAATCGATCTGGCAAGAACCGGTAAAAAGGAAAACCTGCCGGATGTGCTCCTGTCTGCCGGTTTTGAACTGTTTTTTGATAAAAAGCTGATGGGCTCTTTTATTGAAAACAAGGAATTTCACTGCGCACTCGATACGGTCAATAAAGATTTTTGCAATGACTATATCGATTTGCGGGATGAGAAAAAAAATTACGCCATTATCGGTGTTGTTCCTGCAATTATGATTGTGAATACTGCGCTGTTGGACGGAAGAAAAATACCGGAGACATGGGAGGATATCTTATCTCCCGAATTCGAACATTCCGTCGCTATTCCGTTCGGCGATTTGGATTTATTCAATTCCGTCGTTCTTAATATCTATGCACGTTTTGGCGATGAAGGAATTAAAAAATTAGGCAAAGCGTGCAGTGCGTATATGCATCCTGCCCAAATGGTAAAAGGAGGAAAGAGCGCTGCGACTGCACAGCCTGTCGTCAGTATCAGTCCTTATTTTTTCTCTAAGATGATAGACGAGCGGACTCCTCTGAAGACGGTTTGGCCGAAGGACGGCGCGATTGTCGCGCCTATTTTTATGCTGGTAAAAAAAGATACCGAAGCGCTCACAAAAGATTTTGTGTCGTTTTTCCTTTCGGAAAAGACCGGTACGGTTTTCGCGCAAAGCGGTTTCTTTCCGTCTACCAATCCGTCTGTTGACAATCGCTTATCAGCCGATAAAAAATTCTCGTGGGTCGGCTGGGATTTTATCTA
The DNA here is from genome assembly GCF_010365865.1 of Treponema vincentii. Taxonomy (NCBI): domain Bacteria; kingdom Pseudomonadati; phylum Spirochaetota; class Spirochaetia; order Treponematales; family Treponemataceae; genus Treponema; species Treponema vincentii. The sequence goes on along the minus strand of NZ_CP048020.1, from coordinate 1,803,836 downwards.
TCAAAATGATATCGGCGCCCTGTTGGAAAAAATCAAAGCCGATTTTGAAACCGCTGCCGGTAGTAGCTCCGAAAGCCGCTGATAAAAAAACGGTGTTGTAAAACTGCTGGTTTTACAACACCGACGAGATACGCGCTATTAACCTTCTACTGTTTAGCCTTTTACCGAGCCGATTGTCAGCCCTTTCACAAAGTATTTTTGCAGGAAGGGGTACAGCAGGATAATCGGCAGCGTTGAAACGATAATGACGGCAGCTTTAATCGAAATACCGATAACCGACATATCTGCGCTGCCGGCTCCGTCTCCCATGGTTGCTGTACCGTTGACGATATTGCGTAAGAACAGCATAACGGGGAACTGTGAAGACTTTAAGTAGATCAATCCGTTAAACCAATCGTTCCAAAAGAATACTGCCGTATACAGACCGATCGCCGCCAAAGCAGGAGTGGAAAGCGGAACAACGATTTGGGTAAAAATCCTAAAGTAGCCGAGTCCGTCTATCAAGGCAGCTTCTTCCAGCTCGTGCGGAAAAGCTTTAAAAAAGTTTATTAAAATAATCAGATGGAACTGATTGATGGCAAAGGGGAGCAGTATTGCAAATACCGTACCCGTTAAATGTAATGAAGAAATAAGCAGATAGGTGGGGATTAAACCTCCGGAAAAAAACATCGAAAAAACGACCAGCTTCATGATAGTACCGGTACCGCGTAAAAACTTCTTTGAAAGCGGATACGCAAAAATCGAAGTAAAACAGAGGGCAATAAGCGTTCCAAAGAAAGTGTAAAAAATAGTATTGCCGTACGCTTTAAAGAAATTCGGGTATGTGAATATCTGCTTATATGCCGCGGTTGTAAACCCCACCGGTAAAAACGATACTTTGTTTTGCATAATAGCGGCAGGGTCGGAGAAAGAAAGTGCAATCATATATATGAATGGTACAATGCAGATGAGTATGACAAATGCCATCACAATAAAGAGGATAAGATTAAAAATGCTGAACGAGTTTTTTCTTGATTGCATAGTTCACTCCGTATTAACAGATGTTTTTTTAATAGATACTTTCGTCGGTGAGGCGTTTGCTTGCAGCGTTTGCAGAGGCGACAAGAACAATGCCGATAACACCGGTAAATAATCCGATTGCCGTTGCATATGAATAGTTCTGATTTGCCAAACCGGTGCGGTATACAAGTGTTGCGATAATATCGCTGACATCCGCATTGTTCGGGGTATACATAAGCAGTATCTTCTCAAATCCAAGTGTCAGTAATCTGCCGATTTCCAGAATAAGCATCACCATAATAGTCGGCAGGATAGATGGTATAGTGATATACAGTATCTGCTGCAATTTTCCCGCACCGTCGATCTTTGCCGCCTCATATAATTCTTCGTTAATTCCCGTAATTGCTGCAAGATAGATAATTGCAGTCCATCCCATATACTGCCATGTATCAGTGAAAATGTACAAAGTTCTAAAATAGGCCGGTTCGTTCATGAAATAGATCGGCTGCATATCGAACGTATTTTTTAACAGAAGATTTAAAATACCGGTACTCGGCGAAAGAATTTCCGCAGCCATTGCAATAACGACAACGGTCGAAATAAACCGCGGCATATATGAAACCGTTTGTACGAATTTCTTAAAAAAAACGGAACGTATTTCGTTTAAGAGGAGGGCAAAGATAATCGGTATCGGGAAGTTTATGAGTAAATTCATCAGCGATAGAGTCAGCGTATTCCTAAATGCACGCCAAAATGCGGGGTCTTTAAAGAACATCGTAAAATAGCGCAGCCCAACCCATTCAGTACCGAATGCGCCGAGACCCGGACGATATCGTCTGAATGCAAGTACATTGCCGAAAATCGGGACATATTTGAATATGATAAAATAAAGTAAAGGCAACAGAAGCATCGCATAAAGCTGCCAATATTGATGAAAATAGCGTTTCGTTCTTTGATTCATAGCGTTAAAAAATAATTGGGCATCTCTAAAAACTCAGGTATAGCTTTTAGAGATGCCCAATACGCCCGCAAAGCGATGCTTATGCAGGCGCAGCAAGAGGTCATTTCCTTACGTGTTCGTTATAGAGCGCAAGGTACTTTTCAATGCCGACATTATTCATTTCGGTAACATAGGCATTCCAATCCTTATCAATATCTTTTTTCCCGGTGATAAAATCATTGTTCCATTTTTCAAATGTGTCTAAGAGCGGTGTACGTAGAATACCCGCTTCTTCGGCAACGGCATCATCAAACAGCGGGGTAGGGGGAATCGGCTGGATCGCCATATCCATTTTTTCTACTTCTGCATTGATGCGGGCATAATTGTCGTCATACTTGGTCATTTCTCTGCTGTTGATCCATACCAGCTGCGTCGTATCGGCTCCGCAGCCGTATTTTAACTGCATCGCCTTGTAAATACCTTCAGGAGCTTCGGTAATTTCTTTTGCATACTTAATTTTTCCGTTCTCCATAGTATAGGTTACGCCTTCTACGCCGAGACACCAGAGTTTTGCACCTTCATCGCTGAAGAAAATATCGTCAATTGCACGGACAATTTTTTCAAAGTCCGCTCTCTTTGCGGTCTTTGACGGAAACATGATGCCCCATTGTGTTCTGCTCTTGGGCTGATGGTGAGCGCCTGCAGGACCGGCGAGCGGCGGATACATTTGCAGTTTAAAGCCTTCGATAGCCGATTTGCCGGTAACGCCGCCGATTTGGTCATAGTACGCATACGTGGCAACTGCTTTGCCGGTAGCGAGTTTTTGCGCCCATTTATCACCGTCGATAGGCTCTGCCATTTCGGGATCCAACAAACCTTCTTTATAGAGCTTTGCAAGGAAGCGCGCATAAGACTTATACATTTCCGTTGTCGCTCCGGCAAAATAGTTACCTTTCGCATAGTCCCAGCTTAAAACGCCGGTACCGGTTGAAGAATTTTTGCCGAGGCTGATACCGAATGACGGCATTGTCATTCTATATAATACCCGAGGACCGGCCAAAATGGTCAGCGGGTATGAGTCGGGATTATCTTGTTTGTATTTCTTTAAATAGACATAGAGGTCGTCGAATGTTTTCGGCTGAGATAAGCCGTATTTATTCAGTATGTCCTCGCGCAAAATCAATCCGCCGTCATAAAAGGGAACGTCGAATAAAGAAGGAAGATAATAATATTTCCCGTCTTTAAGGCGCAGCGCATCGATGTCTTTTTCCAATCCGAATTTTTTTACTTGCGCATTAAAGTTCGGTGTCCATTCGGGATAATCGCTGATTGGAATAAGCGCGCCGTTTAAAGCCAATGAACCGTTTTCCCCGTTGGTATTTTGATAAAGAATTACATCGGGGCCGTTACCGGTATTCAATGCTAACGATACTTTCGTGTTGTAATCGGCGATCGGTATCGGCTCAAAATGCAATTTCGTGTTTGAGCGCTTTTCCGATTCCTGCACGGTCAGCCAATCGGCTTTGAAAGGAAGTGTCGCATTGTCCGAATAATACAATGAGATTTCAATCGGTTTTTCCGAATTGGTTTGGGATACGTCCGGTTTTTTAGCCTCGCACCCGGCCAGCAAGATACCGACAATCAGCAGTGCGGCACAGAGCTTAACGATACGTTTCATACTTTCCTCCGAATTTATGAGCATCTTTAGAATTATTTGAGTTTGCACCAAGATGCTCTGTAAAAAAGGGTAACCTGCTATTACCCATTTGTCAAGTTCTCGCTTTTGTTGTGTTAGCGCAGAATTTGATAAAAATAGGCTTGCGGAGATGCAATAACCGGCTTATACTAAACTGATATGCGGTTTTTTGATAGGTTCTTTCGTTGGGTCAAGAGACCTCAGATATATGCGCTGGTCGGAGGAAACGGCACCGGGAAAAGCTTTAGAGCGCGATTGGTCGCCCAAAAATATGGAATAGATTTAATTATCGATGACGGATTAGTCATTAGAGGCGATAAAATACTTGCGGGGCATTCTGCAAAACGAGAGAAGACCTTTTTGGCGGCAGTAAAAACGGCTGTCTTTGACGATAAACAGCATAGGGATGAAGCGGCAAAAGTGTTGCATCAATTAAGCCGCAAAAAAGTACTTATTTTGGGAACGTCGGATAAGATGGTTAATAAAATTGCGACACGGTTGCAGATTCCACCTCCGCAGAAGATTATCCGCATTGAAGATATTGCGACGAGGGAAGAAATTGAAACCGCCATTAGAAGTCGTCGTGTCGAAGGCAAACACGTTATTCCCGTACCGTCAGTCGAGGTGAAAAGGAACTATCCGCAGATATTTTATGATAAAATCAGACTGCTGTTCCGTAATGCAAATATCGGGCACTTAAAGGAAGAAGAAACACTTTTTGAAAAATCGGTCGTGCGTCCTGAATTTTCTAAAGTGTACCCGGCACAAGTTTCAGATGATGCATTAAAAGAAATGGTTATACAATATGCGGCTCAATACGATAGCGCGGTAAATATTAAGAAAATTACCGTTCAAACCGAAGATAACGGTTATAGGGTTATTATGATGGTCGATATGCCTGCCGACCCGGATTTGGCTGGACGGATATTGGCATTAAAAGACTTTATTATAAAAAATATCGAACGGTATTCCGGAATTTTTATCGAAGACCTTAATATCGTATTAAATCAGATGATCGATATACAAACGGAGGCATAAAATGGCACGAATACTGATCCCTTTATGGCAAAATTGGCAATTTGTGAATACTTTTGAAGAACAGTATGTGCGAGCCGATTGTGATGAATCTCATTTTACTGAAGTGCAGCTTCCGCATACGGTGAAAGAATTGCCGTATCATTATTTTGATGAGAAGGTATATCAATTTGAGTCATGTTATCGAAAAAAATTTGCCGTATCCTCCAATCTGCAAGGGATGAGGCTTTTTGTCGACTTTGACGGTCTGATGTGCTATGCAAGGGTCTTTATCAATGGGCACTTTATCGGAGAACACAAAGGCGGATATGTTCCTTTTTCTGTGGAGATTACTCACTACGTTGAGTATGGAGACACTGAAAGCAATGTGCTTGCCGTGTATGTCGACTCGACGGAACGAGCTGATATTCCCCCGTTCGGTGGTGAAGTGGACTATCTTTGCTATGGCGGTATTTACCGCGATGTTATCCTGCGTGCGGTACCCCATTGCCATATTGAGTCGATTTATGCCCGCCCAATTTCCGCTTTAACGGCGGAAAAAAGTCTACAGGTTGATATTGCGATTGCACATGACGAACGAACGAATAAATCGATTGACGTTTCGGTAGCGATCTTCGATTCCAGAAATCGAAAACGGGCGGAATTGAGCAGAAGCCTTGAGGTCGCCGTTCCGTCTCTTACCCTATCGATGATAATGGATGAATTAACCGGTTTAAAACTGTGGACGCTTGAAAAGCCCGAACTGTACCGCGCCGAAGTATCGTTACTGGAAGACGGTCTTGTATGCGATACCGTATCTACCCGTATCGGATTTCGTACGGTTGAATTTACGCCGGAAGGTTTTTTCTTAAACGGCAAACTGCTCAAGCTGCGGGGCTTAAACCGGCACCAGTCTTTTCCATACGTCGGTTATGCGATGCCTGAACGGGTACAGCGGAAAGATGCGGATATCCTGAAATACGAGCTTGGCGTTAATATTGTTCGTACTTCGCATTATCCGCAATCGCCGTATTTTTTGGATCGCTGTGATGAGATCGGACTATTGGTTTTTGAAGAAACGCCCGGTTGGCAGCATATCGGCGATTCCGCCTGGCAGGATGTTACTTGCGAAAATATCCGTAAGATGATTACGAGGGATCGGAATCATCCCTCTATTGTGTTGTGGGGAGTACGAATCAATGAATCACCGGATTGTACTGCGTTTTACCAGCAGACAAATACGATTGCCCATGAACTTGATCCGTATCGGCAAACCGGCGGTGTTAGATGTATTGAAAACAGCGAATTTTTTGAAGACGTATATACAATGAACGATTTTACTTGCGGAGTTCAAGGATTGACTGCCGGTACTGCAGCCGGAGCAGCACGTGTACTTCGTTCCCAGCGTGAGGTTACGGGGCTATCCGATTCGGTTCCCTATTTGGTAACCGAGTTCGGCGGACACATGTACCCGACAAAGCGGTTCGATCAGGAAGAACGCTTGGTTGAGCATGCAAAACTCCACCTTGCGGTGCAGAATGCCGCCGCGCTCGACCCGCAAAAATGCGGCGCAATCGGCTGGTGTGCTTTTGATTATAATACCCATGCGAATTTTGGGTCGGGTGATCGCATTTGTTACCATGGTGTAATGGATATGTTTCGCATCCCCAAATTTGCTGCAAGCGTGTATGCAAGTCAGCAGCCTGTCGAAATGAAGCCGGTGTTGGAACCGTTGACCCGCTATACCGTCGGCGACCGTGCAGTCGGCGGAATTGCGCCGCTTATTATTTGTACAAATTGTACGGCAGTCCGGCTAAGCATCGGCGCAAAAGATTTAGGTCTGTTTTACCCCGCTTTTGACCGCTATCCCGGGCTTGCACATCCTCCTGTTGTTATCGACAACCTTCCAAGTGTATGGGGTGGCGGATGGGAAGATGCCGTATTCACCGGCTACCATAACGGTATGGAGTGTATTACCCGCCGGTTTAGCGCAAATCCTGTCGCGACACAGCTCGTACTTACCGCCGATGAGACAAAGCTTCGGGCAGACATACCCGATGCCGTCCGCTTTGTTGTGCAGCTCCTTGATCAGGTCGGTAACGAATTACCCTATAGCTTCGAGATTGTGAAGATTACGCTGAAAGGGCCTGCGAAAATTATCGGCCCGCAGGAATTTGCACTTATCGGCGGTGCTCGCGGCTTTTGGATTAAAACGCTCGGGAAAGCAGGCACGGCAAAGGTTTCCGCACAAAGCGGCGAATTTAAAACCGAAACCGTTTCCGTCCGTATCCGATGAGGTTACAGCCACCAGTTTTCAATTTTCAGGGTAATTATTGACAAAGATTTCATTTTACGCTATATTCTTTGAGTATTTTTACGGCGGTATAGCTCAGTTGGTAGAGCAAACGGCTCATATCCGTTAGGTCATAGGTTCAAGCCCTATTGCCGCTACCTCTTTTACAAGACACTCATTTCGAGTGTCTTTTTTTTTGAAACACACTTATTCAACGGTGAATACAGCCGCTACCTCTTCATCACCGCAGCGAATGAGGAGCCGGTGGTCACCCTTTTCCAGTGGGAGGGCACCTAAAAACGGCCGGTTTAGAGTAATCGGAGCGTGGTCATCGTAGATAGCTTGTATGGTATCTTCCGCACCGCCGATAATTTCGATTGGGACGCCGGTACGGAGGTAACGATGATCACTGAAAAAATGGCTGCCGTCTGCAGGGCGGATAATGGTTAATGCATTATTCAGTTGTCCGATTGTGCCATGCCGCATGATGTTCGCAAACCAGCGCCGGTACTTTTCGGGATATACGGTAATCGTATGCCCATTTTGTGTCCTGTGCCATGTGCATTCGTTACCTTCTTGTTCACATTCGCCGTTTTCCTGTTTATATGTACCATATCGGTCGGATGTATCGAACTGGTAGTTATTGTGTCCGGCGTTGTGTTCATTCTGCCTGTCATATTTATTGAATACGGCGAATGCGGGTAGATATTCTTGCACGGTGTTGTGGCATGCGGAACCGGCGGGCATCCCTGAAAGAGCACAAACGGATCCGCGGTACCAGTGCTCCGGTTCCATAAAGTTTTTTGCCGGTACCGCAGTGCCGTCCGCTAAGGGTTGGCGGTGCAGCCGGATAAGTAAGTTATGCGCGATTGCGGCAGGGGCAGAACTTCCTGTTTTTCCTATTACGGTGTTGCCTGCAAAATTTCCCATCCAGACGCCGACGGTAAAGGCCGATGATGAGGCGAGGGCAATAAGGCTTTGGAATTGGTTTGCCGTACCTGTTTTAAAAATGGAAGGGAATGGTGTTTTAAAGGTAGAAGAAAAACCGAAACCCTTCGCCCTCGCAGCAGAATCGGAAAGAATTGAGCAGATGAGCCGTGCGGTATCAGCGTTGAAAACCTGTTTCGGCTCGGAAAATCCGTCAGCAGTGCTTCCATCCGTAAACGAGTGCAGCGGAATGAGTATACCGTCACGAGGAAAAACGCTGAACGCGCGTACCAGCTCGTAGAGAGACACCGGCATGCTACCAAGCGCCAACGACAACCCTGCCTCTGCGCCCGCTGTATCGATAGACTGAAAGCCGAGCGCCTCTAACGTGTGCAGATAGTTTTCGGTTCCGAGTTCGTTTAGAAGATAGACGGCGGGGATATTGAGGCTGGAGGCGAGCGCAATCCGTAATCGAACGGGACCGTTAAACCGGTTATTAAAGTTACGCGGGATGTATGCCTCCTCTTTCCCGAACCGCATTGGAATATCCGGCAATACATCTGATGGCTTCCACCCGTGTTCCAATGCAAGCGCATATAAAAACGGCTTGGAACTGCTTCCGCTCTGATTCAACGCGGTAACACCGTCGATTTTTCCGTTGTTTTCATCATCAAAATAAGAATTTGAGCCTACCCACGCAAGAATGTTCCCGGTTGCATTTTCGATAACGAGAACCGCGCCGTTGCGTACGCGTGCTTGAGGGTTGTTTTTCAGCTGAACTTGCAGCAAAAATTCTGCTTGGGCTGATAATGTGTTGTCGGCGGTTAGATACCAGTCAGGCGGTAATGATCGGGGTGTGGTTTCAAGGATTTCCGATACAGGCCGTCGTATCTCCTGTGTTTGGTTGATCCTCTGCAAATCACCTGCCTTGTATCGTCGCACAAGGTATTCGATGTAATGGGGCATTCCAAAAGGGTATTCGAAGCGGCGCGCAGTACGGGCAGTTTGCAGCAGCCGACCTTCAAGCTGTGTACCCTGTCGTCCGTTTTGCGTTTCGTTTCCTTGTATAAATACGGATCGGTAGAGTGCCGTCGCTTTTTCGGCACAGGCCTCCGGGTGTTCAAGGGGATTGTAACCGGTAGGACGGCGGGGAATAACCGCGAGGCAGCAGAGCTGTTCCGTAGTCAGTTCCGAAAGCGGCAGAGCAAAAAAATTCCTAGCTGCCGACGTAAGGCCTTCGGTTTGGAATCCGAACGGGATACTGTTGAGATAGAGCTCAAGAATGGCCTGTTTAGACAGCCTCCGTTCAATTCGGAGTGCATTCCGCGCCTCGCGGAGTTTTGCAAAGAACGTGCGCTCTTTTGCCGGAACGATGAGGCGTGCCAGCTGCATCGTAATGGTAGATGCACCGCTGACCCGTTTCCCGCTGCTGATATTTTGATAAGCCGCCCGTGCAATAGCGGCAATATCGATGCCGCGGTGGGAGAAAAAATCCTTGTCTTCCGCAGCGAGAAAAATTCGGACAGCATCGGGCGGTATCGCTTCATACGCTGTAAACTCACGCCGTATACCGTCCCCAAGCGCAAGGATTTGAATAAGGTTACCGCCTCGGTCATAGATGCGGGTGCTCCAATCCCGCTGCATAAAAGCGTCCAGTTCTGGGAACGGCAAAAAGAGTGAAATCCAGCTGCTAATACAGAGTACAAGGCATATTGCCCCTACACTGCATAGCAGCTGTCTTTTTGATAATATGTGCGCGTTACTATGTTTATTGCTTAACAACCGGTAGTTCATTAATAAAGCGGAGACGTACTTGTTTTACGTTGAGCATTTATTCGTGCGCAGCAACGCCGTAAAGTAAACGGCGTGCATATTTTCAAAAGATTGTTGGTTGATCCCCATATTCATCGTCTCCGTTGTCGTTCTTTAGAGATGCCCGTTATACCGTTTAACCTTCTTGGTTGTGGTCATTTCGAGCGGTTTATCCAAAAGCGTGGTTTTTGTTATCCGCTGATAGGGTAGCAGTTCCTTGTTCACGATTTCGACAATCGCTTCTATTCTTTTATAAACAGCACTGTCGCCTGCAGGGGTTCCCCTGTCAAGATTCAATGTTTTATACAGCTCATCGGCGGGATATACCAATACTTCAATTTCCTCGCTTGTCAAATCGTCTGCAGGGTGGTATCCCATTACGGTGATTTGCTCGATATCGTTGTAATACATCTGGAAGGCATTTTCTATTTCTTCGGGGTATACATTCTTGCCGCCGGAGGTAACGATGAGGTTCTTTGCGCGTCCACAGAGATACAGATATTTTTCATCGTCAAGCCAGCCTATATCACCGGTGCGGAACCACCCGTCTGCCGATAGCACTTGTGCGGTTTCTTCCGGCATATTGTAATAGCCCTGCATGATCATCGGACCTCTTGCACAGATTTCCCCACGGCCGTTTTCATCAGGATCAAGGATTTTCATTTCCATGTAGGGGTGGAAATAACTGCCGACGCTTTCAATCTTAAAGTGTTCTTTCGGATTCAACGCGATAATCGGCGATGTTTCAGTCAGTCCGTACCCTTGCACAAAATCGATACCGAACTCATTGTATGCTCTGAACACTTCTTTTGAAAGCGGCTCCCCGCCTGAAATCGCGATCCTAAGCGTTGTGAGATTTGCCTTTTCCAATACGCTTTTAAAGAGCTTTTTACCGATATTTTTCCCTGTTGTCTTTTTAACAAGATACGAAACACCCATCAGAAACCGGATGATGCCGTATACTAATACGCCTTTGCTGCGCACTCCTTTCATAATACCGGCGAGCAGCTTGTTAAAGAGCAGCGGTACGCCGAGGAGCATGGTAATTTTCCCTTCTTTCAATTCACGCAGCATACGGGATACTACTAAGGATTTTCCGAATACGATTTCTGCGCCGACGGAGATCGCTTCGATAAAGACGGCAACCATAGTATAGGAGTGGTGGATTGGCAATAGTGCATAAAAAACATCGGTTTCAAATATCGTTAAGTGCGATTGGGCAATGTAACAGTCTGAGACGATATTCCGGTGAGATAGCATAACACCTTTGGGATTACCCATTGTACCGGAGGTAAACAGAATTGCTGCCGTATCCGTTTCGCGTAGTGGAAAACAGGCTGCGAGCGGTTCTGCTTCCAAATTATATACATAGCGATCGGCAAGATTGCTGTTTAAAGAATACACTTCGCCTATGAATGTCTGAGATTTTGCTGCTTCAAAAAAATGATCATATTTTTCTTCATCGACAAAGAAAAAAAGCGGTTTTGCCGTTTTTAAAAGCGATTCAATTTCATAATCATGTAAACCGTAGTCAATCGGGATAATAATACCGCCGGCATACAGCGCACTTAAATAGACGATTGCCCATTCGGAAGAATTTTTGCCGGAGACGGCGATATGCGTTCCTCTTTTTACACCATGAGCGACAAACCAGCCCGCTAATTTTTTAATTGCTGTAAGCGTTTCACGATAGGTGAGAGTGATCCGATCCGGTTCAAAGACGGTTAAACAGTTTCTATTCGGAAAACGCTCGGCAGTAATTTCAAACATCTCCGGTAATGTCGGCCATTCTCCGGTAAACTTTTTCCCGCGCCATGCATCAAGGAATTCCCATGGCCTTTTTGACATTTTGTTCATATCAATATGCTCCTTTGTAAATACAATTTTTTGTTTTACTTTCAAAATTGCAATTTTTTCTTATTTTTAGTATAACTATTTTACATGATTTTAAAAGATACACGAGTCCTTTTTTTCTATTTATTTCTTATATTGACGGCGGCATATTCCCTTTTTGGAGTACCCTCTCCGAAAGATTCCCAACGGATTGCGTTTGTTAATAATGCATTGCGCTATCTTGGGACGCCCTACCGTTATGCGGGACATTCTCCTAAAGGTATGGACTGTTCGGGGTTTGTCTACCGTAACGGATCGGAGATTCTGAAATTACAGATGCCGCGGCGCTCGGATGCGATTGCCGAATATGCAAAAAGGATAACGGACGAAGAAATTCAGCCGGGCGATTTGCTTTTCTTTAATACCGCAGGCGGTATTTCCCATGTCGGTATTTATATCGGTGCAGGAAAATTTATTCATTCGGCATCGGACGGGCCGCGTACCGGGGTTATTATTTCGAGCATTCAAGAATCGTATTGGAAAAAAACGTATCGTTTTGCGGGCAGTATTATGAAACCGGAAGAAATTTTCTTTGCCGAATCGACCATTCCGTTTTTTTCGCGCACAACCGAAAATTGCCCTGTTCATCCTGATATCCGTGCCAACGCATCAGACTATTTGTAGCGAGCCCTGCAGAATAAGTGAGTACCTGATGCGTTTGCACGTCTGTTGGAAAAAATTAAGAGGAGATTTTGCTATGAAAATAGTATATCGTATATTAGTATGCTGTGTTGTGGTTTGTATTACGGCGGCATGTTCTTCTTCTGCCCATATCGTTATACGGGATAATACGAATTACGACCTTACCGCGGAATTTATACCGAGCAGTTTGTTAGAAAAAAATATTACGCATTTGCTGAAACAGAAGAGTGAACATGCTGACGGGCAATCCGTATTTAATGTTCAAGAGCTGAAAGAAGCGTTTACAAAAGAAGGCATCAGCGTTCAAGATATTACGCTGAAAGGGGTTCTGGGATTGCGCCTTGTATGTGCCGTTCCGTATAATCATGGACTGCTCAAGGATATTATCGGTTATGATAAAAAAGGGCGGAAAACAGTATTGCGTATTTCGCCCGAAAATATCGCATCGTTTTTGAAGATATTACCGCAGGAAAGTCGGGATTTTATCGATATGCTGATGGCGCCGCTGTTTACCGGCGATGCCATACCGCCTGCGGAATACGAAGAACTGATCGGCGCCGCTTACGGAAAAAAGATCGCAACCGAACTCCATAGCGCCGAATTTACGTTAATCGTCGATGTTCCGTATAAGATACAAACGGCGCGCATCAGTCCTGTCGGAACGGTTACCGTACAGACGAAGACGGAAAAGACATCCCGCGCTTCGATCCGTATTCCGCTCATTGAGCTGCTGTGTACGGTCGGTACGATAGAGACGCAGCTACAGTAAATGCTTTGCACAGCCGCCGGTTTGATACTCTATTTTTCTCTTTTATAATTCCATTACCCGTGTTATAATTTTTGAAGGGAGGTATTACTGTGCGAATATTAATGATAACCAGTGAAGCGGTGCCGTTTGCAAAAACAGGCGGCTTAGCGGATGTTGTTTCCGCCTTATCCTACGCTTTAAAAAAACTTGGGCATGATGTAAGAATTGTTATGCCGCGTTATTATAGAATTGATAAAAAAAATTTAACGCCTATTCCCGGAGCAATGGGCGTTACTATCGGCAGTAGAGAGTATTGGACGGAAGTTTTTGAATCGACGCTTCCGGATTCCGATATACCGGTATATTTTATCGATCATGAAGAAAGTTTCGGCCGCGACGGGTTGTATGGTTCCGCATTTGAACCTGACTTTAACGACAATCCCAAGAGGTTTTCAATATTGAGCCATGCAGCCTTCCAGATATGCAGAAAGCAACATTGGATTCCCGATCTGATGCATGCACATGATTGGCAGACGGCACTCGTTCCCGTGCTGTTGAAATTTAACACTCAGTATCTCGATTTCAAAGAGACGGCAAGTGTTTTTACCGTACACAATATCGGCTATCAAGGAATTTATAATAAAGCAAACTATGTGGATACGGGGCTCGATTGGGTGTATTTTTATTCTGCCGGTTTTGAGGACTGGGACAGAATGAATTTTTTAAAAGCAGGGCTGCTTTCTGCCGATCGTCTGACAACCGTTTCTCCTACTTATGCAAAAGAAATACAGAGTGCTGAATACGGTTTTCGGATGGATGGTATTCTCCGGTTCCGTCAGGAAGCATTGACCGGTATTTTAAACGGTGTGGATACCTCTGTGTGGAATCCCAAAACGGATGAGCATATTCCCTTTAATTATACCGCCCGTTCTCTTGCAAAAAAGGCAAAGAATAAAGAAGCCTTGCAAAAATATATGGGACTTCCTCAAGATGAAAAGGTTCCGGTATTCGGTATGATAACACGATTGACCGATCAAAAGGGAATTGCGGAATTGTTCGGCCCGTCTTACGGAGCTGCATTTAAGATGTGCAGCGATATCAATTTACAGCTGATTGTACTTGGTGCCGGAGACCGATGGTGCGAAGATGAATTGTTGGCGCTTTCAAAACGGCTGCCGAACCTCCGTGTGTATGTCGGTTACGATGAAAAATTGAGCCATTTAATAGAAGCGGGAAGCGACTTCTTTTTGATGCCGTCGCGATATGAACCGTGCGGACTTAATCAGATGTACTCACTGCTATATGGAACATTGCCTATTGTACGCAATACCGGCGGACTTGCAGACACGGTAGAAAACTATGACGAAAAAACAGGAAAGGGCACCGGTTTTGTACTGAATCTGCTTACGCCTGAAAGTATTTATAATACCGTTAATTGGGCGGTAAATGCGTGGTTTAAGCATCCCGAACACATCGTTAAAATGCGCAAGCGCGGTATGGCAAAGGATTTTACATGGGATACCTCTGCGAAGCAGTATCTTGCCGTGTATCAAGAGGCTGTCGGAAATAAGGTGTTCAATAAGCATTAAGATTGGCCAACCGCACCAGATATTTTATTCGTGCGGAGAGTTTAATACCCCGACGCTTGCGTCGGGGTATGTTGATTGAATATCCCCGCAAAATGAAGAGGCTGTTCAAGCGGAGTTGCCAATGTGAATTAATACGGACAGGCTTTAAATAATGAAAAAGACGAATGCAATGCGCATTTTGGAGGCGGCGGGGGTTCCCTATAGCAGTGTCGAGTATGCGTGGGATGAGGCGCATTTGGATGCGGTATCCGCCGCACGGAAGTTAAGCATCGATCCCGATATGCTCTTTAAAACGATTGTGATGATAAGCGAGGATAATGAAGTGTTCGTTTTTTGCGTACCGGCGCCTTCGGAAGTAAGTTTGAAAAAGGTACGGAATATAACCGGTAAAAAGATAACGCCGCTTAAACTTGAGTCGCTGCAAAAAACAACAGGCTATGTCCGCGGCGGCTGTTCCCCGCTCGGCATGAAAAAGCATTTTCCTACGTTTATCGATGAAACCGCACAGCTGTACGACCGTATCTATGTGAGTGCCGGGGAACGGGGGCACATGCTGTGCATTGCCCCTGCAGATTTGCAAGAAATCTGCGCCGCCGCTTTTTGTGACATTACCGAAGGGTAGGGCAGGCTAATCACATCAGCTCCCTTTTGAAGATATATGGCGCATCTACTTTGTTGTTGCATCGTCAAAACTATACATCCGTGTATAGTTTTGATGACGCGAGTTCCGTATACGAATGTTCATTCATGAGGCTGCTAAAAAATGGCCTGGTGCAATTATCTCTGATCTGTGTCTGGAATTTATTTTTATTATCTTTTATACTATTCCCATGGATATTTTTGAAAGATGTGCACTTAAAACACCCGATATTTTACTACCGAATAAAACTGTAGATCTAACCGCATGGTCTGTGATTGCCTGCGACCAATATACACAAGATACCGATTATTGGAGCAAAGTTGCAGCTGTTGCGAAAGACCGCTATTCAACATTACACATGATTTTACCGGAAGTCTATTTAAATACCATTTCCGATGAACAGCGGAAGCAAGAAATCGTAAAGATCCAAAAGACGATGAAAGACTATCTTGCGGCAGGTGTTTTTGCGGAACCGATACATTCCATGCTGTATATTGAGCGAAAAACAGCGTATAATCGCTTGCGGAAAGGGATCATTACCTGTATCGATTTGGAAAAATACGACTGGCGGCCGGATTCAAAGGCGGAAATACGTGCAACTGAGGCAACTATTGTAGAGCGGCTTCCGCCGCGGATGGAGATTAGGCAAGGAGCCGTACTGGAGATGCCTCATATTATGCTTTTGGTTGATGATCCTGAACGAATGCTGATAGAACAAATCGGAGCTTCCATTTATAGTTCTCAAGTGATGCCGCTCTATACTACTCAGCTTATGTTGAATTCCGGTAGTATTTCAGGCTGGTCTATTCCTGCCGACTGCTCCGCATATATGGAAAAAGCCCTTGAAAAATTGTATAGCACCAATACCGATGCTGACGGTTCGGTATTTATGTTTGCCGTAGGCGACGGAAACCATTCGCTCGCGACCGCAAAAGCCGTATGGGATGCATACAAGCGGGAGCACGGAGGTATGCAACAGGCAAACAGCTCCATTTCGTTCCCAGCCGATCTTGGAAATAATCCGTTGCGCTACGCCCTTGTCGAAATTGTAAACCTCTACGATTCAGGTCTTACCTTCGAACCCATTCACCGCGTCATATTCGGAGCTGATACTAAACAGTTGATTTCATTTTTACAGTCAAAATTAGGAGGTAAGGTTATAGCTTGCTCCGATAAGGCCGCCTTATTGCAGAAGGTAGAGCATTCCTCTGCTTCATTCGGTTTTATCGCTGCAACCGGTGATCTCACTTGTCTGGAAACTGACATGACATGCCTCGCAGTAAGCGCTCTGCAGCCGCTTTTAGACGATTTTATTAAAACGCATAATCTTCAGATAGATTATATTCACGGTTCGGACGAGGCTTTCCGCATTCCGCAGTACGACGATGCCGTTTCCATTCTATTACCGCCTATTTCTAAAGAGAGCTTTTTTTCCACTATTGCCGAAAGCGGTTCCTTACCGAGAAAAAGGTTTTCAATGGGAGAGGCAAGCGAAAAGCGTTTCTATCTTGAATGCCGAAAATTGATATAAAAGCAAGCTATCTCGATAGGGCAGCTCTAAACGCCCAGTGTTTTAGAGCTGCCTAATATGTGTTTTTAAAACGATGTCTGAAAGAATTATTCATCCCTTTCCGCCGATATATAACTCCGAATCGCGTATCCTTATTTTAGGTTCTTTTCCATCCGTCGCCTCCCGTGTACAGGAATTCTACTATGGTCATCCACGGAATAGATTTTGGCCGCTCCTTACCGCTTTGCTGGATGCACCGGAACCCCACACAATAGAAGAAAAAAAACAAATGCTGCTGCACCATCATATTGCGCTGTACGATGCCGTTCGCGTCTGTTCTATTATCGGATCTGCCGATGCAAGTATGCAATTCATCGTACCAACGGATTTAAGCGATATTTTAGGAGAAGCACCTATTCAAGCGGTCTTCGCAAACGGTAGCAAAGCCTATGAAATATGCACAAAGAGAATCGGTATTTCGGCTATTAAGCTCCCGTCTACCAGCCCTGCAAATGCACGGTGTAGCTTTGCAGAGCTCCTGGTAGCATGGAAGCAAATACTGCCTGTAGTGCAAGATAAAGATAAAGGTATTCGGTAGCAGAGATCATGCACCCATAAAATTGCCGGTAATATTATCAGCTTACTCAGTTCCGAGGTTGTTTACGCTGTAATCATAAACCGTCCAAATATCATCGCGGGAAGCAAGATTATACGTAAAACGCTTTTTTTCGCGGAAGCTGGTATAATCGAACCATTCGATAACTGTAACCTCTGCTTCGGTTGTGCTGTAGGTTGTCCGCTCAATGGTAAATTCTACCGGGATCATCGCGATATCTTTATCGGTACGTGATTGCATGAGATCGTGCTTATAGGTGTCGAGCATGTTGATACGCCCTGCTTCAGCCTCCGCCTTATATCTGCGGCTTCTTATCGGATCGCGGGCGATCATGCGTTCAATATCGAGGTAGAGGAAGAATTGATCCCACTGTGATTTTTGGCGGGCAGTTAGCATATAGCTGATAACTTTGTCTGGAGAAATTGGCTGAGGCTGGAGTACTTCTCGTGATACTGATGCAATAGGAACTGCCCCAAGAGCTGCGGCAGAAGGAGAAGGTTTGATTTCAAGTCCGAGCCTATTGGAAGAAATATGTGATTCGGAGGAATCGCTGAGCCGTTTTAATTCAGGGTAAAAATTGGCAGAAAGTATATAAGCGCCGGGGCTTTCAATCGTAATATAGTCTTTTACGTTTTCGACAAAGGCGTAGGTTTCCCCTGTTTCTATCGTAATTTCCCGAAAATAAATTTGCTGATCGGTATTCCGTTTCCGAATCCACGGCTCCGTATGCGCAAGATTTTTATTTTTCGTATTCAATACCGAAAAATCAATACTAAACATACGATCGTTTGCTAGTTTAAAACGCAACGGATGGCTCCCTTTATTGGTGATGGAAATCTTTACAAAAATAGGTTCCGTCCCGTCGTTTCCGGGATAATATACGCGGCGGTCGTAAAATCGGATTGCAACATCCGCATCCAAGGATTTGCTTTCGCCGTCCGTTTCGGCGGCAAAACACCATGCTCCGAATAAAATGGCGGCTGCTACTATTAAGACTATTTTCTTTGCTGACATATTCCTCTTCCTTAACGGCATTGCATATCTACGATGCTCTCTTACGCTTATATCGGCAGTTTAACCTATTCCCTTTATACTGAAATTTATGCGTGCATCAATATGTACATCTGTGAGTTGCTAAAAAGACATATATCACTTATAATAGCAAAATAGTTTAATCGTTTTTTGGTTTTGAGGAGGAATATAATGCAAGCAATTATTTTAGCAGCCGGAATGGGAAAGCGACTCCGATCATACACCAAAGATGCGACAAAATGTATGGTTAAGGTCAATGGAAAAACATTGATCGAATATACGATAGAAGCACTTGTTTCGAATAACATCGAAAGGCTTGTAGTAGTAGTCGGATATAAGGGGCAGCTTTTGAAGGATTTTATCACTTCAAAATTTAATGCGGCTAATCTGCATGGTATGAAAATTGAATACATTGAGAATCCGGTATACGATACGACAAATAATATCTATTCGTTGTATCTTGCCAGAGATGAAATGGTAAAAGATGATACTATCCTGCTCGAAAGCGACCTAATTTTCAAGCCTGGGATTTTAACTAACTTGGTTACCAGCCCTGATAAGAACTTGGCGGTTGTTTCGCCGTTTGAATCGTGGATGGACGGTACCTGTACCTTATTGGATGAGAATAACTGTATTACTGCTCTTCTCGATAAAGTCCGTTTTAATTGGTCAGATACTGAACATTACTATAAAACCGTCAATATCTATAAATTTTCTAAAGAATTTTCACAACAATACTATCTGCCGTTCCTTGATGCCTACCAAAAGGCCTTCGGTAAAAATGAATACTATGAGCAGGTCTTAAAGGTTATTTCTTTCTTATCGTCGCCGACCTTAAAAGGATTGGTAGTAAGCGGGAAGGATTGGTATGAAATTGACGATCCTGCCGACCTTGCTATTGCAGAAGATCGATTCAAGACGGGGACTGAAAAACTGCATAGCCTTGAAAAGCGATACGGCGGTTATTGGCGGTTCCCGCAGCTTAAAGATTTCTGCTATTTGGTTAATCCGTATTTTCCGCCCGAAAAACTTATCAGCGAAATGACTGCAAGCTTCGGAACGTTGTTGACTCAATATCCGAGCGGCGCCGCGCAGCAAAGTCTCCTTGCCTCTAAGATATTCAATGTAATGCCTGAACACATTGTTGTAGGCAACGGTGCTGCCGAATTGATTGCATCGCTTGCAAAATTTACCAAATGTACCGTTGCTATTCCGTTCCCTACATTTAACGAGTATCCTGAACGATTTGGGTTAGCCAATGTTGTACCTGTGCCGACTAATATGCAAACTTTTTCATATTCAGTGGACGATATTCTTGATACGGTAAAAAAAGAACATGCAAAGGCTGTTGTATTAATTAACCCTGATAATCCGACGGGGAATTTCTTAGAAAAGGATGAGGTATTACGGCTTTGTGCGGAATTGAAAAAGACAGATGCCGTCCTCTTTTTTGACGAATCGTTTATCGATTTTGCAGAAAAATCAAAGCGTTATACATTGCTTGACGGAAATATTCTAACTGAATACCAGAACCTTATCGTTGTAAAGTCAATCAGCAAGAGCTACGGTGTACCGGGGCTGCGGCTCGGTGTCCTTGCCTGCGCCGATGCGCAATATATTACACATATTAAAAAAGCCAATGCTATTTGGAATATTAACTCATTCGGTGAATACTTCCTACAGATTTACGATAAGTATAATAAAACATATGCCACAGCTTGCGATTCGATTGCAGATGAACGGCGCCGCTTTTCGGCACGACTACAAGGAATTAAAGGCCTTACGGTTTTCCCGAGTCAAGCTAACTATATCTTGTGCCGGTTAACCGGTACAATAAAAGCCGAAGAACTCGCCGTCAAACTGCTTGAAAACTATAATATCTTTATCAAAGATTTGTCGTCGAAGAAATGCTTTGAAGGCGGCGATTATATTCGGCTTGCCGTACGAGATCAGAATGATAACGATATGCTGATAGCGGCATTAAAGGAAGTATTACACGGATAAGTAAAGCAATTCAAAAAAATAAAATCGCGGCGGGGCTACACGCCCCGCTCGCTGTTCAGCGATCTTCGGCGTAATTAATTGAAGTAAGGATCGTATTCAACCTAATCATCGGATCTTCGTAGCCTCTAAACGTAAAAGTAACAGGATAGCCTTTCTTAGACACCGCTGTTATATCCCGTCCAATACAGGGATAAATCGTATTGGATGTCTCGTACGGGAAATATTCCGGCTTTAAGATAGACACACGGTAATCGTTCCCGTCATATTGTACCTGCGCAAGATTTGCAGGAAATGGTACAAGGAAGATTAAAAAGTCATCGCTTTTGCTACCGCCGATACTGAGGCGGGTTCCTGCCTTCATCACGTGGACATTCCGTTTTCCAATTAACGTAGTCTGGTTATAGACAAAAAGCTCCGTCATTCCTGACTGTGAAGGCTTTGTGCTGACGCGGCCGCTATAATAGCCGTGATTCAATCCCGGGCGGCGGTTGAGATGGCCTTCTGCGCTGTTTAACAAGGCAAAACGCCCTTCGGCAGCACGGGATCGTTCTTGTGCAAGGTGATCAAATTGAGCTGCTGTTTCGGTTTTACTTACCGCAGTTGCTGCCGCTGTTTGTGAACTGAAGGTATTCAGGGTGTCACGCGGATCTGTTCTATTTGCCAACTGTTCCGGATAATATTTCGTTTGGGAAGCGGTAAGCGCTTCTCGCTGGTTCCTATTAAAATCAGTTTGTTGAGTAGGGTTGCTTTGCTGTCTTAAATCCGACTGTTGTCCGACCATCCGTGCGGCATATTTAACCGGTTCAGAAGCCCGACGGCGGAGTACAAAGATAATTAATAGCAGGATAAGGATAAATACCAGCGCGGCGAGCAGAATCCATAGAAGATTGCCCCGCAGTAGTGACTGAATAAACGTCGGTTTAATGGTAAGCAATATGACTGCCGCTTGGGAAAATGTTTTATCTTGCTGCGCAAGATCAAGCCGTATATCGGTGCGGTGCTGGCCTTCTCTCCGTAAGCTATCGGGCAGTGCAATCCGTATGGTAAGTTCGCTTTTACCTTCGGGAGGAATACGAACAATGATATTCTCCAGTTGCTGCTTTTGAATTTTGCCGTCTGATCCTATGGAAAGACTTTTTAACTGTATTTCAGCCGGCTCTGCCGCTTCATTGATTATAGTGAGCGGTAGTTCGGCTGTATTACTTGAGGTTTCTATGCGGTCGGGAAAGACAATTTGCGGAATAGGGAATGTCGTGTCATTGAATTCCACTCCGCCTTCTTCCGGCAAACCGCTCGGTTCAATACCGAGGTTTTCCGTAAAGGTCTGAGAAACGTCGGTGTATTCTCTCGGTCTTTGTCCGGCGGAATCGGTATCTGTGTCGGTTCCCTGTCCACCGGTCGCCGATACGGCAGCATTTTCAGCATTTTGCTCTGTCATATTCGAACTGCCTGGTGTGCCCGCTTGATTTTGAGCGTATCCGTCATTGCCGGTAGCAGAATTGGAATTCGCTGTTGTAAAAGCATCGGTTACACCACCTTGCGCGGTATTTGATCCAGAAGAAGCGGCAGCCGGACTATCGGTTCGTCCTGTTTCAGTATTAACGCGCCCTATTGCGGTATTCGGTGTTTGAGCACTATTACCGGCAGTCTGTCCGGCGGATCCTGCTGCTTTGTTTTGTGCATTCGTGCCGCCGGTATCGGATGCGTATCCTTTCTGCCCGTTCGAAGCACTGCCTGTACCGGCGGATGCTGTACCCGAAGAAGCCATTACGCTATCGACATCTGATCGATCGAGCGAGCCTGCTGCATCAAGCTTCCCTGCATAAAAGGCTCCATCCAAATCTTTGATTACCGCATCGGAAGGGAAGGGGAGTTTTACATAATAGACCTTCCAGCCCTTTGCACGGATAGAGGCGGAAATCTTTGCCAATTCGGTTTTTACCTGCTCACCGGTATAATTCCGGTATGGACTTGAGGCAGGCGGATTAAAAATACCGTCCGAAATAACAATGAGTATCTTTTCTTGCTGTGAAGGCAGCCGTGTCATATACTGACCGGCAAAATTGATACCGGACAAAAAATCGGCACTTTGCCCAAGCTGGTATAGAAGCATAAAACGCGAAACTACGCGGGATAAATCCGCTTCGGTATTGATTTTTTGTGACATTTCATACTGCGGAACCGCACTAAATGAAATAAGATGGAAGGAGTCCCCTATGCGTACAAATTTTGAAATGATGGATTGTAGTACACGTCTATTGATAACCTCGTAATAGGGTAACACGGTACCGGAAGTGTCCATAAGGACAACTACATCGGCCGCATCCTGCCGTGTTGCCCGGGCATTCAATGCAGATGTAATTAAACAGAAGATCGCTGCGACCGCGAAAATCCTTATTTTTTTCATTATGTACTCCCCTTTGCAGTTATCTAAAAAGAGCCTCTACAAACATGGACAGCTCCAATTTTTGTAAAGGCTCTTTTTTATATTATCGGATACTATAGGGCATCTCTAAAAAATCGAGGTTTTTAGAGATGCCCTATTAACTTGGTTAGTTTTGAAGTACCCTCCCGTATCAATCGGCTGCCGCAGAAATATCAAGGATTTTGTATGTTTTTTTCTCTTCATTTACCATAAATGAAAGTGTTTCACCGACCTTATGATTTAATAGGTTGGTACCGAGCGGCGACATATACGATATTACGCCGTTTTCAGGATTGGATTCCCACGGACCGAGGATGGTATAGGTCTCTTTTTCGTTGTTATCGGGTGTTTCCAATACAACGATTGTACCAAATCCAACGCGTGTTGTCGTAATCGTTGTAGGATCAAACACTTGAGCCCGCTCTAACTCTTCCTGCAAACGGCTTACCGTGTTATTAAGCCTATTCTGTTCTTCTTTTGCAGCTTTATATTCGGAGTTTTCGCGTAAGTCTCCCAAGGAGAGTGCAAAACCGACTTCTTTTGAGTTACGGGGTATTTCAACTTCAATGAGCCGCTGGAGCTCTTTTTTCTTTTCTTCAAGCATTTTTGACGTTACAATTAAACCGCGTCCGGAAACTGTTTTTTCAACTTCATCGAAGAATTTAAAATTCTTATACTTTTCGAGGATACGGTTACGCAGCTGCATCTTAATCGGCGGATCCAAATCCTTAATATCGCTGACTAATGTATAGAGTCTTGTAACGGCATCTTCATCGTGTTCGAGGATAAAGTTTTCAAGTAAAGCTTCCTTACCAAAGAGAATCGTATGGATCTGCTTGTTGATCTTCCGGTTTTCGGTTGTATTCCGCCGACTTGCAATTTCTCGGTATGTTATATCGAGAATATGGATAAGAACAATAATCTCATGTTCATAGTCGATATTTAGATCTTTAAACCATTGTTCTTCTTGAGCATTTTTAAAGAACCAAATAACCGCTTCACGGTATTCTTTATAATCTTTGAAGCATGTTAGTACCAGTTCTTTTACCTTTTCGGGATATTCTTCAAGTAATGGATTAAGTACTTCGGTAGAAAGTACTACGGGGAATAGACGGATATATTGGTCGCTCCAATCCGGAACAAGATTCTTTATGTTACGCAGATAGGCACTCCGTAATTCCTTATTTTCTATCCCACAATATATAGCAGCAGGATCCTCTATCTGCGCGAATAATTCCGCAAAGTTATGGTGTTGAGTTACGCTCAGATGCGGCAGCGCTGCCGTCAGTTTTGACATGACTAAATAGGCCGCAACCACTTGTTCATTCACTTGACTAAAGGCTTTGAGGAAGGCATCAAAGTAATTAATCATATCTTGAAAGCTGTCTGAGTCCGTATCACCGCTTTCCATCACATTAAAGATGATTTCGACCCGCTCAAAGAAATTTTTCTGCGCTTTAAATTCGTTCGACAGTTTTTCTTCAAGTGAAATCGGACGAGTATGTACAGTGTAGAAATCGATATTAGTAGGATTGATACCGAATTCAGGATTTTCTTTGACGACTTTCCGTGCCTTGGTACTCCACGTTGTCCATTCTTTATCGGTTAACAGTGAGGGTACCAGCTCATGCTTGATTCGTTTAAAATCACAGTTGTTATCAAAGCTATGGATAATGGTTTTCAGTGCCCATTCGGGATTTGCTTTCACCTTCGCGGCGAGTTCGTCGCGCTTCATGATCGATTTTAATACCCAGATATGATCTTTATCCAGCGTCTGGAGTGCAGTAATACCCATCTTAAGGCTCATCGTATGGCCACGCTTCTTTGCAAAATCGATAACCAATTCATCATTGTTTACTTTTGCGATGCGTCCGACACCCCATGTCCGGTGGAATACAAAGCAGCCTTCGTCGAAAGAAATATGCTTTTCAAAATCGTCGATAGCTTCGAAAACATTCCGCCAGCTTTGTGTTAAATTGGAGACTTTTATGTATTCTTCAAGCTGGCTGTGCGATGCATATTTTTCTCTAAAGCATTCGACTATTTCTTTTCGAGCCCAATTGTCTTTATCATCGCTGGCGAGGACCAATTTTAAAATATCGATGGCAGTATTCCAATCTTTTTCCTTTTTATAATAATCGTATAAGTCCTGCATGAGCGCAGCGCCTCGTTCTGTACCGAGATGATCCGCTATTTTCCGTTGTACATGATAGAAAAAGTCGATTTCCTGCGGTACCAACTCCACTAAACGTGCCCACACTTCTTTTACGGCAGTATAAGAATGCCGGTTGATATAACGATATAAGGCCTTCTTATAATATTCAACGGCTTTTTCCGTATTGCCCATTTGCTGATATCGTTCGGCAAGTTGCTTCGGAATATCCGCTTCTTCATAGTCGATGCGGGCAAGTCGCTCCCAAATGTCATAGATATCGCCGTTACCGGATTCTTTGTAGCAGTTTGCTAACGTTCGAAGTGCAAATTTTGAATCTCCGAATTCAAGTACTCGTTGACAAAGATATTCAACGATCTGCATCCGATGGTTATCAATGAAAAGAGTTACCAGTGTTATGAGCGAGGAGTCATCGAGCAACTGCTTGGAAAGCGCAATAATACTTGAAATATACAATGCTGTAATACTTGTTTTATTATGAGAGAGATGTTCATCAGACAATGTTTTTAATTCATCCAGATGACGGTTCTTTTTTGCTTCTTCAATAAGTGTGTCGAGTTCTTTAAAATTGTTAATGGAATAATTTGTAATGGCAGCACGTGTCCACTTTTCCTCATTAAATATATCGCGGACATTCTTTTCTAATACATCAGACATATTCACCTCACTGTGTCATTACCGTATATAGCGGTTATAGATTTTCTCGTCGAGCAGTTTAATTCTTAGAAGAATCTCATCGATTTTTGACTTTTCAACAGTACCGTTCATATAATGGTCTATAAGCCAAAAATAATAATTAATTAAGCGGGGGACAAGGATTTTTTTAATTTTTACGTTCTTCTCCCTCAGCTCATTTTCAAGCATATAGATCGATTGCTTCAATTTTCCAAGTTCCAAGGCTTTCAGCTCGCGTTTTACATTAAGTACGCCGTCAAGTGTGCCATAAACCGGAAGCCACTCTAACAACTCCTCTCCTGTAAAACCTATATTTGCGACTTTAGTAACGAGTGCATTGATAATTTCAGATTCAAGAAAGCATACTTCTATTTCCGAAGCGTTTTTAAAGAATGCTTCTCGAAAAAAAATCTTTGCGAGTCGTACTTCGCCGCTCAAGGCATATGCATCAGCAAGTTCAGCCGAAATAGCTGATGAGTTCGTATTCAGATCGGCTGCATACCGTAAACAGCTGATCGCCGTTTCATAATCCCCGAGCGCTTTATAACAGAGTCCTGTTTTCCGATATATTTCTGCCGTATTATGCATGGGTTCAGTCCCGTTTAAGAGCGATTGGTACAACCGTAATGCAATTGTAAATATACTACACTTAAGAGCATAGATAATCGGTTCGTTAAAGTCGCCTTTCTTCTCTATATAATCAAGAAAGGGCTTCCATTGAGAAATAATATATTCACCACGCAAGAAATTATCGGCTAATGCTTGTGAATAACGCACCCGATCAAGCCAGAAACTAACCCCCTTTAGTGTGTACATCACTTGAGGGTTCTCCAAATCCTGTTCAAGCAGCCGTCCAAGGCTCGTATGCGCTTGCTCAAGGTCTCCTTGCTTAAGGAAAACAAGAGCGGGCTGCAATATAGTTTGAACAGAACGATCTATCATAGTTCCGTATTATTATACTGATAACCGTGCTTTAGTCAATTGATCCTTACAGAGTTGACATACTATCTCTGCCACTTGCTGTTCGCTTTTCGGGTCTGACATGTCGATGCGGAGAACATTCGGAAAGGATTGGAAAAAAGGTTTGCTGCCGTTTGGCGTACCGTTTGCTGTTGCGCTTAATGCGGTCTTTCACCGCATCGAGCGGGGCGGCCGCCGGCGCATCGGGGGACAGCTCAAAAAAAACTCTCGGTACCCGATTGCCTTCATCGCAGGATATTCGGCAGTACAGCCTTGCGAAACGAGCTGCGCAATTTCCTGTTGCAACCCTTGGGCAAACATCTCATCGAC
Source organism: Treponema vincentii (assembly GCF_010365865.1). Lineage (NCBI taxonomy): Bacteria > Pseudomonadati > Spirochaetota > Spirochaetia > Treponematales > Treponemataceae > Treponema > Treponema vincentii. Next base: position 1,776,918 of record NZ_CP048020.1, on the reverse strand, counting down.
ACGGGCTTCGATGCGCCGGTACAGTTCATCGCGAGGGCGGTCTAAACATATCGGGCAAAAGCGGAAACCCTCGCGATAACGGTACGACAGCTCGAATGAGCTGAGCGGCCGCCCCGAGGCACAATACACCTCGTGCGCGCGGAGGATACGGTACTCATCATGGATGTGGATCTTGGCTGCCGATGCGGGGTCAAAAGACGCAAGTTCCGCGTGCATTGCCGCGGCGCTGACACGCTGCATCCGTTCCTGCAATTGTGCACGTAAAACCGGATCCGCCTGCGGAGTAACCGGCATACCATACATAAAGTGCTTAATATAAAACGCCGTCCCGCCAAGCACAACCGGCAGTTTGCCGCGGCTTGCAATATCCTTGCAGAGTTCATCCGCGCTGCGTACAAAGTCCGCTACGGAAAATTCTTCGGAAGGGTCGCATATCCCGATGAGGTGATGGGGGATCGTATCGAGAAGCTCCTGCGGAGGCTGAGCCGAACCGATAGGCATACCGCGATATACCTGTACCGAATCCGCAGATATAATCTCCGCTTTAATGGAGTTAACAGGAGAAGCAAAAAGATGAGCGGCAAGCGCGGTCTTTCCGCAGGCGGTAGCCCCGAAAATAACCGCAACAGGAATTGTATGTGTCGATATCAAGAATTAGGAATGATCAGGGCGGTAGTCTATTTTATAGTCGATAGCGCCGGTAAACACTTGAGCCGCCGCGGTGCACACAACTTTATCGTTATTCTCTTCGAGTATCGGATCCTGAATAGTTACCAGCTGAAAGGCACGCCGAGTAGCGGCACAGGTAATTTCGTAAATATTGCCTTTGAATTCAATCAATTCTTTTAACGGAAAAATCATAACACATATTATAGCGAGTTTTAGTATTTACTGCAACTGATTGGCTTGTCAATTATGTGAAAGTTAGCATATTGCCCCATCATGATATATCATCATAATGTGTCCACATCCTGATAATTTTCACAGTTCCGTCATATTCGTTATCGTCTACCGTAATCTTGCCGGGAAAGACCTGATACACAAATCTATGTTTAATAGTAATTCTCCGTGAATACAGTCCCGCAAGATTCCCGATAAGCGCTTCATAAGGTGGAGGATTTGCAAACGGATTGCTTCTAACAATTTCTATCAGTCTTTTTGCTTTTATATCCAGCCGAGCCGATTTTAAATTTTTTATGTCTTTAATGGCTTGCTTATCGTACACTATATGATACATCATGATACATCGGCAATTACCACAAAACATCTTTTTCTGCAATACATTCTTCCAGCGGGGTTTCCATTCCTTTTTGCAACGAAGCAGCCATTCCGGGAATAGAATTTAAATAGATGGTTTCTTGTAGTGCATTCCAATCATCTTCACTAATCAAAACAGCATTTTTGCCTTTCGTATTTGTCAAAATCACCGGCTCGGAGTGCGCATTTACCTCTGCTATAATTTTGAATAGATTTGCCCGTGCCTTTGTTATATTGATTGCATTCATACAGAACCTCCGTTGATAAACTATAAGGAACCTCTAAGAACTAACCTTAGTATAGTGTACATATTTCCGTACGTCAATTATGTGAAAGATGTGTTGAGCGCGTTTCCGCTACGAGCTGCAGCTTTCGCATTCTTCCACTTCGAGGGAGCGGCTGCGGACATAATAGACGGATTTTACGCCGTTTTTCCATGCTTCAACATATAAGTTGAGCACCTGCCGGAAGCTGTACTCGTTGGTAATATAGAAGTTCATGGATTGCCCCTGATCGATATGACGCTGGCGGAGACCGCAGGCGCGGATGCTCCAGAGCTGATCAATCGTGTGGGCGTTTTTATACAGCCAATAGGTTTCGAGTGAGAGGGCAGGGGCAACACGGGGTACCAACGAGCCTTTCTTTTCCTCCAAAAAATAGCGCTTCATAATGGGATCGATCCCGGCGGTAGTACCTGCAACAATCGAGGTGGAACTCGTAGGAGCGACCGCTAAAAGATAGCCGTTCCGCATACCGTGTCGGGCAACCGCATTTCGCAGCGTGTTCCACTGTTCGGAATGATAGCCGCGTTTTTCAAAATACGCGCCGGTTTGCCAATCGCTGCCTTCAAAGAGGCGGTACGAACCTTTCTCTTCAGCAATACGCATACTCGCCTGCACTGCGTAGTAATTGATTTTTTCAAACAGCTCATCGGCAAGGCGGAGATGCGCCTCGCTTTCCCACGCAATGTGTTTCTTTGCCAGTAAATGATGATAGCCCGAAACACCTAAGCCGATAGCGCGGTACTGCTCGTTGGTGATCTTTGCGTATGGTACGGGATAAAAATTGAGGTCAATCACATTGTCTAAAGCACGCACCGCCGCTTCTATGACACCTTCCAGCTCGGTCTCGTTATCGGTGTCGATATTGCCGAGGACAAGCGACGCGAGATTACAGACAACGAAATTGCCGGGCTTTGTAACGGTTACAACCACGGTCTCTCCGTCCTGTGTTTGGATTTCGGTATTCACCGTCTCGATCGGGCTCATATTCTGTGCAATTTCGGTACAGAGATTTGAGCTGTAAATCATGCCCTTATGCCCGTTGGGGTTAGCGCGGTTCGCATGGTCGCGGTTAAAGATGAACGGCGTACCGGTTTCTACCGCAGATTTCAGTATGAGACGCACCAGCTCTTTTATCGGGATTTCCCGTTTTGAAATCCGGTTATCGTTGATACAATCCTTGTAGCGTTTTTCCCATTCTTCGCCGTAAAAGTCTTCCAGCGCGTAGCCTTTTACCGTGAGAACCTCGTGCGGGCACATCAGGTACCACGGAGCGTTGATGTCCTCATCGACGGTGCGCCAGAAAAGGTCGGGGCAGCACACCGCAGGGAACACATCGTGTGCCTTCATGCGGTCGTCGCCGTTATTGGTACGGAGCTGCAAAAACTCCGGCACGTCTTTGTGCCATACGTCTAAGTACACGGCTACTGACCCCTGACGCACTCCCAGCTGATCGACGGCGACAGCGGTATCGTTTGCGAGCTTTATCCAGCGGATGACCCCTCCTGCCGCCCCTTGAAACCCGCGTATAGGGGCGCCGACTGCCCGCACCTTGCCGAAGTATAGCCCCATGCCTCCGCCGAATTTGGAAATCTTTGCGAAGTTATCGATGCTGCGGTAAATCCCGTCGAGGGAGTCGGGAACGGTGTCGATAAAGCAGGACGAAAGCTGATGATAGGGCTTACGGGCATTGGAAAGGGTCGGCGTCGCCATGGTAACCTGCAAGCTGCTCAGCATCAGGTAAAAGCGGCGCACCCATTCCATCCGGTCATTTTTTTCATGCAAGGCGAGGTGTAAGGCGATTCCTAAAAACATCTCCTGCGGTGTTTCGAGCGGAATATGCTCCCGTGTGGAAATAACATACCGGCGCAAAAGCAAATCCAAGCCGCTGTAGGTGAATAGGTCGTTTTTACCGTTATCGATATATGAATAGGCGTTTTCCAGCTCTTCTTTTGAATACCCTGCACGGATATACGCGCCGTAGAGTCCTTTTTCTTCCAGATAGGTGAGTTTTTCGTAAAACGATCGGATATTCCGCTTGGCAAGTTCGGCTTTCAGCTTTTCGGAAAAGTCGAGCATCAAAAAGCGGGCGGCAATAAACTCCCAACGGGGAGCTTCCTGCGCAGTGAGCTCAACAGCGGCCTTTATCAGCAAGGCGAGTAATTCCGATTCTGTCATATCCTGCTTACGGAAGGATTCAAACTTGTGAAAGAGCAGGGTTAAGCTGTACTGTTCTTCGGAAAAATCCTGCTGGATACGGGTTAGTACCGGTTGAATATCAATGGAAGAAAAATTGGCCGCAATAGCACGCCTCGCATCCCGTTTTTTTGTCTGTTCAACACGGTAAAGAATAAAACTCTTTACCGCTGCGTAATAATTATGTTCGATGAGCGTTTTTTCAACCAGATCTTGAATGGTTTCTACCTGTACCGCATTCCCGTTTTTGCTCAGTTCATATATATCGGCTTCGATTTCCGCCGTCATCTGCTGCAGTACCTGCGCAAGGTTGTCAACCTTTGATAGTTCCGTGTCCTTTTGTACAGCCGTATTTGCATCATGCTGCGCCGCCGCATCCGTTACACTGTTAAATGCTGCCTGCATCGCCAATGTAATCTTTTCGGCATTGTAGGCTTCCTTTTCACCGTTTCGCTTAATAATATCCATTCCTAATTTCCTTACTCTGCGGATTTTAATGGGAAAGGTACAGGGCGTCAACAGGGTAAACGAGTCAGGCTGTTTTTAGCAGCTACACAAGATAGTTGAGTTTCTTACATAATGAGCCGATATTTATAAGCGAATATGTCTAAGCGCTTTTATTCCGTCTGTCTTTTTATTTTTTTTCTTGTGGTTTATTCAGCCGCTGCATCGGATACACTCCATACATTGGAAAAAGGCGAAACGCTCTATGCGTTAAGCCGCAAATATTCGGTGCCGGTTGCTATTCTCCTGGAACGGAATAACATCAGCGATGCGGGTAAAATTACGATTGGACAGAAAATCTATATTCCGGAAACATACACAATACAAAAGGGCGACACGCTTTACAGCATTGCGAAAAAATTCTCCGTTACCGTTGATGCGCTGCGAAAAGCAAATAGCCTCTCCAATTCAGATGTCTTAAAAGTCGGAAAAATATTGATTGTGCCGGAAAGAGAAAAAAACGCCGTTGCCTCTGCTCCCAAAAATGCGACAGCTTCCACCAATACGACAGCAGCTCAGCAACATTCTCAAGCTTCATGGGAAGACCCTCGCTTATATACAAAAAAAAGCATAGACAAAAAGCTTCTGTGGCCTGTTCCTATTACCGACATTTCGTATCTGTCGGGAAAGCTCTACGGCGTCGCTATCGATTCGACAACAAACGCATCGGTAAAGGCCATCGCATCGGGACGGGTTATTTCAATCGGTCCGCATCGAGGATACGGGCAGGTTATCTTTATTCAATCCAAAACAAAGCACGTCTATGTATACGGGGGATTGGCACAGATACTCCCGCAAGCGGGTACGCACATTACCGTCGGTCAAAAACTCGGTACCCTTGCCGCAGATTCTATTACCGGTACGCCGAGACTTTATTTTATGGTGTATGCAAACAATAAACCGATCGATCCTGCAAAGGCTCCGCGCGGCAAATAGAACCGTTGACTAACAACCGTAGGAGAGAATATGGAATTTAAACACCTCGAAGTATTTGTAAAGTTAGTCGAAAATCTAAGCTTTTCTGCGGCGGCCGAAGAACTGAATATTTCGCAGCCGACAGTGAGTCTGCACATTAAGCAGCTTGAAGAAGAACTGGATACTCCCCTCTTTATCCGTTCCACGCGGGAACTGAAAATTACGGAAGAAGGGACGATGCTCTACCGCGAAGCAAAGGATTTATTGCAGCAGCGTTCGGCTCTTATAGACCGATTTATCAATCCAAATCAAAAGGTGTTGAGGCTCGGCGCTTCTACCATTCCGACGGGGTATATACTTCCCTTTATATTGAGTCGATTCAGAAAAGACCACCCCAATATCCTTGTTCAAGTTGAAGAACAAAACAGCTACGAAACGATTAAACGGATTTCTGCCCGAAAGGTCGATGCGGGCATTGTTGGAATGAAAAGCGATGATGAAAACTGTGAGTTTAAACCGATCTACCAAGATGAGTTTGTTTTTATTACGCCTAATATTCCCTATTATCGAGCTTTACAGCAGACAAAACCCGATTTAAAGCGGCTCGCTCAGGAACCGCTCATTGTACGGGAAAGCGGTTCCGCCGTAAAGCAGAATATGGAGCTCATATTAGCTTCCGCACATATCCCCGCCGAATCGCTGCATATCATCACCACGATCAACAATATCGAAGTGATAAAGCGGCTCGTTGCGCAAGGGGCGGGTACGTCATTTATTTCCAAAATTGCCGTAGATGATATGATTAAGCGTGGCGAGCTACTCGCTTTCTCGCTGGAGAACGTACCGCATCGCTACCGCGACCTTTATCTTGTATGGAATAAAAAGATTACGCCCCCAAGCTATCTGCGGGAATTTTTAGATTGCGCACGCCTTTATAAGAAGCCCGTAGGCAATCAACAACCCCGACGCGAGCGTCGGGGTTTAAACCCGCACGAATAATGCAATCTAAAAAGACGGCTTTCAGTAGTTTTCCTATACCCCTTGGAATTGCAGCCAGCGGGCAAGTGCTCCGGCAATAGTGCTGAACGGAGGTGTCCCCGTCTGAGCATATTCTTCGAGTGCATACCCTATCTTTACAAAGAAGGTCGTAATGCTCGCCAAACCGGCGGTTACCATCAATATACCGAAAAAGATGATCAGCACTCCGGCTGTTATCTTAACCCCGCGCGTATGCCGCTTGAACCATTGTAATACCGGCTCAGCTTTATCAAAAAACAGCCCTACCAGCAAGAATGGAATGCCGAGTCCGAGCGAATACGCCCCGAGCAAAAAGGTTGCTTTTACGATATTGCCCGCTTGAGCCGCAAAGAGCAGAATCGACGACAATATCGGCCCGATACAAGGGCTCCATCCGGCGGCGAACAGCATACCGAAAAGAAACGCCTTTGAAAAACTTGCGGCAGTACTCGGCGCCTGTGCTTTTATCTCCCCGCGTAAAAACGGGATAAAATCGAAAAGCATATTCAGGCCGAGAATTATGACAACAACTCCCGCAATCCGCATAATGACGCGGGGGGCGGAACTGCCGATAAAACGGGCGCCTGTTCCGAATAGGATCGCAAGCAGTACAAATACTACTGTAAATCCCAGCACAAAGCTGATGCTGCGCAGAAAAAGGCGCATACGGCCGTTGTTGCCTTCGCGGATTTGGGCAAGCGATTCACCGGAGATGAACGAAAGATAGACGGGAATAAGCGGCAATACGCAGGGGCTCAAAAATGAAAGCAGTCCTGCAAAAAAGGCTCCGAATAAACCGGGAAGAGACGCACTACCCATCGGCTAATTCCTTAAGCAGTTTTATCAATTCTGCTTGGTCATACTCCATCGCTCCGATACGTGCGGCAATAACCTTTCCCTCTTTATTAACGAGGTAGGTCGACGGAAGTCCGCGCGCAGCAAATATGGACGATAACTGGTTTGATTCATCCAAATAGATGGGGAATGTATATTTATTTTTTTCGATAAAAGATGTGACTTGCGAACGATGCTCACCGGCATTGACAGCAATAATTCGGAAATTTGTACCGTCCATCTGCTTATATAAGCGCTCGATGGAGGGCATTTCCGCACGGCACGGCGGGCACCACGTCGCCCAAAAATTGAGGAGTGTGATTTTACCGGTAAAATCGTCCACTTTGATAGGATCGCCTGCAAGTGCAGGTATCGGTGCGGTTATAGGCAGATCAATCGGTGTGTCGTAAACGTAAAACCCGAGCGAACTCAGCGCTGCGACCGGATCAGCATTGGTTTGTCGATCGGCAGAAGTCTGCATTGTCGTAGAAGCGGTAGCAGTTGGCTGTACTCCCGAATTCGGTGTTGCTGCCGGGTTGGCAGTCTGCGCTTGTTTAGCGGAACAACCGAGCACAAAAAGGTTAAAAACGAAACATAAAGATACTATTCTGATTTTCATGCAAACAAAATAGTATATTTCCGACAGGAAGTCAAATATTCGGAATGATTTTTAATTAAATAATTTAGTAGCAGGGCAAATGCATTAGGTAGAGTAGAGCAAAAGTGTAAAATAATTGGGACTACTAGAAACAGTTTGATGCGTTTGCACGATAGGTTCCTTAAAATTCAACAGTCGAACAAAATATCAATTTTTGAGACCGTTGAATTCGTGCGCGATAGCGCACACGTCAATAAGCGATGTTTGCGTAAGCAAACTTGTAGCGTTTTTCAGCCGCGCTATTTTAGCGGCTGAAAATAAACCTTGACTTTTTTTCACTCCTATTGTATACATATAGCATATTTGCAGTGAACACTGCGAGTTCAAGAGATCGTAGCTCATTTGGATAGAGCAACTGCCTTCTAAGCAGTAGGTGGCGGGTTCGAATCCCGCCGGTCTCATCTTATCATCCCGCCGGCTTCCGATAGCAAAGATACTTCATATTATCTTTTTTACCTTTCATCTGCACAAATAATCAACTCAAAATTTTCTTTTGTACGAAATTTTCTTTGATCTAGTCCTGAAATATCATGTTGTATATTCAGCGTCGCTCTTGTATACTATTAGGAGCATCTATAGCCCGTGAGTTTTTAGATGCTCCAGCTGTTATTAGTTGATGGAGCCCAATAATGAGAAAATCCGGTATTGTTTTAATGATTATAACCCTGGCAGCCCTTATCGCCGGCTGCGGCAAAGGTTCAAGTTCGGGCGATGCGAATCAAAAAGCGTATATCGCAAAGCTGCAAGAACAGACGCAGCGCAAGTACAATGATCCGAATATTTCGGACTTTGAAAAGCAGTTTTTACCGCAGTATGCGATAGAAACGCCCGAACCCGAACAGAACTCCAAGATACCGGCGTTTAAAGCGCCCGCGCCGCAATCATCGGCAAAAGATGTCTCGGTTATTCCCGGAGTACGGGCACTTACCGCATACAAAACCTCCTATACGCCTCAATTGACGGCAGAGACCGGCGAGCAAACCAAAGGCGTAGCGGAAACCATCGATCTCCCGCAGAGCGGAGCGCTCACGGTTGCCGATTGGGGACCGAAAGGCAAGATTCCCGCGGCGGTAACCTCGCCGTCCTTTTATGTCGTGTTCTCGCTGCCGGTTAAGGCAATCGGCGCCCTCGGCAAACCGGAAACGGAGTCTCCATACCTATCGATTAGTCCAGCCGTAAAAGGCATATTCCGCTGGTACGGCTCGCGGTACCTTGCTTTTGAACCTGAAGAAAGCCTTAAACCCGGTCAACAATACACGATAACCGTTAAAGACAGCGTACGGGCGCTCAACGGAAAACAAATAGAAGGGAAAAAGCAGTTCACCGTTACCAGCGAAGTGCTCCGAATCACCTATTCTCAGCCCGGCTATATGCTGCGGAAAAACTCCGACCGGTGGATACCCATCAACACCGACAACCTGATTCCGGAAGCGGCAAACGATGTACAGCTCCGCTTCAATTATCCGGTACAGCCTGCCGAACTGCAATCGATTCTTTCCGTATCGGTACAGGAAGCAGGGAAACAAGCAGTTCCATACCGTGCTACCGTTAGCCGCATCGAAGGAGAAAACGACTTTAACGTATTGGTGAATATCAACGGAAAAATCCCCTTTAATGCAACGGTTACCGTAGCGGCAAAGCGTCCGGACGGCTCACTCACCACAGCGCAATACCATACGCTCAAGCCGTTTACCTGTAAAGGCGCATCGGTTTATCATAGCGACTACGGCTATACAAACCCGATAGCACTCCGATTCTCCCATCCGGTGGATAAAAAGACCGTACTCAACAATATTTCCATAAAACCGGCGCTTACATTCGGTGAAAAAAACATCGAAGTGCACAATGCAACATCGTACTATTCAACCGTGCTGATTCACGGCTTGCCGGTCGCACCCCAAGAAACATACACCGTTACCGTACAAAACGGCATAAAGGACACCTACGGCAGAGCTCTTGCCTCCGCTGTATTCTATACGGTTACCGTTCCCGATGCACCGAGTTTTGTGCAATATACCGATACGGGACATCTGATGTTGGAAGCAGCGTATCCGCATAAATATCTGTTTGAATATCAAAATATTCTTTCCCCGTCGAGCTATGCAATCGCAAAAACCGACAACCCGCTTGATCTGGACTCATGGGGAGAGGCATACGACCGTTCAAAGGCAAAGACCTTAGATGCTTCCATACGGAATAAACGGCTGTTTGAACTCGCCGACCTTGACCCCTACCTTGAAAACGGCAAGGGTTTTGTCTGTATCGATTCGGAAGTAACGTTGCCGCCCTATTCTCAGCGAGATAAAAAGCCGCGCGTCAACCGCCAAACCTCGACCGTGCAGGTAACGGACCTCGGCATTACCGTCCGTTCCGCACTCAATAAAACCGTCGTGCTGGTTTCTAAGCTCTCGACAGGGGAACCCGTTGAAGGTGCTTCGGTATACCTATACGACGCGGAAACCGATAAGAATGAAGCGGTCAGCCCCGAAGAAGGTGCACAAAATCCCTTTGCCTCCGGCACCACCGATAAAGAAGGAATTGCCGTCCTTCCCTACGGAAGCAAAAGTATCCGCTTTTTCCGCAATGCAGGGAATTATGCTGCCGTATTTGTAGAAAAAGACGGGGATAAAGCTGTTTTCTATCCGCATACCCACAGCCCGTGGCGCTTCGATGTTCCTGCAGCGTACTATCCGTCGGAAGTTGCTGAAACACATCAGAGGACGTTCCTTTTTTCAGACAGAGGGCTGTATAAACCCGGAGAAACGGTCTCGTTCAGAGGTATCGACCGCACACAAACATTCAATACCTTCGCGCCGTACGAGGGGCAGTACACCGTTACGTTATCGGGTTATTCATCGGAAGGAGATGAGGTAGACGTTGCAGAACAGGAAGGTACCTGTACCGATTCGGGGAGCTTTTGGGGAGCATTCGACTTACCGGAAGATTTAGCGCCCGGCTCCTACAGCCTGACCTACCGGCGGGCTGACGACGATAACAACAACGAAGCACAGGAATGCCCCATCACCGTTGCGTATTTTGAAAAGCTGAAATTTCAGGCGGAAGTAACTATGCCGCAACAGCCGGTCATTATGGGAGATACCATCAAAGCGGCGGTATCCGCCTCGTACCTTTCGGGCGGGGGGCTTGGCAAGGCTGCATACAGCGGAAGTTGGATGCGGCAAGGCGCCTCTTTCAGCCCTCACCATGCGGCATTAAAGGACTATCGGTTCGGAGTATCGGGCTATGGTATCGATCATGTTGCATCGTTTTCCGGAAAACTGTCGAACACGGGTACGGCGGAACTTTCCTGCCAAGCGGCGGCTTCGGAAGGCATTATCGGTCTCCCCTATCGCTACAGTACCGAGGTTTCGATAACCGACATCAGCAATCAGCAAATTTCCGCACGGAATACCGTTATGGTGCATCCGGCAGCGCTCTACATCGGGCTTGCACGGCCTGAAAACCTTACCGGCTTTGCGCAAAAGGGACAAAAGCTCACCTTCCCGTTCATCCTCGCCTCCCCCGACGGCAATCCGCTTGGCGACACCAAACCGGCCGCGGGAGATTTTACCGTTGAGCTGATCAGGGAAAACTGGAAGCTCGTGCAGGAACGCGGTTCGGGCGGCAGCATTTACTCAAACTACGAAAAAGAAAACATCACCGAGCATACGGCAACCGTGAAACCCGCTGCAAAGGGAACGGTGCAGGTAACGCCGAAAAATGCCGGTTCATATATTCTGAGTATGAGCGGAACCGATACCGCAGGGCGCACGTTCAAAACCGATTACCGCTTCTATGTTACCGGATCGGGCGCGAGCTTTTGGGATCGCGATTATGAAGATGCCGTGCGCCTAACACCCGACCAATCGCTGTACAACCCCGGTGACACCGCCCGCATTTTGATGCAAAGCCCGCTCCCTGCGGGAAGATACCTCATCACGGTAGAGCGCGAAGGTATTTTTACGGAAGAAATCCGCGAACTCGACGGAAATACGCAGGTTTTGGAAATTCCCGTCGCAAGCAACTATATTCCCGTGGTGTATGTCGCGGTGTCGTCCTATTCAGTACGGACAAAGGAGCCGCAGCACAAGCACGGTGAACTTGACCTTGATAAGCCGAAAGGCATTTTCGGTATGACGCCGATCTTTGTAAATGCCCGCGTCAAAGCATTCTCCGTCGAACTCGCCGCGGATAAGTCCGTGTACAAGCCCGGAGGGGAAGCAACCGTTACACTGACGGCGACAAGAGGCGGTAAGCCTTTGGCCAATGCGGAACTCACCCTGCTTGCCGTAGACCGTGGCGTCCTCGATTTAATAGATTATCACGTGCCCAATCCGCTCGACTTCTTCTATAATCCCGGCAATTTCCAGCTCGGTGTCATTGGCGGAGATTCCCGCGCGTGGCTGATGGATCCCGTTATGGAAGAAGCGAAAACCCTTGCAGGCGGCGATTCGGACGGCGGGAAAGGGGATGATGAAGCGGAACGCAGCAACTTTAACCCGACCGCGGTGTTCATTCCTATCTTAAAGACGGATTCAAACGGTAAGGTAACGGCAACCTTTAAGCTACCGGATACGCTGACCAGCTACCGGCTTACCGCCGTCGGAGCACATACCGACCTTTTTGCCCTGCACGAAGAAGAGATTACCGTGCAGAACACCGTCAACATTCTGCCGGTTATGCCCCGCCGCCTCCGCGAACGGGATACGACAGAATGCGGCGTCCTCATTTCCAATGTGGATACCCGCGCTCATAGCATTACGATACGCGCCTCTGTCCGTGAACCCGGCTCGCAGGATGATTCCGCTGCCGATGCACAAGGCGGTCAGCAAGGCAGCGCGGGAAATGCCGCCGGTCAAAAAAATGGACAGGGGCAGGATGCCTCTACAGTCGGCATACCGCACCGCGGAGCCGCCTTTATCGACGGGGAGACAACGCATACGGTTACCGTTGCAGGCGGACAGCAGGCGGCGGTCTACTTTGACATTGCAGCGGTAAAGGCGGGCACGGTAGAGGCGGTGTTTACCGTTTCTTCCGATGCGCTCCAAGAAAAACTGATTCAGCCGCTCGTTATCGAACGACCCTTTGTCTTTGAAACCGTAACTTCAACCGGCGCTATCGCAAAAGATGAAAACGAAGCAGCCGAGGGGCTGATCATTCCGTCTATGGCAGATGAAAATACCGGCTCGCTCAGTCTGACGCTGGATTCAAGCGGACTCGGCGCGCTGTCATCAGCTATTGATTACGTATTCGACTATCCGTTCCTCTGCATGGAACAGCAGTCTGCCCGCATTCTACCGCTCGTCCTGTTTGAAAACTACATCGACGTATTCTCGCTTAAAAGTAAGGTGCCGAATGTCCGGCACACGGTCAAAAAAACGATGGCGGCATGGGCGCGGGAACAAACGTCCGAAGGCGGCTTTCCCTACTGGCCGGGCGGCTGGTACACGGACTTTTATGTCAGTTTACGAATTGCGCATATCTGCGCCGCCGCACAGCAGCGCGGATACAGCCAAGATGATATTGCCGTCAATACAAAAAAACTGACCGACTATATTCGCTCGCAGCTGCTTGCAAAGAGGAAAACACTCTCGCCGTACTTACAAGCCTACGCCTGCTTTGTACTGGCAATGAACAACGCCGGTTTTGATGAGAGCATTTTGACGGCAGTTCAAGCACGTGTCATTCCTCAACTGGAAGACTACACCGCGCAGCCGAATGATCTTGCTGCCCTTGCATTGCTGAGCTTAACCTACACGCAGCGGAACCACGCCGGAGATGCAGCGAAGGCGGCGAAGTGCACGGAACGGATTATAAACTCCTGCCGCTTTACCACCCGCAGCGTATCGCTCGCGGTGCCGCCGCAGCAGGGCTACCGATTCTGGTACGGGAACGATCTTTCCCTCGACTTAGCGCTTATTCTGCAGAGCTTAGTAAAAGCTGCGCCCGACCATAGCCGCGAGGATGCGGTACGGGCAGTGCTGTACAGCCTGCTCCAGCGTCAAAAGGGCGGCTATTGGCAAAATACGGCAACTACCGCTCACGTACTGGAAGCAGTGTACGAGTATATTCAGTATGCGCAGCTTGATGCTACCGACCTCACCGCTGCGGCATCGCTGCCCGGCGGAGACCTGCTCACCGCGGCGTTCAAAGGAGCGGCAGCAAAACCTGTTTTCCAAATGTTTTCCTTTAAAGAACAGCCGGTGTCGGGAGCAAAGCGGGATACCCTGCTGCCGCTCCGCTTTACCAAAACCGGTACGGGACAGCTCTACTACACTGCCTCGCTTGCGTATGCACTGCCGCAGGAACGCCAGAAACCGCGCGACGAAGGACTCGGCGTTTCCTGTACTATCCGCGACATCGCCGCAGATAAAATCGTAACACCGAATTCGGAGAACAGCTCGATGATCACCCTCGAAAGCGGCAAAACCTACGAAATGGCAATCCGCCTCTCGTCGGGAAAGGACTATACGTTTGTCGCACTGCGGGCGCCCATTCCGTCAGGCGCGGAAATTTTAGACGCAGCCTTCGTTACTACCGCATCAAACGATTACGAGGAAAAAGATACGGCAGAGTCGTGGACTGATTGGCGGGATCCAAGTAAGCAGCAGATATACGACAACGAAGTTCAGTATTTCTGGAACAGTTGGGACAAAGGCGGCACCACGGTACGCTTTAAGTTCCGCGCAGCCCGCCGCGGTGTATTTCCTTGCCCGCCCGCAACCGCCGAGTGTATGTACGAAAACGAAATCTTCGGACGAAGCAGCGGAGTGCTGTATGTGATTAAGTGATGAGTATGCCGGCAGGACAAACGTATCAAACTGAGTAAATTGCGGAACGGCAATAACCGTGCTATAATACCGGTATGAACTTTTCACGAAAACTGCCGGTCGGCATACAGAGTTTTAAGGTATTACGAGAAGACCACTATCTTTATGTAGACAAAACAGAGTATCTTGCGCGATTAGTAACCGGCGGTCGAGTCTATTTTCTCAGCCGCCCGCGCAGGTTTGGGAAAAGCCTTTTCCTTTCAACACTCGCAGCATATTTTCTTGGCCAAAAAGAACTGTTTAAAGACCTGTATCTTGAAAAAGCCGAGGAAGAACAAGCGGTGTTCGAACAACGGGCAGCATGGGAAGCATATCCGGTATTGTATCTGGATTTTAATACGGGCAACTATATAGAATCTGATGAGCTCGGTATGAATCTGAATAGTCATCTCTGCAAATGGGAAAAACTATATGGGGTTGAACCATCCGAACAAAATTTTGCACTCCGTTTTGCCGGTATTATTACACGAGCCTGCCAACAAACCGGTAAGCAAGTCGTCATCCTCGTGGACGAATACGATAAACCCTTGCTGCAAACCATGGGTGTAAATGAAGAACTGAACGAACACTATCGCAATACCCTTAAAGCATTTTACTCCGTGATTAAAACCTGTGATCAATATATCCGTTTTGCCTTTTTAACTGGGGTAACAAAGTTCAGTAAAATCAGCATTTTCAGCGATTTGAATAATCTCCGCGATATATCGATGGAAAAACAATATGCCGGTCTCTGTGGTATCACACAAACAGAACTTGAAACGAACTTCCAGCCGGACATACAGGTACTTGCCGATGAGCAAAACCTCACGTATCAAGAAGCATTGGCAGCCTTAAAGCAGTGGTATGACGGCTACTTGTTCCACCCTGCAGGAGAAGGGATGTACAATCCCTATAGTGTACTCAGTGCATTAGTCAAAAAAGAAATTAAAAGCTACTGGTTCAGCACGGGAACTCCGACATTTTTAGTTAATTACCTCAAAGAAGCACACTATTATATTCCCGACCTGGATGGAAATGTTGAGTTGGATGAAGAAGGCTTACAAACGTATCGGGCTGTTGCACAAGATACATTACCGATTCTGTTTCAAGCAGGGTATTTGACGATTAAAGAATACATCAGCGATCTGAGGCTGTATCGGCTTGGTTTTCCGAATGATGAGGTACGGTACGGCTTTTTGCATAATCTTTTACCGGCATACTCTGATGTACCGTTCGGGCAAACAGGGGTATGGGTAGGACGCTTTGTACAAGATATCCGCAAGGGCAATGTGGATGAGTTTATGGAACGGATGCAGTCGATTATCTCAAGCATACCGTATGATAACTTCACCGAAGAAAACATGAAGCTGCGGGAACAAAACTATCAAACGGCAGTGTATTTAGTCTTTGCGCTGATGGGACAGTTTGTACAGACAGAGGTGCACTGCTATAGCAGAACTGCCACGGATGGCGGTGGTTCCATGCAACAGCGATGTTTCGGCGGTGCCGAAACTCGCAGCCAAAACTATACACGGATGTATAGTTTTGGCGTTGCGGACGCCGTGGTTATTACTGTCGATACTGTTTACATCTTCGAGTTTAAGCTCACCGGTAACGGCAGTGCGGAAGACGCACTCAATCAGATAAAAGAGAAAGAATATGCAGCAAAATATCAGGTAGACGATAAGAAGATTGTGCTGATTGGAAGTTCTTTTGACGAAGATGCACGCACGATAAGAGACTGGCAGATAGCTAATGGGTAATGATCGGTAATAGGTTACAAATGAGTGATCGAATTAAAAACGCGGATGAACTTGAATTTGCGATATTCTGTATAGAGAACCTTGCTATCCGCTTAAAAACGGATGCCGAGCATATCTATACGGCGCTCGCAGAGTCGAACAGTTTTCTCTATGACTATATTGTTGCGCATTATGATGTACTGCATACTCAAGATAAGGAATACATCATCAATGATATACTTGAGGCGATGGATCAATGCGGGATAAAAGTATAATCGTGTATCACGGCTCTGATGGGATTATTGCTCAGCCTGACATCGAGCACTCGCGGCTTAGAGTGGATTTCGGCAAGGGATTTTATACCACACCGTTTTATGAGCAAGCAAAAAAGTGGTGCGAAAAATATACAACGCGGCGGAAAAACGGGATCATCTCATTCTACGAACTTGATGTGTCTGTTTATAAAGAATGCGCTGTTCTCTCTTTTGAAGCCTATACCGAAGCATGGCTTGATTTTATTTTGAAATGCAGAGCCGGTACTATGCCAAGTGATTATAATCGATATGATATAATTGAAGGCGGAATTGCAAATGATAAGGTATTTAATACGGTGGAACTTTTTTTTGACGGATTGATTGATAAAGCAGAAGCGCTAAAACGGCTGCAACACGAAAAACCGAATTGGCAGATATGCTTTAAAACACAGTCCATTATTGATACGTACTTACAGTACAAAGGATTTAAGAGCGTATGTTAGCCCATCCGGTTTTGCTGCAAAAAAAATATGCACGGGTTATCGCTCTGTATGCCGAAAAAGAGCATATCGGTTTAGATGCAGCCTTACAAAAATTCTATCATTCGGTAACATATAAATTGATGAAAAACGGCATTTCCGATATGCATTGCATGAGCGACGACTATCTTACGGAAGAATTGCAGGCGGAAGATATACAAAAGAAGTAGTGAGCCGGTTACCTTGCATCCATACAATTATCCTGCACATATCAACATGCAAAAAAGTTTTGGTATGGAGCGATACCCGTCCATCGTTCCACTACTGCAACTGATGCTTCCCCGTCGGTGAAAGAGTACACCGCTGCCCATGGATGGTGATAAGCATGCTCCCCGATGTTCTTGTTTCTCGTCCGCAGTACACGCAACGCATACCATCGGAAATGATGACGTGTTTTTCGGTAGGACTTGTCTTGCACATTTGCCCGAAAGAACTTATCAACATCATTCCCGATATTCTGACCTCATGTCCGCAATACCGGCACTTCATGGTAATGCCTCAGTCATTTTTATGCCTCCTATTTTTAACCGCTACTCAAGTTGTTTTTTATATCCCCTTTCAATTATTTTTCTTATATCCTTGTGCACGCAATTCATCCAAGAGCGTATGGTTAGGATAAAATTCACTGAGTTCGTCGAATGCCCGTTGAAAATACAGTTTGCTTTTTTTGATTTCGCCGGTCTTTTCCAAGCAATCGGCATACTGATAGAGATTCATACCGTCTATCCAGCCCGCATTGATGGCAAATTCAAATCGCGGAATAGCAAGATCATAGCGTTTTACATTATAAGCGGTCTGTGCTGCTCTAAGAGCAAGCGCAACGCGCGGTCGCAATTGTTCTTGTTCCCGTATTTTCAATGTTCTTGCGTCCGGCGGGGAACTGTCTTCGAGTGTGCAGGAAGAGAAAAATAGTCCGATAAAAATACACCAGCTCAATACATAAAAAAATTTTTTTCTACTCATTATAAAACTCCAGAAGTATCAATCAATATAAATTTGCAATTTCTGTAAAATATTCATCGGCAATACAATATATCCGTGCTGTTTCATCACGCTGATAGTCTTCTAGTGCTTTTTTCCCAACATTGTTTTTGCGTGATGAAATTATCAATGCTCCTATGAGTAATGCTATTATGATACTTACTTGAATAGAGGTACTAAATTCTAAAAAGAAAAAGTGAAAACTAAATAACGGATAAAAGAGTGCTGTACTGCCGAATGATTCCAGCCATTTATCGCCTGCAAATATGTTAAATATGATAAAAATAACAACTAGCACAAGAAGAAAAGAAATACCGCCTAATACGGATCGCATCAATTTTGATCTGTCTTTAAAAGGTGGAGGCAATTCTAAAAAGGGACTATTAGGATCTAAGCGTATTAGGTCACAGCTCTTATCGCCTGCTACAAAAACAAGTTCATCTTTATATCGCAGTATTAACTCTTTCAATAATACTTGTTGCCCATAAATAGTATGGTATCTTTCAAGTTTATCGAATAATCGAAGAAGAAAGATATAAAATTCGTTTTGATATTGAACGACCCTATCGCCGCTTACAAACCAGTCAATTAATTTATTCATGAATCCGTTTGCATTCGAGATGAGATTATAAAACATTTCGGCACCTAAGCTATCATCAAGCAAGACGGTTCCTGTTTTTATTTTTATCAATGCGATAGCAGAATCCGATACAAGATTACAGGCACTTTTCAAAAGGGAGATTCCTTGTTCACTCCAGCGATCCCCTTCCCAACATAATTTTGCATGTAAAAAGAATACCATGCTGTTTGTCATTATTGCAGCGCATCGTTGATACTCTTCTTTTTCTTGCCAACTTCTCGCTTTCTGTATTGCCATTTTTAAAGAGTCGATCATCAAATCATAAAGACTTATTGAAAGTCCCGGGCTGTTAATAACACCCAATACTTGCAGCTGCGCATTTAAGGCATATGCAAGTGCGCTGTCGCTTGATTCTTGATCGCGTAATTCTGTTAGTACGTAGGATAAATTATCGACGGTTCTATTCCCGTTGAGTGCAAGCATTGTATCATCTCTATTCATTGTTTTTTCTCCTTCTATTTACGCTGTCGTAAAATTGTTCTCGATATTTTTTCAAACTCTTAAATTCTTCGTAATCGTTTTTTTTCTTTCTCGCTTTTCCGATAGATGTTTCTAAAGGTGACAATCATAAATATACGAGATGCAGGAATACTGATGAGAAATAGTATTACAAATATCGGAGATTCGAACCATGAAAGAATCCATAGTATAAAATCCATATAATCCTCCTAATATGTTGTGTAAAAACCTTTTAGTTCCCTGTCCTATTTTTATTCACGCTGTCTTTAAACCGATCCCGTATCGTCTTAATGGTAAAAGCTACGGCGGCTAGGATAGCAATTAGATCATCCATAAACCCCACAACCGGCATAATATCCGGGACGATGTCGAACGGCCAGATAAGATAGATAAACGCTAAAATATCGGCCGCTATACAACAAATCATCTTCAACATAAAAATTTTCCCTTTAATTAATTTTTATCGTGCCATCTTCCAACGCGCGAGCAAGGCGACCGATAAGATTTTTCTTTAAACCGGAAGAATCAAGTCCGTGCTCTTCAAGCAACGCGCGTATTTCGCCAATGGTCATTGCTTCGGTTATATCCCGCGCAATTTCTACATAGTCGATTTCTTCTTCCTCGCTACCGGTGGCGGGAACTGAAACTGAGGTAACAGCTGCCGCAACAGGTTGAGTAACCGGAATAGCTTGTACAGCATTACCGGCAGTATCTTGTGCAGCGGCAGCACCACTATCGTTGTTTGTAGGTGCCGGTCTTTCGGGTAATGCAATAACCGGAGTTGTAGAGGGAGCAGCGGACGCGGATGCTGTGCTGCCGAAGGGGTTTTCAAACGCTTGTTCCATTTCGCTCAAATGCTCTTTTAAAAAACTCAGAGTACGGTTTTGCAATAGTGCGGCGACGACGTAAAACAGTTGCTCAATTGCAGCAACGCATACATCGCCGGATTCTTCCAGTGCACCAGGAATCGCATCAAGTTGTTCATACGTCCATCCTTCTTTAATAAGCCCCGCACCGTTATCATTTTGAGCCCACTTATAAACGTATATATAGGCCGAAAAATCATCCAACGCTTTAAACACCGATTGCATTTCAGCGGCGAATTCTTTTTCCAGCCAGTGGATATTCGGTAAGAGCCATGCATCGGGATTAACATACCGTCCAGGAAACAGTTCAGCAGCTTTCCGGCAAAACATTTCTATAAAAGCATTATGGTTTTCCCTGAAAAAACTTTCCAACAGGTAAAGCGCAAGACGGACTTTAAGTTTTCCGAATCGAGCGGAATAGAAAATATCGTCAGAATAAAAATGCGCATAGGGTGATAGCACTTCATAGCTATAATACCATCGCCGTAAAAGAGCATAAACATAATCAGACGCGGTTGTAAATGAAGCTCTGCTTTCATTACTCCAGTCCAACAGCCTGTTATATACAAGCCCTGCCAGCTGTTCTCTTTTCTTTTTATTGTCTGAAACATCATCACCGTACTTATTCAGTAGAAGTTTGACGTTGATAATATCCATATACACGTTGATACCGGGTGATACGGCTTCTAGAGTCTTATGCTTTTCACCGGTAGGGAGAGCCGGAATCTGACGATTATATTGCGAAGAGGAATATTCATCTTCGGCCATTTCATAATCCGTATAATCGGCGCTAACCGTTTCATCCCGATTATTTTTTACTTCCTCCTTTGCTTCTTCATAAATTTCTTTCATATTCATATCGGAAGCGATATCGTTTGCCATGTTTTTTAACGTATCAATATCAACGCTGGTAGGATCAACCCCAGCGGAAAATATATTGGTCAATATCTTTAAATAGACGATACCGGAAGCTAAAGTCAGCGCATAACAAACGCCCCCTGCTATTGCCGATGCAGCAATATTTCCTAATCCCGGAATAAATGAAAAAACGGCATTCAGTACTAAAGAGCCTACCAGATAACCGGCAAGATTGGTGGCAATACCGGACGCTAAAGTTTTGAGAATACTTTTTGAAAACGTAAGGCCTATTTTACTGTTAATACGGCCGTACATTGTCCATATAAAACCGGCTGCAATTGCTGTTGCAGCGGCCCCTCCCGCACCGGGAACCCAGCCAGCTGCAACTCCGGCCGCAGCGGCTCCCTTTGAATGAAATTTGATAATATCCGCAATCTCCTGCGGCGTGCATGAATCAACACTACGATCCAAGTGTCGCATAGTAGTTAATAATTTTTGTGCAGCCATTACTATATCAATCATTTTTAGTTCCTTTGTGTAATCGTTCTTATTTCATATAACTGGAAACCTCTAAAAAACTGAGATTTTTAGAGGTTCCTAACTGTGCACTCAAGGTAGCGAGATTACGGCCGCTAACCTTAGTGCAGTACTATTTTTTATTCGTGTTCTTTGTATTTCTCATTGCCTCTTTTCGTTGCCGCTCTAGCATTGACCTCTCTATAGTATTTTGTAAGTTTTGTGCTACATGGGGATGCTTTTGAACATAGTCCACAGTCTTTTTAAGTCCTCCAAATAACAGGTCAAGAATACTATCCATAATTAAAACTCCTTTTTCGTAAGCCCTTTATGCTTACGAATATCAAATATATATAATCGTTCTTTTTTTCAATGAACGAACGATTCACAATGAACAACAAGGAATGAATATCTTTGTTTATTCTTTGGCTGCAAGTTTTTGCGCTTAAACACGTTTTTCCTAGCATTACCACCTTCCATGGCAGCAGGCAGTGTAACGATTTTTGCCGTTAGCCTTTTAAAAATAGGCGGTGTAGATACGAGGCGCGAGCACAAATTAACCGCAGGCGTATCTTTGATACGTTGAGGATTAATTTGTGCGCAGCAACGAAGTAGATGCCCGCGTATTTTTAAAAGGAGACTACTGCTTTGCACAAGCAATAATTTTATACTTCTTCGTAGCCGTCGGCGGATGCGCTGCCATAAATTTTTGACGCGCTTCCATCGTGGAGTTGGCGCCTACCGATAAACTCGCGTTTCCGGTAATCTTTCCGTTTTGAATGGTCTGGACGACCAGCTTGTACGTATTCATCAAACTACCTCCCCAAAAAATTCCCTCACCCTTACGGGATTGGCTTAGTGTCGTCGTATTCTTTCATTTTTTCACCAGGAAAATAACAACAGTCGCCAATCCCTTTATCGATGAGCCCTCCTATATAAGAACGGTATCCTGATGGAACATATACCATTTTTACACAGCTATCATAATTAGACTCTTTTGCTTTACGACCAAATGCAGATCCCCAGACTGTCTTTATCGTTCTAGGAAGATATATTGTTAAAGAGCGGCAATTCTCAAATGCTTGGCTATCAATACATTTAACATTTTGTGGTAACCGAACTTCTTCCAATGAATAACAGCCATAGAATGCATTTTCACCGATAGTTGTTAATGCATTTGCGGCTCCACCTTGCAGGGTAACTTTCTTCAGCTTTGTGCATCCTTTGCACATAGATTGTTCAATTGTTATTACGGTTCGAGGAAGCACGACTTCTGTTAGTTCGGTACAACTGGAAAAGGTATATCCTACGATAGTGGTAACCGGTACCCCATACATACTTTCAGGAATAACGATTCGTCCTTTTAATATTTCATTTTTCCGGGATTCATTTCCTTTATAAAAAAGTCCTCCATGCTCATTTACCCCAAAATACGGCAAGGTCGCACTTTTAAAATACGCCTTTACATACCGGTCGCCGGTTACCGTATAGGTTGCAGTTACCTCGCTTGAGGCAGTGGTAAGCCCTTCCCAGTGGTCAAATGCATAGCCATCCTCCGGTACGGCAGTAAAGGTAACGGTGGAGCCGTAAGGCGCTGTGCCTCCGGTTGAAAGGTTATCTGAATCTCCTTCAACCCTTGCGGAAATTGAACCGCCCTCGCTTGCATCAAATGTAATGGTGCATTGCCGTTTTACAAAGGCAACAGAAACAGTTACGTCCTGTGTGATAATCAATTCAACAGCGCCCGTTCCGACTGCTGCATCGGTGCCAGTCCACGCGCCGACTGTGTACCCTTCTGCACTCTTCGGGTTTGCGATAAACCGTACTTTTGTACCGGCTTTTACCTTCTCGTTGTTGGTTAAAGTCTTACCGTTCGCTGTTGCGGTGAGCGTGCCGCCCTCCGCGCCGGAAACTTGCAAGGTAACCGTGTAATATACTTCTGCCGGAGTGATTTTCGGCTTACAACCGGTAATACCGATCATCATCATACCGATAGCGACACACAATCGAAGCAGCGATGCTTGTTTTAAGAATTTCATTTTTCCCTCCAGAGATAAAAAAGATTACAATATGTCATAGCCGTAAAGCGCTTGCCGGTTTGCGGTTTGAACTTACAGCATAGGTGTGTGCGATGATACTGTTGCGTTTGAGTGATTCTGAACGGAATCCATTTAAGAATCTGATGTACGAAGAGGATCAGCCCGATAATCTCAACACTATACCGCTGATAGCGGATAGTACAGAAAAAAAAGCCCTGCACGTGGGTATCTATAAAGAATTCTGTACATATAGCACGTATATCGGAGAAGAGAATATTAATAATAAAATCGTATAAGTTGTTACTATATAATGATTTATATAATTTTATGGGGGGGGGTATGGAAAAGAGGCTCGTGAGCGAATGATAGGCTATGTGTCATGGAGAACCTCCTTTTCAAAATAAACTATGAAATAATGTAGTAATTATAATCCCTGTAATAAAGCGCTGTCAAGCAAATTTTTATGTGTATCAAATTTTCATGTGTGTAGTAACAAAGGGTATTCAAGCCAGCCGCAACAACCTCATCAAAGTTGATCAAGGATAGCAATTATCTTAAGTTTGGGTTACACTGATTTAGGTCTGTAATTTCTTTTGCGGTATTGTTCTTTCTTTCTAATCTAACCATACCACGAATTACAAACTTTTAACACTCCTTACTTTATCTTGGATAGATGTGATGAAAACTGAAAAGACACTTATTGGAACAAAACGGTTTTGGTTTTTAATGTGGGGCTTAGGTCTTGCGGGGCAGTTATGCTGGAATATCGAAAATCAATGGTTTAATACCTTTGTGTATGCAAAGATCGCTAAAGATTCCTCTATCGTAACGCTCATGGTTATTACCAGCGCTTTGGTCACAACATTCTCAACCTTCATATTCGGGACACTGTCGGATAGAATAGGTTCGAGAAGAAGATTTATCTCTATAGGCTACATCGTATGGGGATTGACGACGATTCTGTTCGGTCTTACAGAATTTGTAGGACACGGACAGGTCGGAACCGGAGCAAAGGCTTCAATCTGGGCAGCAGTCCTTGTTATTTTAGCCGATGATGTTATGAGCTTTTTCGGCTCTATGGGAAACGATTCGGGATACAACGCATGGAGCAACGACATGACTACCGATAAAAACCGTGGTCAAGTCGGAGCCGTGCTCGCAATTCAACCGATAATCGGCACCATCGTCGGCACCGTATTGGGCGGTTTGCTCATCGGCAGCGAAAATAACTATCAGCGGTTATTTTGGTCTATGGGTATCTTTGTCATCCTTGCAGGACTTCTCTCTCTTCTTCTATTAGAAGATTCTCCCGGCTTAAAACCTTGCAAAACCGGTTCATTTTGGGAGCAATTGAGCTCGATCTTTAAAGCGGAAGGATTTTTTTCTCAAAAAGAATTGATGCTTGCGTGTATTACAACGGCACTGTTCTTTGTTTCGTTCAATGTTTATTTTGTCCACATGGGAAACTGGATGATTTACCGTATGGGCTTTAACGCTGAGAGCATGGGCATTATTCAAGGATTAAGTTTAGTTGCTGCGTCCCTGCTGGTGATTCCTGCAATCGGGATTATCAATAAGAGGCATACTCCGCAGCTTGCCTGTTTTGCAATTATTCTGAATATCGTCGGCTTATGCATTTTATCGCTCTTTGCAAAGCCCGCAGCTTTTAACACGGAAACGGTATTCTGCATGCAAAACATTCCGCTGTTCTTTTCCGTTTTCCTTGCAGGTGCAGGACAAATTCTCGTTACGCAATCGATGACCATCTGGGTTAAAGAACTCTATCCCGAAACCGCACGAGGTCAGTTTGAAGGTATCCGTATTCTCTTTTTCGTCCTCACCCCGATGATTATCGGAACCGTGATAGGCAACATCATTGTTAAAAACGGAGCAGGCTCCATCGCGAATGAATTCGGAATCATCGAAAATATTCCCGCAGAATCCATCTATCTGTGGGGAGCAATTCTAGCGGTAACGGCGCTTTTCCCGCTCTTTTTCGCATCGAAAATGTATAACCGGCGCAGAAACGATCGCCTTACCATCGAGACAATAACATGAGAAAAAACAAACCGATAAAACCTTTACTCACACCGTGGGGTGAAGCGCTCGACAAACAAAAGCCCTTAAACGATTACCCCCGTCCTCAGTTGGCGCGGAAAGAATGGCAATGCTTAAACGGAGCATGGGACTACGCGATAACCGCCGATAAACAGATGCCTAAAATATGGGATGGAGAAATAATCGTACCGTTCTCTCCGGAAACAATCCTGTCAAACGTACAGCGGCAGTTGCTTCCGGGGGAGACGCTATGGTACCGAAAAACGTTCAACTTTGAACAATGCAAACCGGAGGAGCGGCTCCTGTTACATTTCGGAGCGGTAGATCAATACTGTACCGTCTATGTCAACGGTAAAGAAGCAGGTTCCCATTCGGGGGGATACTGGCCGTTCTCTTTTGACATCAGCAATTTTTTAAACGGTGATACAACGGAAATCATCATTGCAGTTACCGATGATACCGATACCGGTGATGAGGCCTACGGTAAGCAAACCTTAAACCGAGGAGAGATTTGGTACACGGGGCAAAGCGGTATTTGGCAAACCGTATGGTGCGAAAAAGTTCCCGACACTCATATCGAAAAGCTGACCATAACGCCTCATTATCAAACCGGTGAAGTTGAAATTTCGGTCTTTATTACCGGGGCCGATGCCGGCGGAAACAATGTAAACTCTTCGCATCGCCTTGATGATATATATGTTAAACGTGATGATGATATACGCATTAAAATATTTGACTCCGGTTCTGTAATTGCGGAAGACACACTCACAACCAATCCGCTGCGGATAAAAATGCCTGCCGATTTTAAGAGTTGGAGTCCCGAACATCCTTTCCTCTATGATGTGGAAATCCGTGCAGGAGAGGATACGGTAACTTCATACTTCGGTATGCGGGAATTCGGAATCATCAACGGCAAACACGGTTCCGTTCTCAGTCTAAACGGAGCGCCGATCTTTCATCACGGACTCTTGGATCAGGGATATTGGAGCGACGGAATGTATACGCCGCCTTCCGACGAGGCGATGATTTGGGAAATTAAAAAACTGAAAGATATGGGTTTTAATATGCTGAGGAAGCATATTAAAATAGAACCGCTCCGCTGGTACTACCATTGCGATAGGCTCGGAATGCTTGTCTGGCAGGATTTTGTCAGCGGCGGCGATCCGTATAAACCGTTGGTCGTTCAATATGCACCGTGGCTCGGCTTCAATTTTAACGATACAAAAAACCGCTATGCCCTCCACGGACGCAAAAGCGAAAAGGGGCGGAACATATTTTTACGCGATGCCGAATGTACCATCGATTTACTGTACAATACGGTAAGCCTTTCGGTATGGGTTCCTTTTAATGAAGGATGGGGGCAATTCGAAGCAGCCTCAATGGCGGAATACGTCCATAAAAAAGATCCTACGAGGCTCATCGATCATGCAAGCGGCTATTTTGATCAAGAGGCCGGAGATTTCCACAGCTATCACATTTATTTTAAGTCCTTCTGCCCGAAACCCGATCCGTTGAACCGGATCTTAGCCTTAACCGAATTCGGAGGCTTCAGCTTAGCTGTGAACGGTCATACCTCCTCCGATATTTTATACGGTTATAAAATCTTCAAAGATACGCAATCTTTAAACGGCGGTATCCGGAACCTCTATGAAACCGATGTATATCCGGCGATGGAAAAGGGATTGAGCGCTTCAATTTATACTCAAGTAAGCGATGTTGAAGATGAGGTAAACGGTATTTTTACTTACGACAGGAAAGAAACAAAATTGGATATGGACTTGAGCTTAAAAATTGCCGAAACATTACATGAACTTTTCAAAAAAAACTGTGCCGATAAGTAAAGGCCGTGTACGGGCAGCAGCACGATCTACGTGATTAAGTGATAGGTATGGCGATATCCCGGCAAGTTGAAATATCGCTTTTGTTCTAACCACCGCCTCCATGCCGGATGTATTAGCTGTCAAAGTTTCTTTCGAAGATTCGCGTATCAACGTGTGCGTTTGCGTCGTACTAGACATTTAGCAGGTGTTTCACTATTATCGTAACGATTATCAATTCAAGTTATAGGAGCTTTTTATGGAAAATTTAATCGGAAAAAAGATTATTGATTTTACTTTGCCTGCCTATTGCAAGGGAAAGTTTACGACTGTGTCGAGTAAATCGTTGTTGGGTAATTGGGCTGTGTTTATGTTTTATCCCGCAGACTTTACATTTGTGTGTCCTACCGAGTTGGCCGATTTGGGTAAGCTGTATTCGGAATTCCAGGAGATTGGATGTAGAGTCTTTTCTGTTTCTACCGACAGCGAATTTGTGCATAAGGCATGGGCTGATGCGAGCGCGACAATCGGTGGCCTCCCTTATGAAATGATTGCTGATAAAGCCGGTATTTTTGCATCTTCTTTAGGCATCCTTGTACCTGAAACATGGGTTGCGCTCCGCGGCTCTTTTGTCGTCGATCCCGACGGTATCATTAAAGCTTATGAGGTACACGACACGAGTATCGGTCGCGATGCTTCCGAATTGCTGCGCAAGGTTCAGGCTGCTCAGTTTACTGCAGCACACGGTGATCAGGTATGCCCTGCCAAATGGCGCCCCGGCGAAAAAACGCTGTATCCTTCTATCGACTTAGTTGGGAAAATCTAAAACCCGTTGCTGGGCTGGCAAACCTCTAAAAACTCAGCGGTTTTTAGAGGTTTTTTATGGGAACCTCTAAAAACTTCAGTTTTTTAGAGGTTTTCCTTAGATTTACTTGCGATGTTTTAATTTAAGTCATTATAGTATAAAGACTTAAATTAAAACTCGTCGGGCATCTCTAAAAATCTAACCGAGTTTTTAGAGATGCCCTATATATAACGGGTGGTGACCATTCAATTCACCTGCACTGTCAGCTTTAATGCGAATGGTAGGTGTTCATTATCCGGGGGCTTGAAAAAGGAAAAAACCCTGTAGGCAAAAGGAGGAAAAAATCCTACAGGGCAACTGTAAAGGAGGTACATTGAATACTCTTTGATAGTACGTATCGCAATATACACCACTTAAACAGACAAAAAAAGAAAGGTTACATATTTACAAAAAATTATGAAAATATTAGGGTACGGTATGCAATTACTTTTTTCCTTTTCGAATACTATGAACAGGCTTAAACATTTTCCCCGGATGCGTTTTTCACGCCTTCTCTTTTTAGGCGTTTTTTTTGTAATAGGAGGATTATCTCCGCTGTATTCCGAAATCTTCCGTTTCAACTTTAGGGATGGAGATACCTACCGGATCAATTCTACCGTTACTGAAGATGTGTACTTGAACGGGCAATTTGCGCATCAGGCTTATATCACCAACCGTGTTACCGTGGAAGTGTCGGATGTTCAACCGGCATCAAACGGAAAGCCTTCCTCCGCGCTTCATACCTGTACTTTTATGACAAGCGAGCAAAACAGCAACAGGACGTTCTCGTGGGGACGCGAATATCCGAGCGTATTCCGCCGAGATGAATTCGGTATTTACACCATTGATGAACAGTATTTTATGCCGGTGGTTCGGGATGTTCCGGTTTTTCTTCAGCATGATGTAAAGAAAGGTGAAAGTTGGCGGCACTCTGCAAGCGAAGCTCACGATCTGCGGGATAACTTTAATATTCAAACCCCCTTTGTCGTTCCCGTCGATGTTACGTACACATATCAAGGTCCTACCCAGCGTGAAGGAAAAACCTATCAATTAATAGAAGTAAATTATGATCTTTATTATGATATTCCATTAAAAAATATTCAAAATAAAAGAAACGGAAGTGCAACATTGCCGATGCTGTATCCTGTCCGCACCATGGGCTATTCAAAACAGCGACTCTATTGGGATAGTAATGCAGGTATTCTTCCCTATTATGATGAAGTATTTACCATAATGATGGAGTTAAACACGGGGGCGGTAATAGAATATCGCGGTACCGCAAAGGCCGAAATTACGATGTTGCAGCGTATGAATAAAGAGGAAATAGCAGGAGTACTGGATAAAAACATCCGTGATATGGGGATTTCGAATACTACCGTAGAAAAAACCGATGAAGGAATTACCATCAGTCTTGAAAATATCCAATTTGAACCTGATTCTGCACGTCTTCTTCCAGCCGAAAAAGAAAAGATTGAAAAAATAGGAAAGTTATTGGGTGCATACCCTGATTATGAACTATTGATTTCGGGGCATACGGCATTAGCAGGTACGGCTGAAGCGAGGCAGATACTGTCTGAGCAGCGGGCAGCGGCTGTTGCAAATTATCTGGTAGAACTTGGGGTGAGAGAGCAGCATCATATTTTTACGCGCGGTTTCGGCGCAGAAAAACCGATTGCACCTAATACTACGGAAGCGAACCGAGCACGAAACCGCCGTGTTGAAATCACCGTGCTAGAAAAATAGCCGATATTTTCCGCACTGTCCTGTCGTTTAAGATTGTAATATCTGATTGAGTAGATCGCCTGCAAGCATAATGCCGGCTGCGGCGGGTACCCATGAAACCGAGCTTGGCGGACGGCTGCGGACAGCGGGAACTTCCTTGGAATATAGTACCCGCAGCTTTTTTACTCCCCGTTTTTTTAGCAGTCCGCGCATGGTTTTACACAAGGGACAAACAGCAGTATCGTAAATGTCGGCAAATTGAAATAAATCTGCGCGGAGCTTATTCCCGCAACCCATTGCCGCTATGATTGGAATGCCGCGGTTTTCCGCCCCTGCCGCCAGTGCGACTTTAAGCGAAATCGTATCAACCGCATCGACAATACAATCGATGTCGGATAAGAAAGGTAAAAAGGAAAGAGAGCCGTCCGCATCGGGGAGAATGTGCTGCACGATCTGATGAACTGTACACGCCGGGTTTATATCGGCGATTCGCGCGGCAGCAGCAGCGGTTTTGTACTGTCCGATGGTAGATGTAAGCGCATAGAGCTGCCGGTTAAGGTTTGAAGGGCTTACCGTATCGCCGTCAACGAGATACAGTGTTCCGACGCCGGCGCGTGCAAGGGCTTCGACCGTATACCCGCCAACACCGCCGATACCGAATACTGCAACCCGCAATTTACGAAGCCGGTTAACACCTTCCGCCCCGATAAGCGCTTTGCTCCGGATAAACAGCGGGTCAGGCTCGTCATGTACAGCCGTGCCGATATTGTGTGCATCGTAGATGCCGTGCGTGGCACTCTTGATATCAGATTCGAACAAGGCTTAGCGAATTTTGAATAGAACTGCAAATACGGCAAGCGTAATCAGCAGTTGTAAAATAAGGAACTTTATCAGTACCTGCGTGGATGACCATTGAAGGTTTTTCCGCATGTGGTCATGGAGCGGGAACCGGATATTCCTAAAAATACGGATATGAAAAAAGCGTAATAACGCCACTTTAACAAGGCCTGTGCCGCCGTTCAGGAGAATCATCCCGCTGGTCATTAACAGTAAAAAGGGATTGCCCGAAATAATGACCAATACGCCGATAAAAAAGCCGAGCGCACGGGAACCTGCATCTCCCATCATCACCTTGCTTGGATAGGCATTATGCCACAGATATCCCATCAGTACGCCGGAAAGACTAAAGCAAATGAGTGCCCACTGCGCGCCGTCTACCCGATGCGGAATGAGCAGATATTCCGAAACTTTTACGTTCCCGATAATAAAATAGAAAACCATACCAAGCGAAATAAGCGCCATCAAAATGAGGGTTCCGGAAAGTCCGTCTACTCCATCGGTGCAGTTCGTTGTATTGATGGAAAACCATAAAATTAAAACGGAGACCGTAAAAAATATGGCAGGATGTACCGCGATACTTTGACTCATAAACGGAATCCAGTAAGAAATGGAATCGTCAAAATACCAATGAAAGAGTACTGCCGCAGTAATCAGCGACAACAGTAAATCCAATGCACCTTTTCGGTATTCTCCCCACGGATTAACCGACCGGTCGTCAAGATAGCCGGTGAGCATCACCAACCATGTTAAAACCAGTACCGCTATTTGCGTACCCGAAGGCATGATCAGCAGGAAAATCATAACGACAAAAATCGTAATAAATACGACCCCGCCGCCGGTCGGTTTTCCTTTTGCTGCCTCAGGAGAAATACCGAATTCTTTTCCTCTGTCTTTCGGCAAACGGCCATAAAAGCGCGGTAAAATGAATACCGTTAAAAAAAAGCCTACATAAAATGAAATTGAAATAAGTACGAGATATGATTGTAAAAGCCGCATGGGGCCGTAGAATGAAGAAAGAAGCCCCGATAAATAAAAAAGCATTGGAACAGTATATACAGCCCATATAAAAAAAACAACCCTTAGCTTGCTCCAGGATAAACACATGAGCCGAATTTCTGTCATAGAGAGTGGCGGTCCTACATAGTTGCAGAATAAGCAAGACTGATGCTTTTTGAACAGCCTTTCCGTAAGCCTTTTGAAAATAGCCTGTCCAGAAGTGTACATCCGTGTACACTTCTGGACGCGAGTTTTTGCGGAGCAAAAACGCCGCCGTTGTGTGAAACTACGGACATCCCTGTCCGTTCTGAAACTACAAGGCGCCTAGCAAATTCCAACCGGAGGCGTATCTTTGATACGTTGAGGATTTTCAGTAGCGGCAGGGATGCCGCTGGTTATATCAGAAGCGATGTTTCAGCGTCAGCTGAAACTCGCTGCCAAAAGTGTACAAGGATGTACACTTTTGGCAAGGCAACGCAGTAGATATGCCGTCTATTTCAAAAGGTAGGTACTGTATTTACATAAGTAACCGCCGCCGCCAGCGCATCGGCGGCATGGTCGGGTTTCGGTATCGTTTTAAGGCCGAGCAGCAACTGTACCGTGAGCTGTACCTGCTGCTTTTCCGCCTGCGCGATGCCGGTAACTGCTTTTTTAATAGCGTTCGGCGCGTATTGAAAGACGGGAACACCTGCTTGCGCTAAGGCAAGCAGCGTCACGCCGCGTGCTTCCGAAACGCTCAAAGCGCTCGTTACGTTTTTTGCGAAATAGAGCGTTTCGATACCGGCGGCGGCAGGTTGGTATGTGCGGATAAGCTCCGTAAGCCGGTCAAAGACAATGAGCAGCCGGTTCCCCTGTACCTGTCCCGCCTCCGTTTGAATAACACCGTAATCAATACAGCGCATCCTGCTGCCGGACACAGTAATAATGCCGTAGCCGGTATGGGCAAGTCCGGGGTCGATCCCCATTATAATCCGTCCTGCGGCTGTCCGCTGTTCCGCCATTCTCCTTATTTTCCTACCATATTAACGCCGGTTAAAACACTCATTTGCGTATTACAGCGCCTGTGTCCGCTCTTTTAAGAATGCACGATGTGCCTCATCCAAATGAGGATCCAGCGCAGTACGAACCGCTTGATTATAATCATTCAGCCACTTGAGTTCTTCGGGAAGCAGTAGCTCCTTCACTACCGGCCGTGTGTCGATCGGGCAGAGCGTCAGCGTTTCAAACTCCAAGAATGTCCCATACTCCGTTGTTTTCCATTCCTTTGTCAGTGTGAGGTTTTCGATGCGGATACCGTGACTGCTAGCGCAGTAAAAGCCGGGCTCGTTGGAGGTAATCATGCCCGCCTTCATCGGAGCGTCCGTATAGCGGAGTCCGATATTCTGCGGTCCTTCGTGAACGGATAGCACATACCCGACGCCGTGTCCGGTACCGTGTTTATAGTCCTTCCCGTATTTCCGGAGCGGATTGCGGGCAAGAATATCAAGCTTATAGCCGGTCGTGTTTTCGGGGAACTTTGCTAAGGCGAGCTGGATATGCCCTTTGAGTACTAGCGTATAATCCTCTTTTTCTTCCGCGGTGAGCGGTCCGAGCGGGATGGTTCGGGTGATATCCGTTGTTCCGTCTTTGTATTGTCCGCCCGAGTCGAGCAGTAAAAAGCCTTTGGGCTGCAAGGTAGCAGCAGTATTTTTTTTAGGCCCCGTAGTGGATAATCGCCGCATTTGCTCCGTAGCCTGCAATCGTGGTAAAGCTCGCCTCTATGAAGTCGGGCTGTTCGCCACGGAAGCGCAGCAGCTGTTCGGAAACGTCCCATTCGGTAACGCCGCTATCGGCATGATCTTCTACCCATTTGAGGATTTTAACCATCGCGATGCCGTCTTTGAGGAATGCATTCCGGTAATTTTTAATTTCGGTTTCGTTCTTCACCGCTTTCATCGAAGAGGTGATATTAAGGCCTTCTATGATATCCGCTTTAATCTTGTTGCGTAAGAAGATATTTGTTCGTGTGGGATCAAGGTAGACTGTACCCTGCAGCTTTTCGGCATCGGCAAAAACCGCTTCGTAAGGCGCAACGGAAACGCCTTCTTTTTCCAGCGCCGCCTTCACCTCATCCGTCATTTGCCGCGCGTCGATGTAAAGCCGTGCGCTCTGCATATCAACCAAGGCATAGGCGGTAACAACCGGCGTACATGCAATATCGTTGCCGCGGATATTAAAGAGGTAACAGACATCCTCCAAAGCTCCGATAACCGTCGCCTCTGCTTTTTTTTCCCGAAGCGCCGCGCGGACTTCTTTGATTTTTTCCGACGCGGATTTTCCCGTGTAGCGGACATCGAGTAAAAAGGCGGCGCTTAATACGGGCGCAGGCCGATCCGTCCACATCTCCCCGATGAGATCACGGTCTATAACAAACTTCATATCGGGAAGCGACGAATTAAACTGTGCAAACGAATTAAGCGCCATCACTTTCCCGTCCATACCGATCGTACTTCCCGCAGGAAGCGTTTGTGCAAGATATTCAAATACGGTCGGTACATTCGGCTCTCCGCTCTTTTGCAAGAGAATACCGCTTCCCTTCAATTCTTTTTCAGCTTGTAAAAAATACCGGCCGTCAGTCCATAAAAAGGCCTTGTCTTTTGTAACCAATACGGCGCCCGCAGAGCCGGTAAAGCCGGAAATAAAGACGCGGGTCTTATCGTGTTCGGCAAGATATTCGCACTGATGCGGATCGGCGGTTGGAATATAATACGCGTCGAAGCCGCATTCCGCCATTTTATTGCGTAATACGTTAATACGTTCAGCTATTGTCATAGTAATCTCCTTCTATAGTCCTGCGTACATGCGGCGCAGTAGCTGGTCTATTTTATGCCCGTAAGCAGTGTCCGATGCCCACGTTCCGGCAAGGTTATAAATATGCGGCGCCTTGCCTTTCGGGTTTACGTAACGGTAACGAGGATCTACGGATGGAAGTTTGAGCGGTTCGGTACTGGCGTATGCTTTTAGATGCTGAATATGCGCCCTGACTCCCGTTTGCTCGTCGGGAAACGCCAATCCCGGATTCTCTGCGTTGATGGCACCGAGTCCGCAAAAATTGTTCATATCTGCGGTTACCAATCCGCCGAACTGTAAAAAGCCGGTTTCCAAACACATCTGTGCAAAAGCGATATCGGCATTTATTCCTTCAGCTGAGGATTCTTTCACATAATACGCTGCCAACCGTTCGACTTTTTCCTGATCAACTTCTCCCGTTTGCGTTACGGCAGTTTGCGTTAAAAAGAACGAAACGAGCTGTTCCTGCGTCATGCGTCCGGTACCCATAATCGCTTTGGGAATGGACGGCGGAACCGACCGGCATGAAAAGCAAAGAAATACTGCAAGCAGGGTAATAAGCGCAAAAGGATGGTTTAAAAAACGCTTTATGTGAAGGGTTTTGATATTCATACGGATGGCATTACTCCCATTCGACAGCCTCTAACATATTTTGTTTAGGGGATATTCTCTGCCGTTTTTTGACATTGATAGTAGTAATCATGCTAATATGATTAATTAATGTCCAACTATCCTAGCATAGCAAATTTCACGCGGTTTTGCAATTAGTTGCAAAGTTATATTACACAGTTATTTTAATTTGTGTACTGAAAATTGTTGATATTTTAGTTTTTGTATAGTATAATCTTTTTGCGGACTATGAATCAGTTTTTTAGAAGTTTCCTTGTGATGTAGAGGTTGGTAAACAAGTGGATAAAAAAGAAGTCATAAAAAGAATCATAGAGAAGTCCGACGGTATTGCTAAGGCTTCTGATTTTGTTTCTGAGAGTCTTTCCTATTACGATGTCGCATATTTATGCAAGAAAGGCTATATTGAACGCGTTAGGCATGGCTATTATCAGCTTTCGGAACAAAAAGATATAAAAGAAGAACGGGTGCTTGCGGCACTTCTACCTGAAAGTATTGTCTGTGTGGAGTCAGCGCTGTTTTACTACAACTATAGCGACTTTACACCGAGGCAATGGTCGATTGCCGTTCCGCGAACATTTTCACGTACAAAGTTAAAGATTGATTCTCTTGCTATAAAAACCTATTTTGTACAGCTTGCTCATTTTGAAATCGGAAAAACAAGTGGAGATTTTGGCGGTATACAACTTGCTGTTTATGACCGTGAACGCACTATTTGTGACTGTTTTAAATATCGAACAAAATTGGATAACGAAATGTTTAACAATGCCCTCAATGCATACGCTGCCGATGAAAAGAAAAATTTGAGTAATCTTTCAAGATATGCAAAGGAAATGCATATCTACAAAAGATTGATGGATGTAATGGAGGTGTTACTTAATGGCTGATATTGCAGCTTCCGTTCTTGCACGGCTCAAAAACAAGGCTCTCGAAAGCGGAAGAAGTTATCAGCTGTGTCTCCAGCTCTTTTGCCAAGAGGAATTTCTGCGCCGTTTGGAAAAATCAAAATATGCCGAGAATCTCGTACTAAAGGGCGGTTTGTTTCTCTATTCTCTTACAGAGTTTGACAGCAGAGTTACGATGGATGTAGACTTTTTGCTTCGGAAAATACCTAATACGCCGGAACAGTTGAAATTTATTTTAGAGGAAATTATCGTTGTTTCTACAGATAATGATTTTGTAAGTTTTGAGATAAAAGATGTTGAACCGATTGCCGTTACCAAAAAATACTCAGGCATTGGAGCCTCAATTCTCGCTCGCATTAGAAATATTAAAATAAGATTTAGTGTTGATTTCGGTGTGGGGGATGTTATTGTTCCAAAACAGGAAAAGCGCAGAATTCCGACCCAACTTCCTGATTTTGTATCTCCGACAGTAAATACCTACTCCATTGAAACCGTAGTGGCTGAAAAAATCGATGCCGTTCTGAGTCTGATGGAGTTTTCCAGCCGGATGAAGGACTATTATGATATTTATTATATTGCCAACAAGTTTGATTTTGACGGTCAGGTATTGTCAGAAGCTTTAAGGGAAACCTTTGCCAATCGTAACCACCTCTTTACTGTTGAACAGTTTAAACAGGTAATGAATTTTGATAATGATGCAGCAATGCAGAAGAAGTGGGGCGCCTTTACGCGTAAGATTAACGTTAAAACGGATGATTATGGTACAGTGCTTAATACAATAAAAGTTTTCTTGGCAGCTCCGTTCCTGTCAGCTATCGAGAGTACGGAGTACACTAAGCAATGGTCGGCTTCTTCTTGTGAATGGATTTAACATAGGAGACTATAAGACCTTTTAGCTGTGAGCTGTTGCCTCAGCTAAAAGGTCTTTTCATACGCTTCTTTTACTCCCATTCGATGGTTGCAGGCGGTTTGGGCGTAATGTCATACACTACGCGGTTGATGCCTTTGACTTCGTTGATGATGCGGAGCGTAATCTTCTGCAGCAGCGGATACGGGATTTCCGCGACCTCAACCGTCATCGCATCGACGGAGGTTACCGCCCGTATCGCTATCAGGTTGTCATACGTTCTGCCGTCACCCATAGCGCCGACCGTGCGGACATTGGGGAATACGGTAAAATACTGCCAAATAGAATCCGCCAAGCCTGCCTGCGCAATTTCTTCGCGGAGAATGGCATCGCTTTCGCGTACCCAATGCAGCCGTTCGGGAGTGATTTCTCCTAAGACACGCACCGCAAGTCCCGGGCTGGGGAAGGGCTGCCGCTTAACCAGTTCGTCGGGAATACCAAGCGCCGTGCCGAGCGCCCGCACCTCATCCTTAAACAGCATCCTCAGCGGTTCAATCAGTTCCTTAAAGTCGATATTTTCGGGAAGTCCGCCGACATTGTGATGGGATTTTATGACCGCCGCCTTTTTACTGCCGCCGGATTCAATAACATCGGGATAGATAGTTCCTTGTACCAAAAAATCGACGGTGCCGATCTTTTTTGCTTCTTCTTCAAAAACACGGATAAATTCTTCACCGATAATCTTCCGCTTGCGTTCGGGTTCGGTTACTCCGGCAAGTTTTTTTAAGAACCGCTCGGAGGCATCCACATGGATGATGTTAAGACCGAGTGTTTCGCGGTATGTTTTTAATACCTGTGCCGCTTCATCTTTGCGTAAAAGACCGTGATCGACAAAGATACAGGTAAGCTGATCGCCGACAGCCTTATGTACCAGTACCGAAGCAACGGAGGAATCAACTCCGCCGGACAGAGCCGAAATAACCTTTTTGTTTCCGACCTTTCGTTTTATTTCCTGAATAACCGAATCGGCGGCGGTTGCGGCGTTCCAGACTTCGGTACATCCGCAAATACCGCGCACAAAGTTTTTGAGCATTTGTGTGCCGTATACGGAGTGTAAGACTTCGGGATGGAATTGTACGCCGTAACATTTGCGCTCGGTATTTGCCATGGCGGCGATAGGACAGTTATCCGTTTTCGCAATAACGGTAAAGCCTTGGGGAAGGGCGGATACGCTGTCGTTATGGCTCATCCACACGATGGAGTCTGCCGGACAATCTTTCCAAAGCGCTGCACCTGCCGCATCTTTGCCGGTGTACAGCTCTGTCTTACCGAATTCGCTTTTTTCTGCCGGCTGCACTTTTCCGCCGAGCAAATACGTCATCAGTTGCATTCCGTAACAGATACCCAACACCGGTACCCCTAAGTTGAATATTTCAGGATTGCAGGTTGCCGCATCTTCGGCATATACGGAGTCAGGCGCTCCGGTTAAGATGATTCCTTTTAAATCACTACTTTGTATACGGGTAAGTTCTGCGTCGAAAGGAAGCACTTCACAATATACTCCGCATTCGCGGACACGGCGGGCAATGAGCTGGCTATACTGCCCTCCGAAATCAAGGATAATAATTTTTTCTGTGTGCATAGTGTACTATATCAGTGTATGACTTGTTAGACAAGGCGCCTTTCGATCAGATGTCAAGGCTTTCCGTTAGATTTTTACGTGAGTAAATACTTTATCCAAACCTCGATTTATGATATTATGCTCGGATGGAGTACCAAGTAACGGCGACACGGCGCAGGCCTCAGCGATTTGAAGATTTATTAGGGCAGGATTTTGTTGCGGCGACGCTGCAAAAATCTATTGAAGCGGGGAAAATAGCCCATGCGTATCTTTTTTCCGGGCCGCGCGGATGCGGTAAAACCAGTTCGGCGCGTATTTTAGCCAAGGCACTCAACTGTGAAACGGGAACGGTCGCTACTCCCTGCGGAGTTTGTACCTCGTGCCGCGAAATTACGGCGGGTTCAAGCATCGATGTTATCGAGATAGACGGCGCATCGAATACGAGCGTCAACGATGTGCGACAAATCAAGGACGAAATTCTCTTTCCGCCCAATACCAGCCGGTATAAAATCTACATTATCGACGAAGTTCACATGCTTTCCACAAGCGCCTTCAATGCGTTGCTGAAAACGATTGAAGAGCCGCCTCCGTATGTTATCTTTATTTTTGCAACAACCGAACTGCACAAGGTTCCGGCAACCATCAAAAGTCGCTGTCAACACTTCAATTTTAAATTAGTCGATGTTGAGGTGCTTAAACAGGCATTGGCGGAGGCGGCAGCGGAGCTGCATATTGAAGCTGACGACGAGGCGCTGTACTGGATTGCGCGTGAGGCTACCGGAAGCGTGCGCGATTGTTACACTTTGTTCGATCAGGTGGCGGCTTTCTCGGACGGGCATATCACCTTTGAAAAAATACAGAGCACGCTCGGTTTAACGGGTACCGATTCGATCGGCGCCTTGCTGACTGCTTGCGTTCAAAAAGATGCCGCCGCCGCGCTGCTCACCCTTGATACTATTCTGCAAAACGGTGTTTCCACCGAGCAATTTACGGTAGACTGCACCAACTATCTCCGCAGTCTTCTCTTGATACAACAAGGTATTACAAAAGAGGCTTTGATAGGGCAGCGCGCGGATCGGTTCCCGCAAGAGATACTGACAGGCTGGAATGCACAGCAGCTTGAGCGTGCGCTGTATCTGTTCTTGCAGCTTTTCAGAGATCTTCGGTTTTCGCTCAATCCGCGTTATGAACTGGAATTAACGGTTTCCCGCCTTGCATGGCTTTCCGACTATGTTTCTCCAAAGGAACTGAAAGCTGCCTTTGATGCGGCTCAAGCGCTGCTCGCGGGCGTACCCACAGCAGTTCAATCGGCAACCAGAGCACTGCTCGGCAATGGGGCGCCGCAAAAAGGCGGGGCTGCCTCCCCTTTTTTAAGACCGGCGGCTTCTCTTCGCTGAAAGCTGCCGGTACTTACGGAAACACCGCATCGGCCGGGATACCGGTGAATGCTCCGGCTGGAATAGCCGATACGCAGCCTACTGGAATGCCCGTCAATGCGTCGACGGGCTATAATCAACGTTCGGCAACCGGAGCGGCAGCGCTGCAGCGGGATGTTCCGGTACCGCAGGGAACGCCGCAGATTCGCCATCCGACAACGGTACCTCAGCCTTCGGCAGTGCGGCAGCCGCTAGTGGAAACCCCGTCGCCGCCCCGTGTGCAAAATATCGGTGAACTCAAAGAAGCGCTCGTTCAGCATCTACTCATAGAACATACGATGTTGTCGGCGGCAGTCGCTAAAACGCTCAACTGGATCGAACGGGACGGTGTGCTGTATATGGCCGTGCATACGCCTTTTGAAGTGCAGCAGCTGCAGCGAGAAAAGAATATCATAACCCGAAAAACAGCCGAGCTTTACGGCAAAGAATTGAAAATACAGATAACGCTCGCTCAAGCAGAGACGGCGCAAAAAGTAGCCGTCCCCGCGCGGGTAGAGATGGTACTGCGTAACATAAAAGGCAGCATCGTTGACATACAAAAAAAAGCGGTTGAAGAAGAACCGGAGGAAGAAGAATGAACATAAATCCGTTTGAATTGATGAAAAACGCAAAAGATTTGCAGACTCATTTCGGGAAAATGCAAGAAGAACTGGCATCGCTCCGCGTGCAAGGTGTTTCGGGCGGCGGCTTGGTAAAGGTAACCCTGAGCGGTACCTTCGATATGGTAAAAGTTGAACTGGATCCAATCGCCGTCGATAATCGCGATATCCCGATGCTGCAGGATCTGATCCGCTCCGCCCATACCGATGCAATAGAGAGAAAATTAAGGAAACGCTGAAAGAAAAGATGGGACCGCTCGCTGCACTTGCGGGAGGAATGCCGTCATAATGAACGCGCTTGAAGACCTTATCGACAATTTATGCCGCCTGCCGGGTATCGGAAAAAAAGAGCGCCGCCCGGCTCGCATATCATATTCTCAAGCAGGATCCTCCCTATGCCCACCGGCTGGCGGATAGCCTCTACAAGCTTCACGACAGCATCAGACCCTGTCCGGTGTGCGGGGCTTTTACCGATCAAGACGTATGTGACATTTGCAGCGATCCCACGCGGGACGGCTCCTGTATCTGTGTCGTGGAGCAGCCGCAGGATGTCTCTACTTTGATGAGCATAGGCGAGTACAGGGGGCCTTTTCACGTGCTCGGCGGCGTTATCGCTCCGCTTGAAGGCATCGGACCGGAGCAACTCCGCATCGCAAGTCTCGTTAAACGAATCGGCAACGGTACGGCGGTAAAAGAGGTGATCCTCGCAACCAATCCGACCATCGAAGGGGA
This sequence comes from Treponema vincentii, assembly GCF_010365865.1. NCBI lineage: Bacteria > Pseudomonadati > Spirochaetota > Spirochaetia > Treponematales > Treponemataceae > Treponema > Treponema vincentii. The sequence continues at coordinate 1,735,680 of NZ_CP048020.1, read as the reverse complement.
TACCACCGCCCTTTATATCCAAAAGGTGCTGCGCGATCTTCCCGTCGAGGTTACTCGCCTTGCGTCGGGTCTGCCGGTCGGCGGCGATTTGGAGTACACCGACAAACTGACTCTAATGCGCAGCTTTAAAGGCAGGATAAAGATTTAAGATTTAGTTTTCGCTTGACAAAGGTCAGAATTACCAGTATATATTAGGCAATATTTAGTAATATATGCGGTAATCCGCCGCCCCCCTAAAAGTTATTTGTAAAAATAATCGTACAAAAAAGTTTATCATTAACAACAACATTAAAGTTCTGAGCTATTGCTGTCTATATGAGAGGCGGGATAGCAGAAAGTTGTGCCGGTTATGCGTTACCGATTAGACGGGAAAGCAAGACGGTAAGGTTCTGCCGCAGAGAAGCGCAGGAGAAATTAAACCTGTTCGGAAACTTCCGTTTCTGAACAGGGTACCTTGAAATGCGATGTTCTAAATCGTGCTATTTGTGCGATTTAGAACTCGTCGACCTATTCGAAAGCGCATTTATCGAATAGGTCTATTATAGTGCGTTTTTATCACCGGAGTATGCGTGGTAAGAACGCTTGCGAAATGGAGCGGAGAAAAAAGCTTATGAAAAAGATGAATCGCGCAATATCTGTTGTACTGATTATATTAACTGCTATTGCAGGTTTTACCTGTAAACCGGGCTTAGGCAGCCAAATCGACATCCTTCCGCCGAGCGGGGAGATTATCTATCCCGATGCGGGTGAGACGCCGATACGGGGTTCATTTATTTTGAGAGGAACGGCAAAGGACGACGAAGGCGTACGAGCAGTTTCAATCGTTTTTGAAAACATAGAAACGAAAGACAGCACGCGTTCTTTTCCGGCAAGTCTTTCCAAGCCGGGCGCCGACAGTACAGAGTGGACTGTATCCATAGATAACGAACCTACGGGGACGGAAGCGCCGCCTCACGAACTCGTAAAGATCTATCCCATCCCCGACGGTGAATACACGGCGATCGTTACCGTTACCGACAAGGGAGGAAAGCCGTCTACATTTACTAAGAACTACAAAATAGACAACACCCCGCCGGTGTTTATCGTGCAGCGGCCGTCAACGGTTGCAGGTAAAGACGAAATACCGGTGACATGGGACGGATATGGAGCCATATTTTCCGTTGTAGGGCAAGCTGGCGAAAGAAATACGGTAGAAAAGCTTGATGTACGTGTTACCGGAGCAGAACCGATACAAACAATGTTTGTAGGCAACAACATAAACGCTCAAATTGCAGTATTCCGCAAAACAGATCCTAAAGATCCTTTATATGAGCTACAGGATAAGGATAAAACAAAGCCGCTCAAAGGCGAATTTTATTTATATGATAACGCCCGCGAACGTACTGGGGGGGGGGCATCAACTGAAGGTAATAAAGCCGATTGGTATTATCAATGGGAGGATGTTTATACCGATGTTATAGCAAAGGGGTACACCCCGGAGGTAATCAGCGACTATTTTGCCGGTAAAAAAGGTTCAAATAAAAACGAACACGACCAAAAGATACTGGCCTTGCGCGGCGATACGGACGCCTTAAACACGCTTAAATCGGCAATGATAAAAATGGAAGAAAAGCGGAGCACCTTTAAACTGGATCCCAGTACATCACCGGGATTTAAGGTTATCGGCATAAAAAATTTGCCTAAAAATACATTAAATTTGGCGCAGGCTACTTCCATGTTATTTAAAACCGGAACGGAAACAGCTTTTCCGGTAGAGCTTATTCGTAATAAGAATAAGGATTCACTGATAAATGGTATTGCTTCCAATCCTACCGCATATACAGGCAGTAATATTGAAATCGTCTTGTTCAAATGGAATGGAACGGGTTCTGGAGAAGATAGCTTTAAAAACAACACAAATCTTGAAGAAAAAACGCTGGTAAAATTTTCCGAATTAACGGATACGAATAAGATTGCAAGAAAGATTACGGTAGCTGACGGAAACTTACGTGTAAAATGTACATTCGATCCTTCTTGGGGTGAGGGGTACTATATCGTAAAGGTTAAAGGAACGGATACTATCGATGAAGAATCGCATAAATTTCAAGAATATGATGATTCCAATTCGGTAAACGATGGGATGTATATCATAAATTTCCTTGCCGTTGGGACAGGTCCGAGAATACGGCCGATCCGTCCGCAAGGCTTTAAAAATACAACTGTGGATATAGAAGCGGATGTTACCGGTATCGATGCGACAGGCGAGGTGTACTACAATATAGATGCACCGGTGAATACCGCGAGCCCAGATCCGGCAAAGAAGCTGATAAAGGTCAATTCCGACCCGACCGATCCGCGATACAAAGCAGCGGGCGTTACTATAAGCGGTCTTTCGGACGGAATCCATAAAATTCACTTTTTAGCTAAAACAAGTTCGGGTTCAACCGATACGGACACTACCGAATTTACCGTCGATAAAACGGGGCTAACGATTGAAATAGTATATCCTGAAGAAACCGATCCGCAAGCGGGAGACATTGTCGTTTCGGGTCGCATCAGCGATGAATGGGCCGGAGTAAATCCCGAAAAAACCAAATACATATTGGGTAAAAAGACTCCTGCACCGACGGTAAATACTGCTGCCGGCTGGAAAATAATGAAAGATGCTCCTGATACTTCTACAAAAGGTTCGTGGAGTATTCACATAAATTTGGATAACGTCCCCTCATCGGAACACGGTGCGGCTGTCGGTACATACAAAAAAATACCGTTATACATTTTTACGGAAGACGAACTAGGGAATAAAGCCGTACATGAAAAAACGATTCTCTTTGATCCCGACGGAACAAAACCTGTTGTAAAAGTGAGTTCGCCGCAAGAAGGTGCAACTGTGGGCGGTACGATACAAATTTTCGGAACCGCAAATGTCCCGAAAGGTGGAGCGGGAGCTGTAGGCGGAGTATATATTTGGTTTTCGCACAGCGGTAATTTTACGAATGATGCTACCGACGGAAAGTTCGGTTCAACCGACTGGTGTAACGGTGGACAAGGATTACCCATTACGACTGATACCGGTGCAGGAGCCGGTCAAGACGGAGCTGACTGGAGAATCAGCATAAATGCCGATAACGCTTTTAATCATGCAACCAATCAAAATCAGACCGTCTATTTTAAGCTTCGTGCAAAAAATACGAGCAATGTGTGGGGCGAATGGACGGAAAAAAGAAAAATAATCGTCGACAAAGATGCGCCGCTGATTACCGATGTAAAGATCGATAATGTTTCGGGCACGTCATCGCCGCAAGATTACAACATGAACATGTGGATTAAAAACGGTAAAAAACTTACGGCAAAGTTGGTTGATCCGTCGGGAATACAGGACGTAAAGATTACCTTTAAAAACGGTACTGTTGAAAAAAAGTATCAAAAAAAGGATGCAGGTGCTCTCGATTCGGGATACACCGCTGTTCCGACCAGCTGGCTTACGAATCATAATTCGGGCGGAAAATCGGGCTATGAATTAAATCTCCCGCTCGATATAAGCAGTATGTCCGGCGACAGCTTTTCGGTTACAATAGTAATCAGGGAAAAAGATGCTCAACATTTGTCTTCACAAAGTTCCTTTTTGTTCCGCTTCGATAAGGATAGCCCCATCGGTGATTTCGGCAAGACATTTACGGGTTATGTTGCAAACGCTACCTTTGCTACAGCTGCAGATTCCATCACCAGTCCCTCTCTTGCAGACGCTATACGGTCAAATCCTACAGGTTTGAAAATGCTTGTCGGAAATACAATTGTAAGTATAACGAATTCCGCGGGCTTTTCGGGTAATAAGGTTACATTTACCCCCGCTCTTGCTTCCGGCGGAAAATACAGTTATGTCCTTTACAAACCGGATACATTGGTAAAAGCCGTCAGCGGAAATGATTGGATCGTTCCCGGCGTTGCGAACGATGACGGCTCGGGCGTTCAAACGGTGACCGCTAAGCTTGAAGTAGGAAGCAATTCGCAAAGCGTAACGATGACCGAACTTGATGCTTCAAATAAAATATACCGTCTGCTCGACGGTTTATGCAGATGGGAAGGACACATCGATTTATCAACCATACCCGACGGCAAGGGTAAACTCACTTACACCGTAACCGATCATGGCGGTAACGTTTACTCTGCTCAAAAAGATGTGCGGGTAAAAAATAAGGCTTTCACAGTGAGTTCGATAACGCTTGTTACCAAAATAGGCGGCGCGGAAAAGTTCTCCGACGGAACTCTTTCGGGTTCTTTAAATTCCGATCTCGATTTTATCGGAACTTTTACAAGCAGCAAATTTGCATTTAAAGATAAAACTCACTCGAAAATAAAGGTGAATTTTGATGGCGGACAGGGACAGGTTAAATACAGTCTGAAATACAACAATGCTGTTTTAGCCGGGCATGATATGAAAAATATCGGCAACGGCGACATAACATTGAGCGCAACCGACTTGCAAACAATCGGCAACACTCCGGTTGGAACGACAACGGAATTGGTTTTGGAACTGTGGGATAGTGCACAGGGCGGCTGTACACCGACCGGCGCAACCCCGCTTGAAAAGAGCTCTTTTGCCCAAATTAAAATCAATACGCTCTTTGATGCGCTTGACAATAATCCGCCTAAGGTGGTCATGCTTCCGTTCTATTGGAACGGAGAAGGCAAAGATTCGAATAATAATTCTTTGAACTCTTTGTATGAAGGCAGCGGTGAAAACGGACACGTGGAAATTGCTCCCGTTACAGGCCTTACCGCTAATACGTCGGATAATAACAGTTATTCGTCCGTTTCAGGGAAAGTTACTTTGCGCGGTTTTGCTTACGACAATATTAAGATACATACGGTTACTGCGGTGCTGCCCGGTAAAACCTTGTCGGCTACGCTTTCCGGTACCGGTTCTCAGTGGACGGCGGGAACTATGGCTTCAGACGGCGCCGTATTGACCGTTGAAAAGCTTGGCGCCGACTATCTCGGCTATTACGTCAAATGGACTTTGGATTGGGATACTGAAAAAACAACGAACGTCGGTCTCGCACAAGAAATTAAAATAACCGTAAACGACGGAACAACCGTATCGTCGGACAGCAAAGCGAATATGCCTAATGCCGTAACGGGCGTTAACAGAGCAAACGAAAACTCTGCACAAAACGATGTTTTTACCGATAAAAATCCGGGACAATTTGTTGTATTCACAAAAGGTGAAAAGCAATATCTTACCCGCCTTGCAAGCGTATCCGGTAATAAAGTAACGCTGGAAAACAACGTTCCCGTTGATGTAAACGACGTTTTTGTGTACGGCTATAATGCAAACGAAGCGAAAACGAATGTAAACGTTGTGCCTTTCATTATGAGCTTACAACGTCCGGACACCTATAATACCAACCGTTCCACATCGGGTGCTTACAACCTGCTGCACAGTGATACGGTAACGGTTACAGGATTTAATCTTGGCGGAACAGGCGTCGCCGTAAAAGTGAAAATTCCGAATATAACGAGTGAACAAGCTGTAGCAAGTAATAAGTTTACACTTCCTGCTGCAGCAAAGTCCGGTCCGATTGTTATTACTGTTGATCCTGACGGTACCGGACCAAAACCGGCGGTAGAAGCTATTAACAATAAGAGTAACAACAGCAAGCCCTATAACCGGCAGGATATTGAAAACCGTCCGGAAACTCGATATTGGACTGACGATTTGACAATCGATGTATGGAAAGACGATGAGGATTTCGCAGGCAGCAATAATCCGAAATATCCGAGTATGGCGATGGGTTCTAACGGAGATTTATATGCAGCATTTAGCAATTACTCCGAATCCAAAGTATACTACTCAAAGTTAGGCGGCGCGCCTCAATCCGTTTATTGGGGATATGATCCGCCGGAAGAGGCTGCGATAAGCGTGAATGGCGCGAATGCGGTAAATATTTTATATTCCGCTAATTATCATGCAGGTGCTATAGCAAACTGGAAGGCGAACATCTACGGAGCAGGAGGCTTATACTGCTATGATGCCAATGCGCCGGATTTGAAATTTTTTCATAGTAATGGCGGGAAAATATATCGGTTTGAACTTTTTTATCACCAAAAGCAATTACAGCAGTTTAAGAACTTCCGTATTGCAAGGAAAAATAATAACATACATATAGCGTATTATGATACTATGGCAGCATCCGTTAAGTACTCATCGGTTCTGTCGGGAACGACGGATGCGGATATTACTTCCCACAATGGTGAGGACGAATGGCAGGAGCCTGCAGATAATAAAAATAATTGCAGTGAAATAGCATGGGTAGATTTGGACGGCAGTACTCTCCCGGATGTACTACCACCCGATCCTAATTTAAAGAGAGTCGGTACTGTTGCGGTACTTTCGAATAGTCAATTCGAAAACGGGCTTCAACGTACCGGTGGTACAGCCGAATACTGCGCTCTTGCGTTGGACAAAAAAAACAGGCCGGTCGTTATCTATGCCGATGTCGATACCGGTACGCTGCGGCTTGCACGAGCAGATGCCGAAACACCTACAGCAGCTGCAAATTGGAAAGTACAAAAGGTACTCCCCGCAGGCGATGTTAATACGGGGCGTGCTGAAGATTACTTTGCTGCACAATTCGACTCTGCCGGTTATTTGCACATTGTGTTCCGCAATACAAAAGGGCAGATTTGCTATACAAAGTCTACAAATAAAAATACGGGAACTACCGTTGCCGCTTATACTTTCGAAAAAAGCGTTGTCGTTGCGGAAAACGGTTCACGGGTAGAGCTTACGATGGACGGTACAATCCCCTACGTTGCATATTTGAGTAAAACAAATGCGTATGACGGCATTCAAATTGCGTATTACGATGCCGGTTTGGTAAAAACATGGAAGTCTAATGGCACTGAAAATGAAAAAGGTGCATGGAATATTATGACTGCTGCAATGAAACATCGTGCCGGCGATGCACGTGCTTGTGTTGCCGTTGCTCCTGCGAGTGTAACAACATGGAAGGCGGCGGTAGGTTATACACCGGGCAGCATATACCGTGTCGTGAAATATGTAAAATAAAAGTTTTGGTAAAAAGTTTTGGGCACCGTTAATCAACGGAAGTTTTTAACGGTGCCCTTTTTGTATTGTCTTGTTTAGCGGTATTGTTCTTTCATCCACAAAAAATTATCGGCTATTTTGTTCCAGCGCGAATTTTGTTTATGAGGAATACAGTCTTCCTGCCAATACCACCAAAAATAGCCGCCGATATAGCGGTGGTTATAGGGGAGCATACGATAATATCTATCTGCCTGGGTATTGAAGGTTTTTCCTGCGTTGTGTGGTTTTGCAAACCCGCATTCACCGAATCCAAACAAAGAATTAGGAAACATAGTATACAGATTTTTGAACATATTCTGCCATTCTTCATGCTTACCGTCATTATCATCGTCATAGTAACTGACTAATACATAATCAAGTGTATTCCGCATATCAGGTGGAATATAGTTTAAAAGCCAGTCCTCCATTGTTATACTTTGAGAATCCGGATCAGCCATATATGCGGTAAGTGCCGTTGCAAAACCTTGCTGATGTATGTATTTCCACGCCGTATAAACCTTCTCGGCAATCAATTTCTCCGAATCGCCCAACCATCCTTCTCCGTTGACTTCATTTCCGATTTCCCAAATATCTACGTACGGCGTGAGATATGCCACACATTCGGCAAAACGCGCCTTATAGGATTCGGCTGTTTTATAAAAAGCCATATCATACGAATCGCATGGGCAAAGCATAATATACGCGACTTCGTGAATACCGGCGAGAAGTGAAACAAAATCAGCCGGCTTTTTGTCAGCATCAATAACAATACGTGCTGTCGGTTTTACCGGTAGTGCTTTAATTGCATCTATGATAGCTGTGATAGAATGCTCTGAAACATCATCAAGCGTTATACCGTACAGCGGAGAAGGAATACGGCCTTGTATGTGTGTATTCGTTGCTGTAGCGGTGTAGGCGGATAGTAGTAATATAAAAAGTATTGTATGCCGTAACATAATGTTGATACTAGCATGAGAAGCAACTCTGATACAATGTACGCTTAATTGGTCAGTAAGTAGATACTCTCTTCAATCAAGTTGAAAAAGCACGCCTTTTGGAATTCGGATATCTCCGCAGCGGAAAAGGTATCGCTGAAAATATCTTCGGTTTCTTTCATCAATGCGCCGACGCTTCGCCGGTCGATGGGGAGCCCCTTTCCGGTTAAAAGGTTTTCAAACTCTTTACTTTTTATCAGCTGAGTGCTGCCGAACAGCAGTTTAACATCGGAAAGCAGGTTTTTCTGTGTGCGAGCCATAAATACAAAAGAGGCGGTATCGGTAGTAATATGACCGATCGGTCGAAGCCGCTTATAATATGAAATAGTCCATTCTTCAAAGGGAACGCGCACACGGAGGATAATATGCGGGCTCTGGCGCAGTACAGTGCTGCTTTCGTCGCAATACTGAATCAGCGGCATCCAAAATGTTTCCTTCCGTGTCCGTATTTCGATTTTGGTATCGAGCGCGATTAACGGGATAAGGCAGGAATTTTGCATGGGCGCTTGCGCGATGTTTCCGCCGATGGTTGCAAGTGAACGGACACCGGGATTGGCCGCGAGGGAAATCGCCTGATAGAGAATTTGCGGTACGTTTTTTTCTCCCAGTTCTAAAATGGTATTGAGGGTTGCGGCTGCGCCGAAGTCTATGAAGCGTTCCCGTTTTGCGATGGTTTCAAGTTCGGGAAGATTCTTTAGGAATAAAATCGATTCCGGCAAGAGGAAACGGTCGGTATGGCAATCTTTGAGCAATCCCGTGGTGCCGGCAAGCGGGGTAATGTCGGTATTGTTCTGCATCAGCGTATACAGCTCTGCCATGCTTTTTGCGGTATTGACGATATAATTATTTTTCATGCCGCTTGCTCCTCCTTGATCTGCATACCTGTTTTAACGCTGCGGTGATCGAAACAATATCGGTACACCGGCACACGGTTCCGATATAGGCATCGCGTATTTGTTCGTCGGTGGGGTTCCAGTGTTTTTGCACAATACTGTGAGCGGTTAAAAGGGTACCCGCAGAGCAAAAACCGCACAGCGTAATGCCTTCTTTTTCAAACGCGGTGGTAATATCTTTATATTCCTGCGTAGTGCTAAAGGCTTCAAATGTAATAATATTCTGCCCCGATACGGCAAAGATGGGAATTATACAGGACGGCACCGCATGATCGTTTAAGAGCACCGTACAGGAATTGTAGGTCTCCTGCATACAGCTTTTCTTCACGCTGAGCAGGCCGAAATCCCGCCTCAGCACGTCTGACAATCGCTCATCGGCATCGGTTTCAATCTCTACCGCTTGGTTATTCAGATTAAATCGTATTCTCATATTATTTTTTCCCCGTTAACGCTTTAAATAAGCGTTCAGTGCGGATCGGCAGCGTATCTATCCGCGTCGGAACACGCAGCAGTATTTGGTTTAACGCCGCAAGATAGGCAGCGGGCACTATATTCAGCGCACATGAATCGAAAGCACTCATCGAATTTCCCCGTTCTGGAATATCCACGGAAAGAGGCGGCATTTCAGTCGGCAGTATCATCCGATATTCCGAATAGGGGAGGGGAGTATCCTCGGCTTCCGACTGGGGGAGCGCTTCCTTTGCGGTACGTGATAATGCCGCGGCAATATTTTTACGCAGATAGTTGAGAACCTGCTTTTTTTCATAGATTTTTCCGGGATGACATGCGAACCACACTTTCCGGATTTGTATTTCATAGCAAACCGTATCCAGTTCAAGTTCGATAATACAGGCAGCGGGCGTTTTGGCTATAAACGGAACACTATTTTTGCCGGTTTTATTTTCTGTTTTATTTTCTATCGATGAAACATTTGGCTGCGGAGTATCGAGCGGCGGAACATCGGACTGTGAAACATCGGCTTGCGAGGTATTAGGTTGTGAGGCATCCGGGTGCGGGGTGCGGGTACTTCTCGAAATACTGATCGGCAGCGGATTGCGGAATCGCTGCTCCTGTAAATCGTGCAGGCATTGCTCAACGAGGGGAAGAACGATACCGGCGGTGTTGTCGGCAGTTGCGGGTCCGGACTCGTTCATATCTGCAGTCGTAAGACCTGCAAAGGTAATATCGGATTCGGCAATGTTCAGTTTTTTGGCAGCCAGCTTCCTGATGACTCTTTTTACATTGTCTTCCGCCGGTTCCGCCTTAATAAAAAGCCGATTGTGAACGTCCAGTGTCAGTTCTGCCGTATACGTGAAGTCTGCGGCGCATCCACTGTATTGGAAGCCCGCTGCCAATCCGATACCGCGCCACCGCCCGTCCCGTTTATCCGTTTTGCCTCGGTTAAAAACATTATACGCGGCATATTTACAGATAAAATCGCTTTTGCCGGTCAAAAGTTCGAAGAGGCTTGAAAAAACGGTGCCGTAATTGTCCGACATATTTTGTATGCGCCATTCTGCCGGAGAGAGATTGTAATCCTGAATAATTTTGTTGATGTGGTTTTCCAGTGCGTTTGACACGTAGTAGTCGCCCCATCCTTCGAGAATATCGATAAGACCTCCCGTTGTTTTTGATGCCCGCACCTCGATCCGGTAGTTCGGTACGGTGTACGGCCCTAATGCAGCGGCGGCCATTTGCTTGAGTATGTTGCCGATAAGCGGACAGCAGGCGCCGGCGTTGACAATAATCGAAATCTGCATTGCGGCAATCGAATGAGTATCGGACAGCGCCGATTGATGTTCGATAATCATCTCCGGCGTTTTAGGTGCGGCTGCTCTGCTCTCTTCCGCTGACAGGTTGAGCGAAACGGTTTTCCGCTGCAGCACCGCTGCAACGGCGCACTGACAGGCGAGGAGGGACGGAAACCATAAAAGCTCATTGAATGTTTCGCCGGTTTGGGTTGGGTGCACGACAACAGTTTCTTCCGCAAGCCCGGTCGCTTTTGCTACCGCAGTACGGACATGAAACGGCCACTGGGTAGGCACATAGATGTCAAGTCCGTCCTCGCGGAACACCGTAACGGCGGAAAACGGTTCCGAACGGGCTGCATACTGCGAAGCTATTTTGAGCGATGAGAATACGGTTGAAGCGGCTGTTTCAAAGATTGAATCAATATCTCCGGCAGTACGCACCTCCCGTGCAACGATAGGATAGTCGAACAGCGTATGCGGCCGCCCTGCTTCAAAGCTGTCTTCGGGTATCGGCTCCAGTTCTATTGTGACATCCTTCCGCAGTGCCTCAAGCGCCGCCTCATTATCACCGGTGAGGATTCCGACTGCTTGTCCTTTATAGTTTATCTCGTCCGCTGCAAAAAGAGGAAGCGAATGTTCGAATATGTCGATCGTTTTTTGAGCAGGCAGCTGCGCTGCTCCGTAAAAGGCATAGCCTTCGGGTAAGGGCGGCAGATGCACGGCGGAAACAATTCCCGACGGTACGGGAGCACGGACAATCACCGCATACTGCTGCCCCTCAAAGCTCATATCCGAAACAAATTGTTCTATCATATCAAACTTCCTGTCAAATTCCTGCTTTTTGAAAACTGTGGGGATATCTCAAAAGTCGGTTCCTATTTGCGGAACTTCTTTGCGGTATCGATTACCGTATCGATGACATACTGCACATCCTCATCGGTCATATCCGGCCAGAACGGAAGGCTGATGCTCTGCGCATAGTGCGCCGCGGCATTGGGGAAGTCCTGTGCGCGCAGCCCGTACCGCTCTTTCAAGAAGGTCAGTTCAAAGTGGGGGATAAAGTGGACTGAAATACCGAGTCCCCGTTCCTGCAGCGCGCGGGCAAAGTCATCCCTGCCGACGGAAAGCATTTCCGGTACGATGCGGAGGAGGTAGAGGTGCCACGCATTGCCGTCTCCGTCCGGTGGAACTTGAAAAAAGTCGAGCGGTTCAAAGGCGTGGGTAAAGCGTTCGGCGATGAGCTTCCGTTTCCGGTAAAACTCTTCCGCCTTTTGCAGTTGTACTCTGCCGATTGCCGATAAAATATCCGGCAGGTTGCATTTATAGCCTTCCGCAACGACATCGTATTGCCAGCTGGCGTGTTTGTCGGTGTAGCGATCCCATATTGTGCGGTTGATACCGTGGGAGCGCATCAGCTTAATGCGTTCCGCCGCTTCGGGATTGCGGACGCAGATCATACCGCCTTCTCCGGTGGTGATGGTTTTGGTGGCATAAAAAGAGAACACGCCCGCATCGCCGAAGGTGCCGCCGTAGCCGTCCGCTGTTTTTGCAGGAAAGGCATGGGCTGCATCCTCGATAACCGCGACGTTGTATTTCTTGGCGAGGCTGTTAATCGCCTTCATATTGCAGAGGTTCCCTGCGATATGGATAGGCACAATCGCCTTAATGCTTTTATCCTGCTTGAGTTTATCTTCGATTTTTTCAGGATCGATACTGTAGGAGTCCGCTTCGATATCCGCATAGATCGCTTCTCCGCCGAGGTGCAAGGCGCTGGTTGCAGTCGATACAAAAGTGTACGGGCTGGTGAGTATTTTGGTTCCCTTGCCGATTCCGAAGGCTTCCATTGCGAGCATCAATCCGTTTGACGCGGAATTAACTGCAAGTGCGTACGGGCTATGTACCATATCGGCAAACTCTTTTTCAAAGGCGAGCGTTTCCTTGCCGGTCGTCAACCAGCCTGAGTGCAGCACGCGGATTGCCGCTTCTTCTTCCCTGCGGTCGAACGACGGCCTAAAAAAGGGTATCTCCCGTGCGGGATTTTGGTTTGGTGTATTCATGATTATATCTCCCATAAAAACTTTTGTATCCGATATTACTATTTTTGAAAATGCGGACTCTTATCAATTGTGATCAGTTTATCAGTTTTTGCCGTTTTTCGATAGGGGCTTTCTGTATATCGAAAGTTTGTGCGGTCGATAAGTTCAGAAAATGAATCTCCATTAAATTTGTCAGTGGCTTAGAGAAAATGCAGGAGTGAAAAGCCTATAATGCGTCCGATTTCCGCCGTTTTCTAAACCATACCTTTTTCCAGAGCCGTTTTTGTTGTCGCTTTTTTCGTGCGGCGCGGGAGAGCCGTGCGAGCGGATGTTCCATATACACCACCGCTTTTTTACAAAACGCGGGGCTAAACCGGTATGCTGCAGCGGAGATAAGCGCAATCGCTAAAAAAAGCGCGGGCAGCCAGTCCTTCCATTGTGCATAAAAAGTCCGGCGGTACGGATAGATCGGTACGGAAACGCTCAATGCATCCGCAGTAAAGAGCGGAAGGCTCGCGGTAACGTTTCCGGCAGGATCAACAACGCAGGTAAAGCCGCCGTTGGTAGAGCGGACAAGCGGCGTTCGCAGTTCAATTGCACGGAAATAGGCGACGGCAAAATGCTGGTATTCCGCGCTCGCCGTTTTTGACCATGAATCGTTCGTTAGGTTAATCAGGATATTGCTTTTTTGATTATGCAAATCGGCGCAGAGCGTTGGAAAGGCATCCTCAAAACAGATGGGCGCGGCGAACCGGATATCATTTCCGTTTTGCGCGGTGAATGCCATCGCTTTATATTCCGTTCCCGGCGCCCATCCTGATGAAAAACCGACTAGTGAGTCAAAAAAACGCTGCACGAACGGATGGTCAATAAAGGGAATGTATTCCGCAAAGCAGATCAGCTGTATCTTTGAATAAGTGTCGAGCACCGTTCCGTCAGGCGCAATAAGATAGACGGCATTCGAATATTTTTCTCTTTCGGCATCCTGTAAAAGCGGAGAACCCGTTAGAATCGGTATATCCATCCGCTGCAAAAAATCGGTGAAGGACTCTTTAAAGGGAAGCCGCCTATAATAATCTTGAAATTGGTCGTAGCCGTATGCAAGGCTGCTTTCGTTCCATACGATAAGATCGGGTTTAACCGGAGATTCGCTAATTGCCTTTTCGGTAAGTTTTTGGGTGTCATACAGGTTATCAAAAAACAGATCGAGGCCGTAGCCCCACGGGTCGGTGTTCTGCTGCACTAACACAAGATGGAGGTTTTGCTGTGGCGTCCTTTTTTGATATATGCGGAAAAGTCCGTACCCGTTGATCAGTATTAACAACGCAGCCGTAAATGCCAGCGGCCGTAGCAACGGTCTGCCGTGCGGCTTGGAAAAACCGGTGGTTAATTTTGCCGTTGCCCTGATTATTTCTGCAAGGAGCGCGGAAATCAATGCAACAAGGAAGGTAATTCCCCATACGCCGGTAATATCGGCTATTTGAATGAGCGGACGCAGCGATAATGTCGTCATCGAAAGGCTACCCCAGGGATATGCGACAAAGCCGCTGCCTTTAAACCATTCCCAGAGTGTCCACAAACCGGCAAAGGCGAATGGGCGTAGTCCTAACGGCAGCTTCATTGCATAATAAAACCAATGCCCGAAAAGGAAGCCGAGGAACAAATAGGCGGCGGTAGAAGCGCCGAGGGTAAAAATTGCAAAATTTTCGAAATATGCCAGCCAAAAGCTTGAACACAGGTGGACAAGGGCTATCATTGCGCCGAACATCAATGCAGTGCGTCGTCGTGCAGGGCAGCGGCAAAAGGCGGTATATAACGGTATCAGTGCAATAACGCCGAAGAAAGCCGACCCAAAATACAGGTATTCATTCGGTATCCCGAGTGAAAGCAGCACCGCAGAGCATAAAACCGCTAGAAAAGATGAAATAACCGACATAATTTTGAGGTAATTTAATCATTTTTCTTGAATTGTTTCAATATAAGGGATATTATAGAGAGTATGCAGAAGATTCTACCGTTTCATGTAGACGAATATGGAGACGAGCCGGAAGTAACCGTTGCGGTTCCCGGGCGCTTCCACCTTTTAGGTGAACATACATGGTTTGCACAGGGCAATACGCTTTCGATGGCGATCGATCATTATCTGTATCTTTGCGTTTCAAAAAGAAAAGACGCCAATTATCGCTTTCTTTCTTTATCGCTCAAAGAGCGGAAAAAAGTTGCAGCCGCCAACCTTCGGTATCGTAAAGAGGATCGTTGGGCAAATTCGATAAAGGCTGTTATTCTTTCGTTTATGGATCAAGGGATTGAGATGACAGGGCTCAATTTTACCATTCTTTCCGAAATACCGGCGGATGCAGGGCTCGGTACGCCGAATGCGCTTAAGGTTGCAACGGCGATGGCATTGCGGAAGGTATTTGCGCCGCGGCTTACGAAGGCTGATCTCGTAGATATTCTAGAAAATGCAAATGTGCAGCACCTGAAAACCTATCCTCACCGCGCGGATATTCTGTGCGCGTTATATGCCAAGGCGGGACACTGTATACGAACAAATCATCGGCGGAAGACAGCCGATATTTATCCGTTTCCCATCAATAACTATCGGATTATTTTAACGGATTCGCGGGTTCCCCGTCTGTTGGCGCGCGAGGAACTGAATCACAGAATCCAAGAATGTATGGAGGCCTACGAGCGGGTTAAAAAGATGCCTGATATTCCCAATGATTTTAGTAAGCTTGCCGAAAGCGATCTTGAAGAGCTTGCCATCCCGGAATCGGTGCGTCGGCGGGTACTCTATATTATCCGTGAGTCGATAAGTGTCGATGACGCTATCAGCGCCTTAAAGAAAAACGATTGGGTTGTGTTCTCGCGTATTGTAACGCGCTCTCAAGAAAGCTTACGCGACCGCTTTGAGATTTCTTGCCCCGAATTGGATTGGCTTGTTAAACGGGCGATGGAGTTTGTCGCACCCGATATGAACGACATTGTGTGTTCGCGTCTGACGGGACGGGGATTCGGCGGATGTACATACAGTATCCTGAGGGCGAACGATATCCAAACCTATATTGAAAAATTGGGTGATTATGAACGAATTTTCGGTTTTAAGCCTTTGTATTATAAAGTTAAACCTTCCGGCGGGGTTCGTATACTATGATGGAGAAACGAAATGGATACGGTTCTTAAAGAAGGCATACAGTTGTATCGGGAAAATCGATATGAAGAAGCGCTTACCGCATTTTTAAAGATATCTTCTAAAGATGTTGAGCTCAATTTTGATTTGGCGTATTATATCGGCCTCTGTTATGCGAGCCTTTTACAATATGACAATGCGCTTGTCTATTTGGAACAGATTATCACTGCCGGAACCGATATCGCCCGTGTATATCAATGCAGACTTATTTTAGCCTTTATTTATGCAAAAACGGGGCGTGCTCGTCTTGCGGAATTCGAGCTTTCAAAACTTCTGGATGCAGGGTACGATTCTCCGCAGGTGCATACTTCGATGGCGTATTTGGCGTATGAGCAGGATAAAGTAGACAAGTCTTTGAGTCTTTATGAAAAAGCGTTGGAGCTCGATCCTGATAATCCGACCGCGCTTAACGGACTCGGCTATATCCTTGCCGATACCGAAAAAGATTTAACTCGCGCCTTAATTCTGTGTAAAAAAGCGCTTGATGCGCAGCCCGATAATCCCGCTTATTTGGATTCGCTGGCATGGACATATTACAAGATGGGTTTTGATACCGAAGCTCGATCATATATCCAACGGGCGAATGAACAACTTCCCGATAATATAATAATTAAACGCCACTTGCAGCGTATTATGAATGGGTAACCTTAAAAAAAGGATAAATATCATGCGTATAAAGAGACTATTGCAAACAGCCGGTTTAATGCTGCTTTTATTGTGCGGCGGTATGGCGCTGACTGCGCAAACCAACAGCCTCCAACCCCGATTGAGCTCCGCCGATAGGGATCACGGATTTGAAGAATTCCGCCGCGGCGTGCAGGCATATTATCGCGGGACATTTAATGAGGCTATCCTGCTATTTGAAAAAGCTCTCACGCATATCCCCGGCGATCCGCTCATCTTGGATTGGCTCGGACAAGCCTATTACCGTTCCGGTATAGAGGGGGCAGCACTTGAGCAATGGTCGGCGGCGTCTGCCTCAGGATACGGCGGGCAGCTTTTAAAAAATAAAATAGAGGTTGTGAAAGAACGACGCAGTTCTCAGCCCGATTTTGCGGAATCGGTACGCTATGTGGAAACCGCCGTGTTTGAATCCAAACATGGATCGGAAGTCTTTTTTAAACAGCCGCTTTCAGTTGCGGCAATGGGGGACGGCAGTTTCTGGGTGGTTGCCTACGGTTCCAACGAATTGGTGCACTTCGATATTAACGGAATTATACTCGACCGGACGAGTGGCCCGCTGCAAGGATTTGACCGTCCTTTCGATATTTTACCGCTCAAAAACGGAAATCTCCTTATCTCAGAATTTGCTGCCGATCGGCTTTCACTGCTTACCAAAGACGGAAAATTCATTAAGTCGTTCGGTACGAAGGGCAGGGGAGACGGACAGTGCATCGGCCCTCAGTTTTTAGCGCACGATTCTTACGGAAATATTTTTGTAACGGATTTCGGCAACGCCCGCGTCGTGGTGTTTTCTCCGGACGGAGAAGGGCTTTTTACCTTCGGGCAGCGCAGCGGCATATTCCCGGGCTTTACCGCTCCGGCAGGGATCGCAATCTTAGATGATTTGGTCTACGTTGCGGATTCGGTAAAAGGTTCTATCTATGTGTTTGATACGGCGGGAAACTATATTAGAACGCTGCTGCCGGACGGAAGTGTCGTACAGGCGGAGTCGATGCGGGTATGGAAAAACAATCTGCTGGTGTCCTGCGCCAATAAGGTGTACTTGGTCGATATCGGCTTAGCAAGTTTGTATACCGTTGCGAGTTTAGGGAATGCGCCCGCCCGTGTAACCGCGGCAATTCCCGATGTCAACGGCAGCCTTTTGTTAGCCGATTATAAAAACGGAAATATTCAAGTCTTTTCTCATATCAACGAATTGGCCGGCGGCTTGTTTGTCCGCTTTGACCGTGTCTATGCCGATAAGTTTCCGACGGTAACCGTCGATGTCCGCGTAGAAAACCGGATGGGGCAGCCGCTGGTCGGCTTAACGGAAAATAATTTTTTCCTGACCGAATCAAATCGACAGGTTAATGACTTTACGTTAAAAGGCGCCGCCTACCTCAATACCGGATGTGATATTGCTGTTGTAATCGAGCGCTCTCCTCAGTCGGAAAAGGAATTTGAGCTTGTTAAGACGGTTGTAAAAGAGCTTGCCGAGGCAATGCAAGGGAAAGGAAAAATTTCTCTTGTGTCGGCGTCTCAATTGCCGGTGCTGGAAGGTAAGTTTTCTCCCGAAGCGCTTTTATCGCAGCCGCTTAAATTAAAGGCGGCGTGGTCGCCCGTATGGAACTGTGATCTTGCGCTGCGGTTGGCAAGCGGAGAGCTTATTAATGCGGCTCCGAAGCGGGCTATCGTGTTCTTATCGTTTGAAGATATCGGTTCCGACAGCTTTAAGCAGTACAGCTTAAATGATCTTGCCTCGTATATAACTAACAACGGTATCCGGTTTTATGCGGTTAACCTAAAACCGCGGACATTGCCACCTGAGTTGGCGTATCTTTGTACAAAGACAGGTGGAATGAGCACGTACATTTATGCCGAACAGGGGCTTTCTCCGATTATTGAAGACTTAATTGCAAAACCGGTAGGTTCATATCAGCTGAGTTACACCTCTACATTGCCAACCGACTTCGGCCGTGCCTATTTGCCCGTCGAAGTTGAGGTACGACTTTTAACTCGTTCGGGCCGAGATGAAACCGGCTATTTTGCTCCGTTGGAATAAAACCGGACGTTCCGCGAATACACGGCGTATTGTTCGGTTTTGCAGAATGATACGCCGGTCTAACTGAATAAAATTCATAATGATGATTACTTTTACAGCTGGCTTATTCGCTAAAAATCCGATAAGATCAGTCTATGGCACGCAGTAAGTACGGAATGACGCCGTGGGGCGCATGGTTTTTAAGGATGATCGAAAGTTATGACGGCAACGGGCGGGTTTCGCGGGGAAAAAGTTATGCGAATACCGGTAAGGTAGATTCCCTCGTTATTACCGGCAATAAAGTTGCTGCCCGTGTTGCGGGGCATTACGACCCGTGGTACTATATTTCGCTCACCTTTCCCCGTATTTCCGAACCGAATCAAAAAAAATTGGAAAAGATCTTAACACTGCATCCTGCCGACTTCATCGCGTTGGGAAGCGGTACGATGACGGAACGTCTTGTAACGCTCTTTGAGGCAAAGGATATACGGTTTATTCCCCGCCGCTGGAGCCTTATCGAAAGCGATTGCTCCTGTCCCGACTCCGCCTCCCTGTGTAAACACATCGCCGCGGTGCTGTATATTCTGGCGAAAGAAATCGACCACGATCCGCGGCTCCTCTTTCAGCTTGCGGGAATCGACCTCGCCGAACTGCGGGAAAAGATATTGCCCACCGCAGGGAATATGTCCATCGAACCGGCTCTAACCGCCGTACCGGAGCAGGGTGCATCACCGGCGGATAATACTGCACCGGCAACTGGTAATGCCACAACTGCTGGAGCGCAAAGGAAAGCGAGGCAATCCGGCGCGGCGGGTAGGGCAACTAAAGCATCGTCTCTTTTAGTGCCGTCAGAACCCGAATACGAACATCCGGTGCCGTTATCCCTGCGCTGTGCGGATGAGCCTGCACAGGACGTACCGGCTGAGCTTCCTCGCTTTCCGCTTGAAGAATCGTTTTTACCGCTGATTTCTGCGCTGCTTCCGCCGCTTACGCCATTCTACGATGATGACTTGGTTGCAGCCTTTAAAGAGCTATACCATAAACTGATTGTCCGGCAGAACAAAGAATTCGAGTTGACGCTTGAGCAGCGGATTGCCGTTTTAATGAAATCCGGTACGGGCTGCGCATCGGCGGCAACGCTGTGCGATTCAAGCCGCCTTTTGTACACGCCGGTTCGGCTCGATATGGCAAAACTGCCGACGCAAAAAACGACAGAGGTTCCGGCTTTCCCCTTGCAGAAAGAAGCAGCGTTGCAGCTCCGCGTGCGGCTTCCGAACGGTACGGAGGCCGCGCTGACACTCGTGCAAGCACTTCACCTGTTGCGCGGCGTTACACCCCTTACGGATTCTCCGGACGGTATGAAGGCGGCATATACGGTATTGACACTCGGAGAGCGGCTTGCCGCCGAGTCTGCGCTGCTGCCGGCGGTATACCTCGATCCGGTAACGCGGAAACTGGCGATATTTTGGAAGCCGCTGACTTCGGCGCAGGCTGTTTCCGCAGCAATCGACCGCTGCGCTTCCTTTATTACCGAAGCATTTTTTCCGCAAGTTAAGAGCTGGGGCAGGCGGTACTGCGCCGAACTGCTGCTGACGGCGTTCCTCACCGAATATGTACATACTACCGGTTTTATGCCCGCCGGTATCCGCCAAGCGGAACAGGAAATTGCGGCTCTCTTTTTCCAAGGCGCGACTATCAATACGAAGGCGCCGGGTATGCGCCGCCTTCCCGCATCGATTACCCGCTGGCTTGCCGCGCTCTACTACGACAGCAACAGCCTCCGTTTTCGGCTCATTTTAGAGGAAGCGAAAAAATCCGACTTTCAGATTTCCGCCGAGGTTTGCCACAGCGAAGAAACGAACAACCGGTTCGTACCGTTTTCCCGTATCGCCGACTCCGTACAGCTGGAAAGTAAAACGGTGGAGTTCGCGATTGCGCTTTCCGCATATCTGCCGAAATTAACGGAGATGATTGGGCAAAAGTCGGTTCCGCTTACGCAGGAAGAGACGGCGGTGTTTTTACGGACGGCGGCGCCGCTCCTCTCCCGTTTTGGGATAGAGGTCGTGCTGCCTAAGACACTGCAGCGGGCGCTGAAACCGCGGGCGGTGTTCCAGCTGAAACGACAAAAGGGAGCCGGCGCTGTACAGTCGTACCTCAGCCTTGATAACCTGATGGACTATGACCGCAGCATTATGCTTGGCGATACCGTCATCAGCGCCAAGAAATTCCGCGCATTGATGAAGCAGAGTAGCGGTTTGGTGAAATTCAACGACCGCTACATCCTTGTCGATCCCGAACATACGGCGCGCCTTCTCGAAACCATGCAGCACGAAAGACCCGACATCAACGAGGTTATTCAAGGGACGCTGACCGGTGATACCGTAATGGCGGACGGAGCGCCGTTTTCTTATTCGCTCTTTCGGGAAACGGATGCCGCGGTACCCCGCATATTGCAGGCGACGCTCCGGCCGTATCAGGAAAAAGGTTTTCAGTGGCTCTATTCTACCATTAAAAGCGGTTTCGGCTGTCTGTTGGGGGATGATATGGGACTCGGTAAAACGCTGCAAGTTATCGCCCTCATTCTCAAATTGAAAGAACAGGGCTTTGAGCATAGCGGCATCCTTATCGCGGCTCCGGCGAGTCTTTTGCCGAACTGGGAACATGAGCTGCACACCTTTGCTCCGTCGCTGCGTTGTACAATCTTGCACGGACAGGGGCGGCGGTTTTCCGCAAAGTCTGACATTCATATTACGACGTATCAGACCCTCCGGCGGGATGTAAAAAAACTTTCCGAAAAGACCTTTGACTGTCTGATTATCGACGAAGCGCAGGCGGTTAAAAATACGCAGACCAAAAACGCCCAAGCGCTCAGGCTTGTGCAGGCACAGTCCCGTATCGCGATGACCGGTACGCCGGTTGAGAACAGCCTTGAGGATATGCGCGCCTTGTTCGATTTTATCATTCCGGGCTATCTCGGCTCTGCGGAAACCTTCCGTAAAAAATGGCGCATACCCATCGAGCTGCACGGCGATGCGGAGACTGCGGAATCCTTTCAAAAAATTACCGCGCCGTTTTTACTCCGTCGCCTTAAAACCGATCCTGCCGTTATTTCCGACTTACCGGAAAAAGTGATTACACCGCAATATTGTCGCCTGACGCCGGAGCAAATCGCGCTGTACGAAAGCCTTGTTGAAACGCAGCTGAAAAGCGTATTGAAGACGGAAGATGGGATTCAGCGGAATGCGTTGGTACTGAAACTGCTGACCGCCTTAAAGCAGGTGTGCAACCATCCCCATGTCTACGATGACAGCTTTCAGACCGATATAGCGCTTTCCGGAAAAACCGCCGCGCTGATGCAGCTGCTCGGCGAAATATTGGACGCCGGCGAAAAGACCTTGATTTTCAGCCAATACACGCAAACGCTCTTTTTACTGCGGAAGCTGATACATGAGCAATTCGGAGATGAGCCGCTCCTCTTGCACGGACAGATGCCGCTTACCGCACGGAAGGCCGCAGTTGAATCGTTCCAAACCGATCCGGCACAGCGCATCTTTCTGATTTCGCTCAAGGCAGGCGGTACCGGCTTAAACCTTACCGCTGCAACCCGCGTTATCCACTTTGACCTCTGGTACAACCCTGCGATAGAAGATCAGGCAACCGACCGCGCGTTCCGAATCGGGCAGCACAACACGGTGTTTGTGTCCCGTTTTATCTGCGCCGGTACCTTTGAAGAAAAAATCGACGAGATGATTCAAAAGAAGCGGCATATTTCTCAGATGACCTTGAGCGGCGGCGAATCGTGGATCGGCAAGATGAGCAATGAAGAACTTGCCGAGTTGTTTCAGTAAAGAACCGCAACACACTTAAGCGTTTTAGGAGATGCCTCATTGTAAACAGTTCACATGGAACGGTATAGTCTAAAAGAGCAAGCGGGGATATAATCATTTGAATGAGTTACGATAAGAATGCGGTGAAAGAAGCCGTCAAAGAGCATTACGAAAATCTGGCACAGGGAAGCCTTTCCGTACATGGTGAGGCTGAAAAGATAACGACTTCGATAGGCTATGCCGCACAAGATTTGGTCGGCATTCCGAAAGAGGCCGACCTCGGACTCGGCTGTGGAAATCCGCAAGAAGCTGCCAAGCCCCGCTTAAACGAAACCATCCTTGACTTAGGATGCGGAAGAGGACTTGACTGCTTTATAGCGTCAAAAGCTGTCGGTAAAAACGGAAAAGTTTTCGGGCTTGACAGCTCAAAAACTATGATCAGCCGCGCTTCGGAAATCGCCGTAAAAAACGGGTTTACCAATTGCGAATTTATACTTGGCGAAATTGAACATATTCCGCTTTCCGATAGTTCCCTCGATCTCATCATGAGTAATTGCGTGATAAATTTGTCAACGGATAAATATGGAGTGTATTCAGAGCTTTACCGCTGTCTTCGCAAAGGCGGAAGAGTCACGATTTCCGACATCACTTTAAAGGCTGCTTTGCCGCACGAATGGATCTCTGATCCCGATATGGTAAAAACGTGAGTGGGGGGAGCTTGGTCTGCGGAGCAGATAAAAGACACCTTTGAAAAAATCGGCTTTATCAACATAATCATACGTTCAAAAGACGTTTCAGACGAATACGCAAAGAAATGGGGACACGGCTTGGCAATAAAAACCTATATCCAAAGCAGCCTCATTTACGCAGAAAAATAAATGTTATACCCTTTCGTTCCGGAACGCCTTCGGCGCAGCTCCCATCGCTAACCTTTGGGATAAAAACACAGGATCCACGGCCTAGAGTTTCGGCAGAAAGTCTTTGTAAATACCGGGCGTAGAGCCGTCAATCAATACAGCGCCGACGGTTTTTTTTGATAGAAGACTTCGGGGCCGACTCCTCCAATAATGGCATAGGCATACCCTTCGTTGCGTAAGGCATGGAGCGATGCGAGCAGCAGCGCTTTGCCGATTCCTTTCCCCTGTTCATCTTCCAATACCTTTGTAGGGCCGACCGAAAAAGTCGGGCGCGGTTGCGTTATAGCACGCATATCCGAGTATGTTCTGCCCGCGGGTAGCAATAAAGCAGCTCACCGGTATGCGGGAAAAGCAGGTATCGCATTCGCCTGCTGCGCTTAAAGTGGAATGTTCTTTTACCCATTCAACGATTCGGAACTTATCAGGCGTCATCGCGCGCCGGATATGCACATCGTATTTACGCTGTAATTCTGCGTAAAGCTCTTCTGCCGGAGGCAGCCGGAGCAAGTTTACCAACATATCAGCCATAGTTTTTTCCTCATAGATGCGCTATTTTCAAAAGTGCTATTGGCCTTGATATTCTTCGACATTATCACTCAGGTGCTCAAGCTCAACTCCTGCCTGTTTAAACATCTGGATTGAATCGGCACTGTCATGGTATCGTTTTTCGGCAATAACTCGTTTTATACCGCAATTGATAATCAGCATCGCGCATGTGCGGCAGGGAGTCATTTTGCAGTAGAGCGTTGCACCGTCGATACTGATACCTCGCTTTGCTGCTTGGCAAATTGCATTCTGTTCTGCATGAACAGTACGGACGCAATGTTGACTTACGGAACCGTCTTCATGCTGCACCTTTTTAAACTGATGTCCAACATCGTCGCAATGGGGCAATCCGCGGGGAGCACCCACATAGCCGGTAACCAAGAGTTGATTATCCCGTGCAATGACGCATCCGGATCTACCGCGGTCGCACGTTGCACGTTTCGCGATTGCGCGGCACACTTCCATAAAGTATTCGTCCCATGTTGGGCGGATATACGGTTCTTCAGTCATGTTTCCCCCTGATATGTGTTTGCGTAGGGTCTAAGGCTCTTGGCATAACACTGCTGAGACATCTTAAAAATCTAACAGTACTTTTATAGGATACCCTGTTACAACCACGGGTTGATGCCTTCTCCCTGTATCGCACCGTTATTCTGTTCCTGTGTTTCGGATTCGCTACCGGACGGGTCAGATTCTATAGGTGGAAAAGACGGTACCGGAGTTCCTTCGTCGATGGTTCCCGAATCCGGATGCGTTTGAGGAATCGGTGGTTGTATCGTATTATTCACTCCTGATTGTCCCGAAGTCTGCCCGGGCTGAATTCCGGGATTTTGTGTATTTTGCTCTTGCTGTGGAGTAAGCACCGGCGGCTCTGTTGAAGAATTATCTTCACCCGAATGTAATAACGGGTCGGGTTCCAAAACGTTGCTGGAGTCGGAAGGCACTGTAAGTTCATCGGTTATAAATGGATCTGTTGTATAAGAGGAAGCATTCCCTGTCCGTCTATGTTTGCTTGGTTCAGGATCTTCAAAAATGCGTGGGTCAATAAGTACATCCGTTTTAATAATGTCGACCGGTGTTTGTCCTGTACTGTAATTACTTTTGCGCAGACGGTCTTTTGCAATTTCCAACAGTACATTGTTGGCTTCATGATAGGTACAAGCCTCTGTCGGTTCCGTACCGGATAAAAAGTAGAGCGATACCGTCCCCTCATTACAGTAAGGTGTTTGCAGCATTCCTGATTTTGAACAAACCGACACAGTGGTTAATCCTGTTTCGGGTCGAATAAAATCTCGATACGGCATATCTTCATGGATCGCTTTCATAAAGTTTGCCCACGGAGGTCCTGCGAGCATTGCACCCGTATTGTCGAGTCCCAACGACTGCCCTCCCTTGTCATATCCGAACCAAACAGCGGCGGTATAATACGGAGAATAACCGATCGCCCATGCATCCGACCAGTTTTGAGTTGTACCGGTTTTACCTGCAATAGGCATGGAAAAATACTTACCGCTCTTTTTGTCCTTAAAGCGGAATTTTGACCCGCTACCGGAAGCAGTCATAAGTGTTCCTGCGGTAATTGTTTTTTGTAGTACCGATGTCATAAGATAGGCATTTTGCGGGCTGATAACCTGCATTGCAGTTCCCCGCCGCCGCTGTTCCAGCCGTAAATCCCGTTCGGGATCCATCACGATTGTACCATTACGGTTTTCTACGGTACGGATGGCAATGGGGTCAACCCGCCGCCCTTGGTTTCCAAAGATGGCAAACGCTTTTGCCATCTGAATGGGAGCAACGCTGATAACGCCGAGAGCGAGCGGATATACTCGTGGGAATGTACGGTCTATTTCGTCCTGATCGGTGATGCCGAGCAGAGCAGCGGATCGAGTGATTGCCGCATCGAAGCCGATTGTATCAAGTACCTTAATCGCAGGAATATTCAGCGATCTTGCCAGTGCTCGCCATGCGAGAACTGTGCCCTGCCAATGCCCTGCATAGTTGTTCGGAATATATGGGACACCGCTTTGATTTTGAAATACTTGCGGCGTATCCTCCAGCACTGTTGCCGGTGTAATTAATTTGGTGTCGAAAGCTGCGGAATACAGAAGCGGCTTAAAGGAACTCCCCGGCTGAACACGCCCTTGTGTCGCTCGTATCATTTGGTTTGATTCATCGAATCTACTTCCTCCAACGAGCGCTGTAATGTAGCCTGTATTATTTTCCAAACAGATGAGCGTTCCTTCAACCGTCTTCCTTGCAAGCTCATCTTGCACCTTTGCGGTGCTTTTTGTGCCGGTAATTTTGAGGTTGTTTAAGCCGAAGAGCATTGCCGCCATATCCACAATAGGATTCAAATCGCTGCGGTAGTAGGAGAGTGTTTTTGCTTGAACTCGTTCGGAGTCGATATGGAGTGCCGGAATATTAAAGGCGAGTGAAACCAGCGCAGTGATATTGCTGTATAGTTCGCTCTGAGCAAAGCGGTGCGATCGGGTATTCTTTACCCGGGTGTTTGCAATGCGGATATAGTCACCCATCTCTTTTTCTGCTGCTGCTTGGTGACGCAGGTCGCAAGTGGTATGTACGATATAGCCGTCAGAATAAAAATCCATCGTACCGTACATCATCGTTTCAAGCTGGCGGCGTACATATTCGGAAAACCAGCGGGCTTTGTCTTCACGATTAAACCATGCAGACGAAGCAGTGCGGGTATAGTCAAAGTGAGCCCAATACTCATCGTAGGACTCGTCTCTTTCCTCTTTTGTAAGATAGCCGAGGCGCACCATCTCATCAAGAACATAGCTCTGGCGTTCCTGTACAACGTTCGGGTATTCAAAGGGATTATATTTAGCGGGGCTTGACAGTTGAATAACCAGTATCGCTGCTTCTGCAGGGGTAATTTCCGCTACAGAGTGGCCGAAATAAAAACGGCATGCGGCGCTAACACCGTAGGTTCCACCGCCAAAATATACTTTGTTCAAATAAAGTTCAAGAATTTCGTCTTTTGAATACCGGCGTTCCATTTGAATCGCCCACCATAGTTCTTTTATCTTTCGCGAAATACTCATATCGGTGCGGTCGCAGTATAGAAGCCCTGCGATTTGCTGCGTGATGGTACTTCCGCCGCCGAGTGTTCTATGGGTGAGCTTTCCGATAACGGCACGAAAAATAGCTTTTAAAGTAAAGCCTCGGTGTCGATAGAAGCTGCGGTCTTCACGGACGAGCAGTGCATTAATCAATGCGGGGGGTATCTGCTCGAATTTAATAATCTCCCGTTTTTCATTGGACGAGAATTCAGTGATTAAGTCTCCTCGTATATCAAGTATTCGGGTCGGTAAATCGGGATTAAAAGCGGTGAATTGTTCGCTTTGCTTTACGGCTGCTGTTTCTGCCAAAAGATAGCCTAGCATTGCCGAACCCGCAACAAGCACGGTAAAAACAATAATAAGATAAATATATAAAAAGACGGTGCGTCCGCGCATGTGCCTATAAAAGCACAAAATCATTTTTTTTTCAAGCATATACCTGTGTGTGCAATATTGACACTTTGTTACTATCAAATAATAATAGCTGCAAGGAGCATATAAAATGAAAAGATTAAATAAGATAGTTCTGTTTGCCGTATTTGGGATTATACAGATTGTATCATGTGCAAAAAATGGAAGGCAAAGCACGAATAATGAGAATAGTCCGGTCGATGAAGTACAAAAAGTCGACCATATGGATGCAAAACAAGAGTCTGCGTCCGGTATGGGGAATGCTATGGATATTAGCGGAGTCGTTTATGTGAACAATGCGGGGCTTTATACGGAAAACGACGAAGGAAAAATGAAGTGGACTGCTGAGGCTTCACTGGGTGATAAAGCGCTCTATTTGGGAGAAAAGAAAGAAGCTGTAAGAACCGACGGACAAAAGCGGACATTTTTTCATGTCGAGCTTAACGGGCAGCGCTATTGGATACAAGAATATTCTTATGAACCCGATACCGTAGCGGCCTTTATTTCGGGACAAGACGTCGTGCTGTATAAATCGGAATCCCTTGCGGCTATGACCGACGAATTCATTCCTCGTTATGCTATTGTTGCGGTATATAAAGACAGCCTTGAAAAGCCGGACAGTAAATTTATTAAAATTGCAGCGTATAATCCTGAACTGGTTAGTTCATGGAGTATTAAAGACAAATATGTAAAACGGGATGCGGTAGAAATGGATGAAATGAGTGTTTCGGCTATGATCCTCGCTCAGGTTGCGATGGAATCCAAAAACGATACCATCCGGACGGAGCTGTTTCAGAATGCAATTGAACTGGGTTCTCCCTATAGCGATACCATTGCGGTTTTACAGTCACTTTCTGAAATTATGATAAAAGAAGAGAATTTTATGAAAGAGCTTACAGTTGAAAAAATCAGTGAAAAGGTTACGGCTATCGAAGATACCAATCTGTTAAGTATTCCCGATGAAGATTCTGCAAGAACGGTAAATATGCTGAAAGCAGGAACATCGGCCACTGCCACCCGCAAATATATTAAACAGGATGGAGATTCCGAGAGTGGCGTTGAATGGCTCTATATCCAAAACAAGCAAAAAAAAGGCTGGGTTAGAGCGGATTCGGTAAAAGCTCAAAACGGATAGTATTTATTCGTGCGAAGGGTGACCGTATTAAAAATCCGGTATGGAGTACGGTTGCCCTTTTTTTATCTCCTGACACTCTTGATATTTTACCTTGCGTAATCTATAAAAAAAGATTACACTAAATAAATAGCGGTATCCGAAAGCAAATTAAGTTTTTAAAGATACCCTAAAGATATTTAAACGTTGTGATTATTCGTGCGGAGGGTTTAATACCCCGACGCTTGCGTCGTAACAAAGGGTATTAAAGCCGACTGCAACCACCTTATAGAACATACAGTGCGAAACATTGAGCACTGTACCCCGACGCTTGCGTCGGGGTTGTTGATTAAGAGGGAGACTCAATTATGGATAGTAAAACAATTCTAACCTCTGCAAAACAGTACATAGCAGAGGAAACCGATCCTACATTTGTAAAGGAAGTGGAAGCGCTCATCGCAAAGAATGATGAAAAAGAGCTGTTTGACCGCTTCTACCGTCAATTGGAATTCGGTACCGGCGGTTTGCGCGGGATTATCGGTGGCGGAACAAACAGGATGAATCCTACGGTTATTAAGAAGGCAACTCAAGGGCTTGCTGACTATATTATCGAAACCTTTCCCGAAAAGGCAAAAAAAGGCCAACTAAAAGCAGTTATCGCGCATGATTCGCGCCGCTATTCGGATGTGTTTGCAGAGGCAACCGCGCTCATCTTTGCGGCAAACGGTTTTACGGTGTACCTGTTTTCGGCATTACGCCCGACACCGGAGCTTTCCTATGCAATCCGCCACCTCGGCTGCGATACCGGTGTAGTCGTTACCGCTTCGCACAATCCGCCGCAGTATAATGGATACAAAGCATATTGGAATGACGGTGCACAAGTTATCCCACCCCACGATAAGGGCATTATCGACAAGGTCAATGCTGTTAAAAAAGTTAACATGATGAACCGCGACGAAGCGATTAAGAGCGGTAAACTCATCATCATCGATAAAGAGATAGATGAAAAATATTGGGCGAGCGTTAAGGCCAAGCTGCATCGCGGTGATCTTATTAAAGAGATGTCAAAGTCCGTAAAAATTGTTTACACCCCGCTGCACGGTACCGGTGCGATGCATGTCGAAAAAGTACTCGGCGATATGGGCTTTAACATCATCACCGTACCCGAACAACGTCAGCCGGACGGCAATTTCCCGACAGTCAGCTACCCCAATCCCGAAGACCCTGCTGCGCTTAAAATGGCGATTGCACTTGCGGAAAAAGAAGGCGCCGATATCCTGATGGCAACCGACCCCGATGCCGACCGTTTTGCTTCGGCGGTAAAAGACGGCAACAGAAAAATGCATCTTATTACCGGCAACCAGATGGGCGCCCTTTTTGCCGACTACCTCTGCCTGACTGCAAAAGAATTCGGTGTTATGCCGGCAAAACCTGCCATTGTTCGTTCTATTGTAACATCGCATCTGTGTGACCGTATTGCGAAAAGCTACGGGGTTGCTTCCTTTGAATGCTTAACGGGATTTAAGTGGATCTGCAACAAAGCTGATGAAATTTCCAAACAAGGGTATCACTACATTTACGGCTTTGAGGAAAGCTACGGCTATAATTTCGGGATGGAAATCCGCGATAAAGACGGAATTGCTGCCTCTGCTCTCTGTGCCGAGATGTCGCTCTATTGGCGTAAACAAGGGAAGAGCTTGTTAGATCGCTTAAACGAACTCTTTACACAGCATAACCTCTTCTGCGAGAAAACCATCAACAAGGTGTTTCCCGGTGCGGAAGGCGTTGAAATTATGAAAAATATGATGATAAAGCTCCGTACTTCCGCATTAAAGGATATTGCCGGCGTAAAGGTTCTAACCATCCGCGATATCGATCAATCATGTTCATACAACCCGTTGACACCTGATAAAAAAGAAGCGGTACATCTTCCGGTAAGTAATGTGTTGCAGTATTATCTTGAAGACGGAACGATTATCAGTATCCGCCCGAGCGGTACCGAGCCCAAGATCAAGTTTTATATCATCCATCCGCAGCCGGTACAGGGTAAGGATGTTGCCGCCGCTCAGACCAAAGCAGAACAGCAGGTTAAAATTTTTGCTCAAGCGTTGGACACTATCGTCTAATGACCAGTTATGATTGGTTGGCTGCCGTATATGACACGGTAGCCTTTATCGCTTTTGATACCGAAACGACCGGACTTGATCCCGTATCGGGGCGAATTGTAGAAATCGGTGCGGTAAAGTTCGACCAACGCGGTGTTATTGCCCGGTACAATGTGCTTATCAATCCTGAAATGCCGATGCCGGAGGAGGCGGGCAAGGTCAACGGAATCACCGATGAGATGTTGAAGGATAAGCCGCTGATAGCTGATGTCTTTCCTGACTTTTTCGATTTTATCGGTACCGGTGTTTTAGTTGCGCATAATGCTCCATTTGACATAAACTATGTTAATGCGGAGTTAAAGCGCGCCGGAAAATTTCCTTTAACCAATAAAGCCGTCGATACGCGAATATTTGCAAAGGAAGTATTTCCCGGTTTATCCAGCTATGCATTACAGGATCTTGCCGTACAGTTCGGTATTACAGCGCTGGAGGCTCACCGTGCCGAAGACGATGCCCGCGTCTGCATGGAATTGTTTGAGCAAATATTAAGTAGATTTTTAAAAAACAATCCCGAGCTGGTAGAAAAAATCCGTACGGAAACGGATGTTGCCAGTCTGTTAGCCCCCGAAACGGAGCAAAAAGAGAAAGATTATTCACGGAGTTTATTTTGATACCTCAACAAAAACGAGAAACAACCTCAATCACGAACCCTTTTAATGCGCCTGTGTATTATTACGCACGTACCGATTCTACATTACAGACTGCTCGCGAATGCCTTGCGGAGGGGTGTCCGGATGGGACATTCATCTATGCCGGTTATCAAACGGAAGGGCGCGGGCGTACGGCCGATCGGCAGTGGCTTTCCCCTGCAGAGGAAAACCTGCTCGGTACGCTTATTTTGAGGCAACCCGCATCCACCGATTTTACGCTGCGGATAGGCTTAGCCGCTAGTTTAACACTCGATTCGTTTTTGCCTTCCGGCGTACGGACTGCCGTTAAGTGGCCGAATGATATCTTTATCAACGGTAAAAAAGCTGCAGGCATCCTGTGCGAAAGCGCGGGCGGCTGTGTTCTTGCCGGTGTCGGTATCAACCTGCTTCAAACGGCTTTTTTGCGGAGCATAGAACACACGGCAACTTCGCTTGCAATGATTATCGGCGCCGATAAATGCCCCACGTTTGAAGTGTTTATTCCTGCGCTGCTGACTCACATACAGGAATGTCTTAGCTGCCGCGATTGGAATGAAGAAATCAGCCGCCGGCTTTGGAAGCGAGGTTCTATAGTACGCTTTATGCGCGGGCAACAGGAAAACGATATTATCGAAGGTATCCTTACCGGTATCGCTCCGGATGGGGCGCTGTGCATTACGGAAGAGGATAAAGAACGCCGGTACTATTCGGGAGAATTGCTCTGTTAATCATCCTCGCGGCACTTGGGAATTATAACAAGATTCCGTTCCGCGTCATAAAAAGGTGTTTGTACCGGTATTACTTCATAGTCCGGCTTATAAGCGTCCAAAGCTTGCATCTCTTCTTCAATTGCGGTGCGTTTTCCCTTGTAGGCCGCTAAGATACCGGTACTGTGAATTCGTTTTTGCAGGGTAGCAAGCATTGCGCGGTCAAGCGGCCGAAAGGCTCGGAATACGGCAATGTCAAAATAATCGGCAGGAGCTTTTTCTGCCTCGGATTCCAGCACGGTGGTATTGGTTAGCCCTAGCATGGCTTGTACATTTTCCAAAACAGCGCATCGTTTGTGCATCCGCTCTATTAACGTAAATTTAATGCTCGGATCTTTAAGTAAAAACAGACATGCAAGCGGAATACCCGGCAGCCCCGCCCCCGAACCGATATCTGCAATAGTACAGGTGCCCTCGGTTTGCTGTGAATCGAGCCTGTGTGCTAACGCTTCCCAGGGCGCAAGACTGTCGAGGATATGTTTGATAATCAGCTCTTGAGTGTTTTGCACCTTTATCAAATTAAATGCGGCATTAAACGTTTCAAGTTCGCGAATGTATCGCGTTAACATATCTGCCAATTTGCCTTGCCGGTCTTCAATATGTAATGCGGTTAATCCCGCTTGTAAAAGTTCCGTGTTTTGTGTATTCATTGTAGAGCGCACTCCCGATGCCCGTCCAATATAACTGAAGCGGCCTCGAAATGCAACAATTGAGATACATCATAGACGGCAGGATATAATCAATAAGAGAGGAAAAAATGGCTCGAAGTATTCATTATACGACTAAAGGTGTATTTTATTGTATGGATATACGGAATGAGGAGCGTGTGTCATGCGAGCAGTAATACAGCGGGTACGGTCGGGAAGTGTGGCGATTGAAGGTTTTGAAACGCAGACCGTCGGCAAGGGCTTTGTGATTTTGCTCGGTATCTGTCCTGAAGATACTGAGGACGATATAGATTGGTTGGTTAAGAAAATCGTACAGATGCGGATTTTTGAAGACGATGAGGGGAAGATGAATCGTGCCCTTGCGGATGTGCAGGGAGACATTTTGCTGGTCAGTCAGTTCACCCTGTTTGCCAGTACGAAGAAAGGAAATCGCCCGTCCTTCAATGCAGCGGCGGAGCCTTCGATTGCAATCCCGCTCTATGAATGCTGTATCCGCAAACTGAGCGAAGCGCTTGGTAAGCCGATAAAAACCGGACAATTCGGGGCGGATATGCAGGTGGAAATTCACAACGACGGACCAGTTACGATCATAATCGACACGAAGGTAAAAGAATAATTACAGGTCAAAAAAGATGATTTCGTTAATAGCATTTTTAGGAAATGTCGGGCGGGAGTATGAACGAACCCGGCATAACGCAGCATGGATTGCTGCGGATCGTTTATCTATTTGCGGGGGAATTTCGTGGCAGCATAAGTTCCGCGGACTGTACGGGCGGTTTCCGGCGACAGTGAGCGGGGGACAGGCTGTCCATGCTTTAAAGCCTGAAACCTATATGAACCTATCGGGGGAAGCGGTGGAAGAAGCTGCCCAGTTCTTTAAAATTCCTCCGGCGGAAATACTTGTCGTGCATGACGAACTCGAACTGCCGCCTGCCGCCTTGAGTCTCAAGTGGTCGGGAGGGCTCGGCGGACACAATGGGCTTCGCTCAATAAAGGCTGCGCTGGGTACGCCGGACTTTTGGCGGCTCAGGATCGGTATCGGGCGTCCCGGCGGGAAAAAAAGCAGCAGCGCCGATCATCCCGATATCGCAGGCTATGTGCTGTCTCCTTTTTCTCAAGAAGAATTTACCCTGCTGGATGCGGCGCTGCCTCAGCTGGAACCGCTTTTTACCGCACTCATCACCGAGCGGAAGGAGCCGCAAACGCTGCTTCCCGCATGGACTAAGATACTGCCCGACACATCAGCGTAACCCTCAAACAGTCTGATGCGATTGTTTTCCTTTTGTGTGAAATTTTCCTAAAATTTCACACATCTTTTTCTGCAGCAGGGTAATCGTATCAGAACCTATACATAAGAATCGCAGAATAATGAGGCTGTGAGACCATTTGAACCGCAAAGAGGTTCAACTCTGGTCGAACGGCCTCATTATTCTGCGGGAAATACAGCAAAACAGTCTGATGCGATTACCCTGTGATATCAGGCTGTTTAAAAGAGCTCGTTGTCGCCGTCAAAAGTGCTGCCCGGCTTTGATTTATGCGTAGCGGATACTGCTGCAGAATCGGCATTCAAGCTTTCAGTTTTGCCGCTAGCGAGAGCTGCTTTTTCGAGCATGGATTTTTTCCCTGCCGGAGCGGCCTGAGCATCAGCTTCTTTATCAGTTCTTGCCACTTCCGGTTTTACGGAACCCGCCGCCTTTGCCGCAGCCGCTTCGCCGGTGCCGGAACCGGACGGCGTTTTGCCCGCAGTTCCGGAATCGGCGGCTTGATCGATTTTTACAAAACTTGACACATATTTTTGGTTGGGGAACAGCTGTGCGCGCAAGGTCTTTTCAAGATCGATTGCAACATCGGGATTGTCTTCCAAGAATTTTACGGCGTTGTCATGCCCTTGTCCAATCTTATCTTCTTTATACGAGTACCATGCACCTTTTTTGTCTATCAATTCGTATTTTACCGCGCAGTCCAGCAAGCTGCCGTAGGGAGAAATTCCCTTGCCGAACAGGATTTCCAGCTCAACCTTTCGGAACGGCGGCGCGACCTTATTCTTGACAACTTTGATGCGCACCTTGTTTCCCCATGCTTCATCCTCATCCTTGCCGAGCACTTCGCCTTTGCGGACTTCGATACGTACCGAGGAATAGAATTTGAGCGCATTACCGCCGGTGGTGGTTTCAGGATTACCGTACGCAATACCGATTTTCATACGGATTTGGTTGATAAAGATGAGAATACATTTTGACCGTGAGATAATTGCCGTCAGCTTCCGCAACGCCTGACTCATTAAACGAGCCTGTAATCCCATGTGTGAATCGCCCATTTCACCGTCAATTTCCGCTTGCGGCGTAAGGGCTGCTACCGAGTCCACGACGATGACATCCACCGCACCCGATCGGACGAGGTTTTCGGTGATTTCCAACGCCTGCTCTCCCGCATCGGGCTGGGCGACCCACAACTCATCGATATTGACACCGAGTTTTTGCGCATACTGCGGGTCAAGGGCATGTTCGGCATCCACAAACGCTGCAATACCGCCCCGTTTTTGCGCTTCTGCAACAACATGGAGCGCAAGCGTGGTTTTTCCCGATGACTCCGGACCGAATATTTCGATAATTCTGCCGCGCGGATAGCCGCCGATACCGAGCGCTTCGTCAAGCAAGATACTCCCTGACGGGATTACTTCGATACCGCTCGTCTCGGTCTTTGAACCGAGCTTCATGATCGACCCTTGTCCGAATTGTTTTTCAATTTGCAGACGCGCAGCCTCCAACGCTTTGAGCTTTTCATCAGCATCGGTAATATTGGTTACCTGATTTATTTCCGATTTTGTTTTTGCCATTTTTGTGCCTCCATAATTATGTGCGCTCGGCTGGTACCGTTAGAACATTACCAATGACGTTCTGCAAAAGTGTTTTTGCTTCCGGCACGTCTTGCCCCGTCGCATTACTTCTTATCTTTGTTATATGTCTTTGTTGCGATTTTGGCTTAAAAAAACTGCTGAAAATCACTTTTTTTAGAAATTTTTACAAAGAATCGAATTTTTTCCTGACCGATGTGTTTTTAATCGGAAGGGCAGCTGACAATACTGCTGTAATCATTTATAAAAACACTTGTTATCAATTTTGCTGATAAGGCGTCTATGTATACAGACTATCATTTAGTCTTAATTTATAGCATAAGACACATAAGAAAGCAATATTATGGAAGACCTAGACTTTTGAAAGGGTTCCGGCATCCATGCGGTAGGTTGTACAGTGCGGATCCAAGATAGTGGAATCATGCGTTACAATCAGCACGGCAGTTCCGAGCTTGTTTACATCTTTTACCGCCTGCATGACACCAGCTGCCGTTTCCGCATCGAGGTTTGCCGTCGGTTCGTCGGCGATGAGCAACTTGGGCGCATTCATCAATGCACGCGCGATAAGCATCCGCTTTGATTCTCCGCCCGAAAGATTTTTCGGCATTTCATCTTTTAGATGTGCTATTCCCATCACTTCCAACAAACTGAGCGCCCTCCCTTCGGTATCGCCGTCCCTGCTAAATAAAAAAAACGGGACGCGCACATTATCCAGTACCGACAGATTCGGCAAGGCGCCGAGTGATTGCGGAACAAATCCTATAGACTCATTACGGTAATAGCTTTTTTCGGTATCACTCATCAGCGTAATATCTTTATCTTCAAAAAGAACCGTACCTGAAGTCGGCTCTAAAATTCCCGAAAGCAGATTAAGCAGTGTCGTTTTCCCCGAACCGGAGCGGCCGACAATAAAGACAAAATCGGAAGAATCGATAGTGAAATCGGCCTCCTTAACGGCAAAAAAATCGAAACCGCTTCTGGTAAACGTTCTGGAAAGTTGTTTTGTTTGCAATAACATACCGTAATAATCCAATGGTAAAATTTATCGTCTTCTGTTAACGAACAGATACCCGACATCAATGGCTATCAGTATGATTGCCAACAGTAAAATGACAGGTTTGGTATAAACATTACAATGCATAGTTGCAGTCTTACATGTACCGATAACAACCGTTTGCAATAATATCAGACAAACACCGAGCCCGATATTGGAAAATGCGATACCGATGCGGGAACTCTTGAACAGTAAGAATACGACGCCTAATGCAGCAATTAAACCGCCGAGCATTCGGACAGCCTCGCCCATCCAATGGCACTTCATAAAACCGCCGTCAGCTTTCGGAAAACAGACATGGGCATATCCGAAGGGAGCAAACAGAACGAGTAAACCGATAATAATAATTAACATTCCTACAATATATTTTTTCATAGTATAACCTCACAAGTATATTAGCAAACTTGTTCGACAACGAAGTTATCGAATATGTCTAGTATATACAGAATACGGTAAAAGTCAATCGATGGTTACATTATTCTTTGAACATTCTATCGATTGCTTCGGGACAGAATGTGACGTATGATGCAACACTGCGTATTGACATAACGGAATTTTATCGATAATATCTCTTTCTGTCATTGAAACAAAACGGGCAATAGCGCAGTTGGTTAGCGTACAAGTCTGGGGGACTTGGGGTCGCCGGTTCAAATCCGGCTTGCCCGATTATTTTCTCTATTTTATTTCTATCCCTATCATACTTTTATTATATCTTTTCATTAAAACGGCTCTATCTTAAAGCATAGAGATTTATTAGCATATACGGTAAATGATTTCCTTACAGAACAAGCTGATAGGCTTGCGGTTTTTAGAGGTTTTCCGATAGGGGCTACCATTATAAATGCCGCTTGACATTAAGCCGCGCTGTTTTTATGCTTTCGCCTATGTCCGAAAAAGAAGATAAAGTAAAAACAAGCAAAAAAACGACACCTAAAAAAACAGCGGCGAAGGGGCAGTCAAAAACCAAGAGCCGCAGCAGTACAACAACAAAGAAAAAGCCGCGCAGTTCAACCGCCCGAAAGAAGCGTTCGAGAGGGAATATTATTGCCGCATTGGTGATATTGTGCGTTCTGCTTTTGGGTTTTAATCTTGTTTTAGTGTTAAAATTAGTGCCTAATCTTAAAAATTCATTAAAATCCGAACCGGTTCAAGCGCAAACTCCGGTTGAAAAGGAAATACCGTCAACTGAACAAAAACGGAATGAACCGCTTACGGCAGCACAAGAACCTTCACCGCCGGTTACCGTGTCGCAGGTTGCTGCACAAACACAGCCGCATACCGATTCCGCGGTGCAGCAAAAACGGCAAAATACACCGACAGCGCAGCAAAAAACGGAGTCATCACAGGAGAAAGCGCCTGCTGTAAAAAAAACAACACCGGCTGCACAACCGGCTCCCCATTCGCCTGCCGCTGTGCCTGCATCCCGCACCGCTTCTGCTGCACAGAAAGGTACTGCGCAGAAAGAAAAGCCGGCAGTCCATCCGGCTCCGCAAAAGAATACCGTATCGGAAAAATCCGTTGCATCTGATAAAAAAAATACCGCATCGAAGAAAAACAGTGTACCGGAAAAACCTGCCGTACCCGATAAGAAAAAAACCGTGCAAAAAGTGCAGCCGGTGCAGCCTGCTGCAAAACCGGAAAAGCCGCGCAAGCCTGCCCCTTATGCAGGGAACCTCACCTTCGTGTTTGACGATGCAGGGCACAATCTCGACCAGCTCGAGTACTTTTTACGGCTGCCATTCCCCTGTACTATTGCAGTTTTACCCGGATTGCGGTACTCTAGCGAGTCGGCGCGGCGGATACGTAAAGCCGGAAAACAGGTTATTTTGCACCAGCCGATGCAATCGGTTGATCTGCATATTAATCCGGGACTGGGGGCGGTGACGCCGGGACTTTCTGCGGAGCAAATCAAAAATATCGTCAGAAAAAATCTCGAAGAAATTTGGCCGGTAGCCGGGATGAATAATCACGAAGGCTCACTGATGACGGCGGACGAGGCAGCGATGAGCGCGGTTTTGGATGTCGTAGCGGAAAAACATATATTCTTTTTGGATTCGCGGACAACCGCTCGGTCAGTCGTTGCGAAGGTTGCAAAGGAGAAAAATATGGCTGTCTGGGAACGGGCAATTTTTATTGATAACGATAAAAGCCGCGCTGCAATGGAAACGCAAATTAAAAAAGGGTTGAGCATTGCGAGACAGAAAGGCTCTGCCATCATGATCGGCCATGTCTTTACGGTTGAGCTTGCAGAGCTTTTAACCGAGATGTATCCTGCACTTATCGAAGACGGATTTTCACTTTCGGCAATTGCTCAAGTTGCACAAAAAGGGACAGTTAACTTCGGCAACTAAAAGAGAATGTCCAAAGTCAATCATGGAACAATAGGAACAACAGAATGAAGATACTTGGAATAGAAAGCTCCTGCGATGAAACGGCAGCCGCCGTCGTGGAGGACGGACATAAAATCATCAGCTCTGTGGTGGCGACTCAAATACCATTTCACGAAGCGTATAAGGGTGTCGTGCCTGAGATTGCGAGCCGCAAGCACACCGAATGGATATTGCCGGTTGTCAAAACTGCTTTGCAGGAAGCGGGTGAAACGTTGCAATCGATAGACGGTATCGCCGTTACCAATCGGCCCGGGCTGATGGGGTCGCTGCTGGTAGGGCTGACCTTTGCGAAAACCCTCGCATGGGCATGCAATAAACCGTTTATTGCCGTAAACCACATGCTCGGGCACCTGTACGCAGCGCATCTTGAGCAGGACATTCCTTATCCCTACCTCGGTCTTTTGGTATCGGGCGGCCATTCGCTTATCTGTAAAGTATACGATTTTGATTCAATCGAAGTGCTCGGTAGTACTATCGACGATGCGCCGGGCGAAGCATTCGATAAGGTTGCGAAGTTCTACGATTTCGGCTATCCGGGCGGCGTAATTATTGACCGGCTGGCGAAAAACGGCGATCCCAAGGCTGCAAACTTTCCGATGCCGGTACTGCACGAATCCGGCCGCCGGTATGACGTGTCCTATTCGGGATTAAAAACCGCAGTCATCAATCAAATCGATCAATTCTGGAATCCCGGATATGAAAAAACGCCCGAAAATATCGCGGCGGCCTTTCAATCGAGAGCCGTTAAAATATTACTGCGTTCCCTGCTGCGGGCGGTAGAAGACACGGGACTGCACACGATTGTCGCAGGCGGCGGCGTTGCTGCAAATTCGCTGCTTCGTGAAAAACTCGCCGAACAAAAAGGTTTAACGTGCATCTTCCCACCGCTCAAGCTCTGCACGGATAATGCCGCCATGATTGCCGGAGTAGGCTACCGCTATTTGGTGCGTGGCGACAGGAGCCCTCTCGATTGCCCTGCAAGCGCCCGTGTCGAAGGATTTAAACGCCGGAAATCCGCCTCAACATAGCTCGTATTTCTGCTTTTCCATACACAATCAATATTTTCCTCATTGCTTGATTGTTATACATATAGTGTTGTATGATATATTGAAACGTAAAATGACGGCAAAAGAAATAGAGAAGATACTAAAGGCCGATGGCTGGTATTTTGTTACATCAAAAGGTTCGCATAATCAATATAAACATACAGGGAACGGGGCTGTCCTGGAAGTTTTGTTTAATTATGGATTTATAGGCCTTTGCTGCGCGGAGCTAATAGCTTTTTGGTCTCTCTCAGTTTTAGAGATTGCTACACAAACCGCTCCTAAATCTTGTACTTTCCAAGACACAACGCCGAACAGCTTTCGAGCATCTTCTCCCAATTTGTTTTTTGATGTTAAAGTTTAAATGCAGAACTAACCTTACCTTCGCTTAACCTGCATTGCCGCAAAGGCAATGTCAGGTTGAAGCGGGTGTGAGGTTAGCCATGAAGTTTACCAAGTAATTCCGTTTTACTTTTTTCAAATTCTTCTTCACTAATAGTTCCCTTGTCTTTCAGTTCTTTTAATTTTTCTATCGTCGCTAGTATATCATTTTTATTTTCATTCTTTTGTTGATCTTTGGCAACCTTTTTGCCGATGTTTAAGAATTCTTCAAATTTCTCTTTCATTGATCTTACATTAAAATCAAAAAAGTTACCGCCATTCTCAAAATGACTTTGGAATACTTTTCCTATTGCAAAGGTCGCTGCTCCTGATAGGATTACTTGTGAACTTATACCTAATATCGTTCCTATCCCGGGAATTGTTTTTACTGCACTGGCTCCAAGTCTTCCAAGTGTTGTTCCGAATGTTGAACCGATTAACGATAAGGCTATACTCTTGCCTCGCTCACCGTTAAAATCAACTTCATAAAGTTTTGCAAGTTGTTGCAGCATATCCATTTGAATTGCCGTTACTGCAGCAATATCAACAATAGGTAGCGGTACCGCACCTGCAACCATTGCAAATCCTAAATGCGTATTAATTATTCCATCCGCATTTTTTTTCAATTCTTCATAATCCATACTATTACTCCTATAATTAATTTAGTAACCTCAGCAATTTCTAATAATGAAGTATTTTTTTCAACTCTCTTATTAATGCATCTCCGCCATATTTTAGCGTTAAGCGGTCTATTTGATGCCCTTTATTTTGATTGCACTCTCTGCAAAGAATTTGTAAATTAGCTATATTATTTGTACCTCCGTATTTTCGCGGAATAATATGATCAACAGTACACTCATTCGCCCGTGTTCTAAAGATTTTTCCGCAACCTTTACAGACATAGGGGTCATTCGGATATTCCGTAAAATAAATATCGCGATAATCAGCTCCAACTATTTTGTTCACTATATCCCTGCTATCGCATAAGCCGTCTTCGGCAAGTTTCTTAAAAATATCGACAAACTTCATAACAACTTCCTTACACCAAAACAGTTTTATATTTTTGCGGAACTTCTAATATAAAACTGTTTTGATTCTCTGCTACTTTACTTCAAGGTAATCTATTGCAACACCGGATATAATGATATAATCCATTCTTGCACCACCAAATAAACCTTTTTTGTATTTTGCGTCCATAACTATATTAACAACATCATCTGCATTCGGATATGTCTCTTTTGCAACCTCAAGCAATTTTGTATATCCGGCTCCGGAGCTTGATACTTTTCCAGCGTATTCTACTCTGCCTAATATTACATACTTACTTCCATCAGCAGGGAATTGCGCTGTCGTCTGCACAGGTCTGAAAGTTGAGCAACCTGCTACCAAAATAATACTTATCGGCAAGATAAGCATTCCAATCATTAAAACTAATTTTCTTTGTTTCATTTCGACCTTCCTTCTTGCAACGTCCTTTTTCATTGCAATTACTTTTTTCGGGCGGAAGAATGTCAAACCGGCTCCGCTCCTGCCTTTAGACAGGTCAATCTAACACCTTTTCGACCATTCCTCATAATTTCGCTTCACACATTTGTTTTTCCGAATAACATTCGCGGTGAAGTTCTCTTCCATAATACCCTCAAAAGTCAAGTATGAAAATATATATTTTTTAAACGTTCTTTAAAATTGAACAATTGAACAAAGTATCAGAGCCTCTGGTTCTGTTCTGTAAAGGAATAATTTATAATATCCGCTAAAGCGGATTGCAAATCAACTTTGGAAGTTGTTTAATTCGTGCACAGAACGCTCACACGTTAATACGCGATGTTTGCGCAAAGAAACTCATTTATAATTTGACAAGTGTAAAACAGCGGGTATATAATGTCTTCTGTTGTGAGTTGCCCTGCTTCATGTTAATGAACGGGCATTCACTGCCTACAAAAATGTTTATGGGGGATTCTATTATGGAAAAACAAAGCGGTAGAAAATTGGGACTGTTACCGCAGCTTGCGTTAGGGATTCTTGCCGGTGTGTTGCTCGGGTTGTTTGTACCCGCTCCGGTAATGGGGATTATTGCGACCATTAAAAGGTTGCTCGGTTCGCTGATCTTTTTTGCCGTTCCACTCGTTATCTTCGGTTTTATTGCTCCGGCTATTTGCGATTTAAAAGCAAATGCAGGCAAAATGCTCGGCGTCTTTTTGCTGATATCGTATTTGTCCGCAGTCGGAGCATCCCTGTTTTCGACTGTAGCAGGATATATTCTTATTCCGTTCCTGCATATTCCTGCACAGGCTGCCGAATTGGTGGAAATACCCTCTACGGCGTTCTCGCTGAACATACAGCCGATTATGCCGGTTATGACCGCACTGGTATTGGCTATCTTGGCCGGTATTTCGGTTATTTGGACAAAAGCTGCGACGGTTGAAAAACTCTTAAAAGAGATTCAGGCAATGGTGCTTGAAATCGTCAACCGCGTTATCGTACCGATACTGCCGTTCTTTATTGCGACAACCTTCGCCGAACTTGCATACAGCGGTAGCTTAACCCGCCAGCTTCCCGTATTCTTGAAAGTTATCATTATTGTACTCATCGGTCATTTTATCTGGATGACGCTGTTGTACCTCATCGGCGGTGCGGTTTCAAAGCAAAATCCGCTTGAAGTGGTAAAGCACTACGGCCCTGCGTATGCCACCGCAGTCGGTACGATGTCGAGCGCGGCGACCTTGCCGGTTGCCTTACGCTGTGCTCATAAATCCAGTGCTCTTCCGTCCGATATCGTTGACTTTGCTATCCCGCTGGGAGCAACAACCCATTTGTGCGGTTCCGTTCTTACCGAAACATTCTTTGCAATGACGATATCTCAGATGTTGTACGGGGCGGTTCCTCCAATCGGGACAATGGTCTTGTTCTCATTCCTGTTCGGTGTATTCGCTGTCGGAGCGCCCGGCGTACCCGGCGGAACGGTTATGGCTTCGCTCGGTATCGTTATCAGCATACTCGGTTTTGACGAAATCGGTACCGGCTTATTGATCGCCATCTTCGCCCTACAGGACAGCTTCGGTACAGCCTGCAATGTAACCGGAGACGGAGCGCTTGCGCTTATTCTGCGCGGTGTGTTCTATAAACCGGACGGAACGTTAAAACAGGCGTAAGGTATGGAACTTACGGACTTTGACTGTAATCAATTCATTGCGATCCTTCAAGAAGAGCTGGTTCCTGCGCTCGGCTGTACCGAACCGATTGCTATAGCGTATGCGGGCGCTCATGCCCGTGCGTTGCTCGGTAAGATTCCCGACCGTGTGTGCATCAAAAGCAGCGGTAACATTATTAAAAATGTAAAGAGTGTTACCGTCCCTAATTCGGGCAATATGAAGGGAATTCCGGCGGCGGCGGCAATCGGCATTATCGGCGGTAATCCCGATAAGGGACTTGAGGTTCTTGCCGACATAACCGAAGCCGATATCGCTCGCACAAAGGAATTTTTGGAAAAAGTTCCTTGTAAAGTTTCCCTTTTGGATACGGTGGCTTCTCTGCATTTTATTGTAGAAGTTTTTGCCGGCGCCGACAGCGCATCGGTTGAGATTATCCATCAGCATACGAATATCGTGCACACAACCAAAAACGGAAAAGATGTGTTATCCGTTCCGTTTGATCCGGCTAGTGCAAATGCCGCGTTGACCGACCGGTTGGGCTTATCGGTAAAAAAGATCCTTGAGTTTGCCGATACGATAAACCTTGACCGCGTCCGCCCGATACTGGAACGCCAGATCGATTATAATACCCGCATCGCGCAGGAAGGATTGGAGCACCGCTACGGTATTAATGCGGGGGCGAATCTCCTAAAGGCTGCCGAGACTGAGCAGGCCGTTACCCTAAAAATCCGTGCGCAGGCCGCCGCCGCTGCGGGTTCCGATGCCCGCATGAGCGGCTGTACCTTGCCGGTTGTTACCAATTCGGGCAGCGGCAATCAGGGCTTGACGGCGTCGCTACCGGTTATCGTGTTTGCCGAAGAAAAAAAGCTCCCGCATGATAAGCTGTTGCGCGGTCTGTTGGTCAGCAACTTGATTGCGATTCACCAAAAAACGCGGATCGGCCGACTTTCCGCCTATTGCGGAGCTGTCAGCGCTGCATGCGGGAGCGGGGCTGCCGTTACGTA
This sequence comes from Treponema vincentii, assembly GCF_010365865.1. Taxonomy (NCBI): domain Bacteria; kingdom Pseudomonadati; phylum Spirochaetota; class Spirochaetia; order Treponematales; family Treponemataceae; genus Treponema; species Treponema vincentii. Next base: position 1,691,040 of record NZ_CP048020.1, on the reverse strand, counting down.
TCTTTCAGGCGGAAGCTATGAACAGGTATGCGAGACCATCACTAACACCCTTGCAGTTGTGTCGGGAATTGTCTGTGACGGTGCCAAGCCCTCGTGTGCCTCGAAGATTGCCACATCGGTTGATGCAGCGCTGAATGCGCATTATCTTGCAATGCAGAACCGAGTGTTTGAACCCGGTGAAGGTATCGTAAAAGGCGACATAGAAAAGACCATCGCCGGTGTAGGCGCCGTTGCTGCCGACGGTATGAGGGAAACCGATAAGGTGATTTTGCGCATTATGGTGGACGACGATTAAAAATTAAATACAAAAATGCCGATTGGGTCATCGTAAGTCTGATCGGCATTTTTCGTATATGAAAAGTTGCATAGAGGTAACTCTAAAAATCTAACAGGGCTTTTAGAGCTGTCCATAGATAAGGAGGAATTGTGAAAAAGACATTGATAACGGGCGGTACGCTCGTAACCGAAAATGATACATTTAAGGCGGATATTGCAATAACCGGCAGCAAGATAACCGGAATCGGGCATTTTAATCCCGTCGATTTTGATGTCGTGTATGAAGTTCCCGGCTGTTATGTCATGCCGGGGCTGATTGATGCTCATACACATCTTGAGTTGCAGCAGTCTCCGCAGTACCGCGCCGTCGATGACTTTTACACCGGCACCGTTGCAGCAGCCTGCGGCGGCACGACCTCCGTTATCGACCATATCTCTTTCGGCCCCGCCGGATGCAACTTGCATTATTCCATAGACCGATACCATGAGCTTGCAAAAAAAGCGGTTATCGACTACAGCTTTCACGGTGTTATTCAGCATGTGGATGATGCAATTTTGCAGGAGCTATCCGGCATCATTAAAAATGAAGGTATTACGAGCTTTAAGGCTTATACGACCTACGGATTTAAAATTGACGATACGGGCTTTTACCGCTTGCTGCAAACCGTGAAAGAAGCGGGCGGCATTTTAACCGTGCATTCGGAAAACGATTCGCTTATCAATTATCTCCGGTCAAAATTTGTAAAAGAAAATAAAATGCTGCCTATTTACCATGCGCGCAGTCGGCCTAACGAAACGGAAGCCGAGGCTGTTTCCCGCCTTATTCATTTTTCGGAAATGGTAAAGGATGCGCCGCTGTACATTGTACACCTTTCTACGGGAGAGGCGCTTATCAGCGTGGTAGAGGGACGGCAGCACGTTAATCGGCTGTTTGTAGAAACCTGTACGCAGTATCTGACGCTTTCGGAAGAAAAATACGGAAATGAGAACGGCAGTCCCGATGATCCTGAAAATATCGAAGGGCTGAAATATATCATGGCGCCGCCCCCTGCGCAGAAAGCAGGATATAGAAGCGCTCTGGATCGGTCTTGCAAACGGTGATATCCAAGTCGTTGCAACCGACCATTGTCCCTTCCTGTTAAAAGAGAAGATGGATACCAAGGGCGATTTTACCAAAGGGCCGGGCGGCGCTCCGGGTATCGAAGAGCGAGTGCGGATTATTTTCTCCGAAGGCGTACAAAAAAAGCGGATTTCGCTTGAACGGTTCGTACAGGTGATGGCGGCAAATCCTGCGCGCATCTTCGGTATGTATCCTCAAAAAAGGCTGCCTTTTGCCCGGCGCCGATGCCGACATTACGATTATCAATCCGAATGCCGAAGAAGTGCTGACAAAGAAGAACCTGAAAAGCGCCTGCGATTACTGCACCTATGAAGGAATGAGGGTACAATGCGCAATCGACTCCGTATTCAGCCGCGGAGAATTAATCGTAAAGGAGAACAAATTTTTAGGTGAGAAGGGTAGGGGACAATTCATATTTAGAAAACCGCCGTTTTAAATGCAACAGCTCGTTTTTTAGAGGTTCCCATATGAATATACAATTTTGCGAACACGGCAGCAGGCTATACGATTTTTTTAACCTCTTTGCGTATAAGGAGCATATACTTAACCGGCGCGAAGAAGAAAAAGGATATGACGATGTATGTTACACGCTCTTTTTATCGCTGCTGAATAAGGCAAAGAATATGTTTGCCCTAAAAATATACCTTTTACGATTGAAATCACCGTATATCTATGCTATAAAGGGATATGCAGCCGTCCATATCTTTTTATAATATAAGAGATCCGTCCGTATGCGTTCCTTTAGAAATGCTGTTAAAAACACACAATGCGGAAGGAGGTAATTATCTTCCCCGGCAGATACCGCTTTTACCCGATTCTTTAATATATAAAAATCCTCCGCCGTCCTTCCGCGATGTTGCGTTTGAAGTGTTCAGATCATTTTTTCGGGATGCTATTCCTGAATCCGATTTGTATACTCTTATCGTCCGCGCATTTCCATTTAGAGTTCCGGTGTTTCCGATTGATCCGCGTACTTATATCGCTGAACTGACCCACGGAGATGGCGGTTCCTATGCCGATTTCGGTGCACGTTTTACTGCGCAGTTGGTCGATTATTTCTACCAGCTCAACGGGCAGCCGGTGCATATTCTTTTTGCGGGGACAGAGCTTGAAACGCTTTCACTTGCAAAAGCTTTTTCTGAGTTTGAGGATATTCATGCAACCTTTTTATATCCTAAAAATTCAAAGGATGCTTTTCAGCCCATGGTAAAACAGCAATTCCTTTTGCTCCCTGAAAACATTCATATCTTTGGAGTCAACGGTTCTTTGGCAGATTGTAAGACTATAATTCAAGAGACGGTGTCAGATGCTGATATTACCGGTTCGATGGAGCTGTTTATACCCCATGTAGCGCATATCGATTATCTGCTATCGCAAGTGTGCTGCTGTATGTATGCTGCATTGACGGCACTTTCACGAGCCGGCTATGATAACAGTATTGAGCATCCCCGTTTGATTATCGGAGTCCCGTTAAAGCAGCCGAATGCCCTCAGTGCCGCCGTAGTTGCGCAGAAGATGGGTACACCTATAAACGGTTTTATTACGACGGTCGATTCTACTTGTCATGCCCCTGAAATAGAGCACGAGAGAGAATATACACGCTTTAAAATGCTGTATGCACACGAGGCTTCTAAGAAATCTACTCCAAGTATCGCCTCATTTCGATTTAACCAAGATTCTGTATTGGAGGCAATGAGAGATTGTAAAGATCGAACAGGGTATATTATCAGTCCCTATGTTGCGGAAATATGGCAGGCCTGGAACACAGTAAAAAATGGTTTATCGGAATCGGATAAAATGATCGAAAGTTTTTTTACGGATACCGGTTTGCTTCCCCGTTGGGTATCCGATGAGCACACTGCGCATTCCTGTATTATGATTACTCCGGAAATAACTCATCCCGCTTTCTACACTGAAGCGGTTAGGACGGCAACGGGAATATACCCGTCGATACCCTCTCGCCTGAAGTATAATCCTCAAATAACGAATGAACCTGTGCTTGAATGTTCGTCAGCAAAGGATTTAAAAGATTGGCTTTTGTCTCTCATCTAACGGCGCAATATGGCCAATGCAGAGGTAATAGATTTAGTAAACCGGAATATGCAGGGCTGTAAGGTAATATCGATTGAGTTCTTTCATTAAATAGTATATATTTTAGATATGCAAGAGACAGCCGATTTTTTTAATGACAGTGCAGTGATGCTCGCTGCCGAAGGATGCCATAGCGAAGCGATAGCATGCCTTCGCCGCGGTTTACAGCTTGAACCGTACAGCAGCTTAATGTGGTTTAATTTGGGGCTCAGCTACTATGCGCTTGATGATAAAGATAACTCTCGCTATGCACTCTACGAGGCAGCGCGTTGCAATCCCTTTGATGCCGACATTTGGGATACGCTCGGTGTTGTTCTCCATGAAACCGGCGAAATGGAGGCTTCACGGCTTGCATATACGAAAGCGCTTGAGCTGGAGACCGAAAACGGCCGTATCTGGAATAACTACGGTACGCTCCTTTTTAATGAAGAAAAATACGAACAAGCCCGCCGCGCTTTTGAATCAGCCTTGACGCTTGCTCCCGATTCAGAGGATACGCTTTTTAATTTACGCGATACCTATACGATATTGGGGAACAAAAAGCTTGCCAAAAAATGCACTAAAATAATCGACAGACTGGCATTAAAAAATCCGAATACGCTGGTACAAAAGCGGAACGAACTGTGAGAATTTTTTATATCGCTGAAATTACCGGTAAGGTGGGCGTGTGGGCGGTTAAAAAAAATATTGCGGAAATTAAGCGCCGCTATCAGCCTGATTTTATTATCGCAAATGCCGGTATGGCGACAGGCGCGGGCGGGCTGGGCAAACAACACGCCGGTTATTTGAGAAAGATGGGGATCGATTGCATCACCGGCGGGGATTGTATCTTTCAAAAGAAAGATTTAGTCGAAAATCTCCCACAGATGCCTTTTGTACTGCGTCCTTGTAATCTACCCGAGCACAGTTTAGGAGCCGGTTATCGCTATTTTACAGCTCGAAATGGGGGAAAACTTGCGGTTGTTTCGATTTTGGGGCGGGTAGGGCGCCACCGGCTTTTAGCGGATAATCCGTTTACGTTGATGCAGGCGCTGCTTCCGAAAATAGAAAGAGAAACACCGTTTATCGTGGCGGATTTTTCTTCAACTGCAACCGCCGAAAAACAGACTATGGCATTTTTCCTTGCGGGGAGGATCTCCGCATTGGTCGGGTCAGGCTCGGGCGCCGCCACAGCCGATGAGCGGCTGATGTCCGCCGAGTGTGATTTATCCGGTTCCGGTTCCGATCATGTGCATATCGATATGCAGACTGCAACTGTAGAAACATGCTGCGAACAGCAGAGCAGAAAAACCGCTTATATCACGGATGCGGGACGAACCGGCAGCTTTGACTCCGTCGGCGGACATGCCCCCGTCCGGTAAGATTCGGGAATATCGCACCGGTCTTTTTGAGTACCCGCAAGAAACATGGCAACGGGTCTGTATACAGGGGGTGGATATTGAGCTGGACGGGGCGGGCGGCGCCCTGTCGATAGAACGGGTCCGTATCGAAATACCTGCCGCTGCGGTGCCGCAGTCATCATAACGTATGTCCGTATTTAATTTTGGAGGGCTTTTTTAAATGGAAAGAATAGGAAGAGTGATACGTATGCCGATAACGAAACGGAACGGCATGCAGATTGCGACTATTGAATACGATACGCCCGAAGCAGATCTTTGTTCCATTAAATCTACCGATAGCCGCAGCGGATGCGCGTCATGCGGCGGCGGTTGTCATGCTTGTGGCGGAGGCAGTAAAGACGGTTTGCTGGTTGTACAGGGCAACATCGTCGATGCGCTGAACGTTTCGGGAAAAGATTTATGGATTGGAAACAAGGTCGGTGTCTTTATTTCCGAAAAAGCTGCCCGTTTTCAGGGACTGTGCGCAGTGGGTATTCCGCTCGTGCTTTCGATGCTTTCCTTTACGGTAATCTTTTTGCGAACGCATAACGAATCGCTGGCTTTAGCCGGTATCGCTGCCGGTCTTGCCGCAGGGGTTGCCATCGCTTTTGGAATAAGTCGTATTTTAAAAGAGCGGGCGCTTCCGCAGATTGTTACTGTCTATGAATAAAAAAATTATAAGCGAAAAAATTGTTGCTGATAGTGCAGAAGTCCCGATAACCGAAGTATGCTTAGCCGATGTACGGTTGCCGGTACGAAAAAAACTCGGATTCGGAATTGCCGACATCGGTGGAAATCTGTTTTTTACGGCTATGGGCTTTTGGACGCTGACCTATCTTACCGATACGGTGTATCTGGCGCCCGCCCTTGCCGGTATCGCCATTATGGTGGCAAAAATATGGGATGCGGTTACCGACCCTATTGTCGGCTTTCTTTCCGATAACACTCGTTCCCGATTCGGCAGGCGCCGTCCGTATCTCTTGTTCGGAGCGCTTCCGTTCGGTCTTTCGCTTTGGCTGTTTTTTACCAAGCCTTCGGTTACCGGTCAAACAGCGCTGTTTTGGTGGGCACTGTTGATGCTTTGTTTGGTAAATACGACGATGACTCTCGTGAATATTCCGTATTCTGCTTTAACCCCCGAATTAACCTCGGATTATAACGAACAAACCTCGTTAAATGCCTACCGTTTTTTGTGCGCCGGAATCGGTACGATAATGGGTGCTGTTATTGTGGTGCCGATTGTCAATATGTTTCCGTCTAAAGCCTTAGGCTTCTCGGTTGCAGGGGCAGCTATCGGCGGTATTATCATAATAGCAACGCTTATCACCTTTTTTTCAGTGCGAGAGTCTGCTGCACCGCCTAAAAACGGTAAGAAAAAAACAGGAGCGTTCTTTTCCGCCTACCGCTCGGTATTTAAAAATTCCGCGTACACGGTGTTGCTGGCTGTTTTTGTACTACATATTACTGCACTCAATTTTTTGCAAGGCATGGTTGTGTATTACCTAAAGTACATTTACCAAGCGGAAGCGTCTTCAAGTACGATTATGGGGCTCTTACTGGTAACGGCGATCGTTTCTATTCCGGTTGCGGCCAAATGCTCAAATATACTGGGAAAAAATTTTTCATACTGCGTAGGACTTGCCGTATTGTGTATTTCTACGATGGTTATATTTTTTATCGGACACCGTATCGGGGTAATCGGCCTTTCACTCTTGTTTGTAGCTGCAGGAGTTGGGGTTGGCTTTGCTTTCGCGACTCCTTGGGCAATGCTGCCTGATGCGATCGCGTGGCAGCCTGATACGGTACACAACGAAGGTTGTTATTACGGAGTGTGGACTTTTGCCAGTAAGCTCGGACAGGCTATTTCAACCGGCGTTTCGGGCTTAATTCTTAGTGCAGCCGGTTACTGTGCTGATGTAATCCAACCTCCTAAAACGATATTTGCTATTAGGTTTATTGCAGGGCTGATCGCTGCAACCATGTGTTTATGCGGTCTCATACTCATTCATTTTTATCCCATCGATAAAAAATAACGCTGCAACGCCGTATATGCCCCGTAATTCCAGCGCTTTTGAAAATAGTAGTACCGGATACAAGGCGCAGAGTGAATAACACCCGCAGGCGTGCTTTTTGCACGTCGAGGACTGTTATTCACCCTGCAACGCCGTAGACGGTATGCATATTTTCAAAAGTAGGGTGATAGCATAATTCATATTTTTAGTCTATACTAAATACATTCAAAATAGCCGGTTCATATCATGGGGGAAGTATCGTCCCTTTGTGATAACGGCATACCTATGGAGAGTTACAGCATGAAAGAATTAATTTCTCGTCCCGGTGCAAAATATACCGAAGTGATTTGTCCCGCTTCTGCTATGGTATACCGCCCTTCACTGTTTAAAAAAACTTTCTATAATAAAAAGTATCTTTTATCGGTCGTATTGACGACCTTTATTTTTTTTGGCTTGGGTACCGCTGTCTATGCGGAAACCGCGCCGACAGTACAAGGCGGTGTTATCGATTTACGAAACTGGAACTTTGATACCCGCGGTAAGGTTCTTCTCTCCGGCAATTACGGTTTTTTTTGGAACGAATTCTTGGAAGATTGGAAAGATCCCTCCGAATATATGGCGGTACCATCTTCTTGGGCAGATAGAAAATCGGGGCAAGGAAAATCTTATCCTTCAAACGGCTATGCGACATATACCCTAAGGCTACTGTTGCCTAAAGGAGCTCCTTCCCTTTCGGTGTACCTGAAAAACAGGTTCCCTTCGCTAACCGTTTTTGCAAACGGCGTAAAACTTGACGCGTATAATCCTTCCGGAAGAAAGCTTACGGATGCGCAATCGTCTTGTTTTGTATTACCGGCTGGCGAAACGCAGATCGATCTTTTGATTCAAATAAAAAGTATTGATCACAAGAAACAGGGTATATACAATCCTGTTATCATTAATAAAACGTCCGTTATCGAATCGTCTATATATCGAAATAAACTTATCGAAGCAATGATTTTCAGTTTTGCATTAGCACTCGGTCTTTACCATTTGATATTGTTTATCTTCAGAACAAAAGAGCTCAGTATTTTGTATTTTACGCTGCTTGTATTTATCGTTATGATACGAATACTCTCGACGGGAACGATAATCGGATCCGATTTATTCGGCTTTTCCTGGATGACAGTGCTCCGTATGGACTATTTCAGTTTTTGCAACCGTTTCAATTCCCGTCATCATGTACTTTTATGAACTTTACAAGAAATATATTCATAAAGCGATTGTCATTGTCTGGGTCTCTGAAGGTTTGCTGTATGGAATTTTAACGCTTGTTACGAGAGGGGCTTTTTTTACATCGTTTCTCTATATACATCAGGTCGTTTGTCTTTTAGAAGTTTTATACCTCCTATATCTCATCGTGCGGTTGGTGTATAAAAAAGAAAGAGAAGGAGGCGTCGTTTATTGCAACAGGTTTTGCTGCGCTGATGGTAACCTCCGTGATCGATATCCTTGAGGGAATGGAGCTTATCCATACGCCGGCGACGCTCCCCTTTGGCCTTCTCTTTTTCCTGCTGATCCAAGCAGTCTCATTTGCAAGAATATTTTATTTTGAGAAAAGAGAGAGCGAGTTGATGCGCGATAAGGTTATTGCCTCTTCCGATCAATTGAATACATTTATCGCTGAAATTAAAAAAGTTATCGAAGATTTGGCAAACGAAGATACCGTGTTGACCTCGAATATGCACAGCGCTCAGTCCTATGTAGATAAAATTTCAAGCTATATTAAGTTGGTACTCGAAGAAGTATCTTCGCAGAAAACGAGTTTGATTGATACGGAAACCAATACTAATTATTTAAATACTTTCCTTGAAGGCTTGGATACGCAAATTACACAGCAAAGTGAAAAGTCGAAGGATGCAATGGATAAGCTTACGGACTTAATCCAAAACACAAAATTACTGACGGAAAAATTCAAGGTTATTCAAGATAACTTTATGAATATCTTCCAAGCAAATGAAGTCGGAAAAACAAACTTTTCAAAGATGACAAAGACGATATCCGACATTACTGCCCGTTCTGCCGTTTTGCTTGAAACCAACCAGCTGATAACACAGGTTGCAGAGCAGACGGATATGCTTGCAATGAATGCCGCTATCGAAGCTGCCCATGCAGGTGATGCCGGAAAAGGGTTTGCTGTTGTTGCTGAAGAAATTCGAAATTTGGCTGAGAGGGCGTCTTCCGAATCGGATTCGACCGGAAAGATTATTAAACAAATTACCACTTCTATCGACGAAACTGCTTCTGCTGCGGATATTTTAGCCCAGAGTTTTGCCGATATCAGCAATAAAGTAACCGATTTCGAGCATATGCTTGCAGAAATCGCAACCTTTATCGGACATACGGATGCTCATACGACCCGAATGGAACAAACGTTGAAAGAAGTGTTGGAAGAAATGACGGCCTTAAAGAACGAAAATAGCCGGATTATCGAAACACGGGAAAATACGGTTACCAGTTTTGACCATTTAACGCAAGCTACCGAAAAGGTTAATGCTGAAATTGATGCAATGGTTGATAATATCACCAGCCTAATACGCATTTTTTCGAAAACGGCAGAATCGCAAGAACAAACACGTGAAATTATCAGCCGTTTAAATCGGTTATCCTCTCAAAATCGAGAAACATGTCCGGATGAAAATGAAGTCCCGGAAATCTAATCATATTTCCGATGTTTATTCATGCGGAGGTTTTAATACCCGCCGTTCTTCGGCAGCGCTCTGCATCGGGGTATGTTGACTAAAAAAAGTGGGAACCTCTGAAAACTGAAGTTTTTTGGGTTCCCCTTAAATATTTATAGTTAAGGAAAAACGATGGATCAAAACAGCAAAATTACTCCTGAAGTATTCGATAATTTACTCTATCTCTCGCGCCTTTCTTCGAATGACAGTGACACAGAGTCTATTGCCGGACAGGTTAGTCAAATTATCGAATATTTCGATATTCTCAAAAAGTATGATGTATCTACCGAGGCAGACGACACTGCAATGATTTCGGAAGAGTTACTCCGCAGCGATACCATTTCAGCTGGCATAACGCAGTCGGATTTAAAGAAGATGTCGAGTGAATATATGGACGGCTATTTTCGTGTACCTAAAGTTCTCGGGAGTGGGGTGTGATCATGAAAGATCTTTGTACAGCGAGCTTAGCCGAATTAAAAACGTACTTGGAAGAAGGGGTGGCCTCTTCCGTTGACATCGTTCGTGCATTAAAGGCAGCATATCAGGCGGATGAAAAGCAAACGACGCCGTTGCATGGATTTATTGAGTTTTTTGACGATGCAGAAGCGCAAGCGGAAAAAGCCGATGCACTACGGAAAGAAGGCAAGGGGGCTGATAAGCCGCTTTTAGGGTTACCCTTTGCAGTAAAAGATAATATTTCAATACGCGGGAAACTTTGTACCTGCTGCAGTAAGATATTGGACGGTTACAGAGCCCCGTATAACGCAACGGTTATTACCCGTTTAACGGAGGCTGGCGCAATCCCGATTGGTAGAGCAAATATGGATGAGTTTGCGATGGGCTCTTCCACCGAATATTCGGTATATGGGCCGTCGCATAATCCTGTAGATCGCGCGCTGACACCCGGCGGCAGTTCGGGCGGTTCCGCAGCGGTGGTTGCCGGTTTTCAGGTTCCGTTTGCGCTCGGTACGGAAACGGGTGGTTCCGTACGACTTCCCGCTTCGTATTGCGGAATATACGGATTAAAACCGACTTACGGCGCTATCAGCCGCTACGGCGTCGTCGCGTTCGGCTCTTCGCTCGATCAAGTAGGGCTTTTTGCCCGCTGTGTAGATGATGTCGGATTAGGCCTTTCGGTCGCAGGAGGCGCCGATCCGCATGATGAAACGAGTGTCCAATATGATTTTTCTTCCTGCGCATACTTGCAACCCTACGCCGACAACGAGTTAAAAAAACTCCGCATTGCATTACCGGTTGAATTTACGCAAGCGAAAGGTTTGGATACGGATGTTGCGGTGCTGTTTGAAAAGTTCCGCAGTTGGTTTGCCTCAAAGGGTATTCAAGTCGATCCCGTTTCCATACCGGTGTTGGAATCTGCCATTGCAATGTACTATGTTATTGCGCTTTCCGAGGCGGCGAGCAATCTTGCCCGTTTTGACGGAATCCGCTACGGCTTACGTGTGGATCCGGGCAAAGGGTACGACGAGCTATATTGTGCCACCCGATCAGCAGGGTTCGGCCGTGAGGTAAAACGGCGCATTATCACCGGAAACTATGTGTTGTCGCATCACCTGTCGGGGGATTGCTATGAAAATGCGCTCCGTGTCCGCGCCCGTATGGAAAAAGAGGTCGGGGCGGTTTTACAGCACTATGATTTTATTTTCTGCCCGACCGCGCCGACACCGGCGTTTAAGCTCGGTGAGCGCGTAAACGATCCGCTTGCGATGTACCTTTCGGATTTGTTTACGACATTTGTTAATTTATCCCATATTCCGGCGCTGTCGATACCCGCGGGCAAAGCACAAGACGGCCGCCCGATCGGTATGCAAATTGTGGGCGCGAAGCTTTCCGAAGGAAAAATCTTACGATTGGCAAAAACGTTGGAGGCGGAACGGGTATGAGTTCGGAATTATCCTACGAAGTAATTATCGGCTGTGAAATTCACTGCCAACTGTTAACAAAGACAAAAGCGTTCTGTTCCTGCGAAAACCGTTACGGCGGAATGCCGAATTCCCGTGTCTGTCCGGTTTGTTTAGGACTTCCCGGCGCCTTGCCCGTTGTCGGCGACGAATACGTCAAACTCGGTATTAAAGCAGGTTTTGCGCTTGGCTGCACGATCAACGAATTCAGCAAGTTTGACCGGAAGCATTACTTTTATCCCGACTTGGTTAAAGGCTACCAGATTACCCAATTCGATAAACCGATTTGTGAAAACGGTCAGGTTGAAATCAATATGGCGGCTCCTAATGAACCGCCCGAGATGCGGACAATCAGAATTGAGCGTATTCATCTCGAAGAAGATGCCGGTAAAAGCCTTCACATCGAAGGAGCGCATAGCTATGTAGATTATAACCGCTGCGGGGTTCCGCTTATCGAAATCGTATCTAAGCCGGATATGAAAAGCCCCGAAGAAGCAGCACAGTATATGCAGACAATTCGGGAAATTTTAAAGTTTATCGGCGTTACCGACGGTAACTTGGAAGAAGGCGCGATGCGCTGCGATGCGAACATCAACCTAAAAGTATTTGAAAACGGCAAAGAATACCGGACGCCGATTTCCGAAATTAAGAATATGAACTCGTTTAGAACGGTACGCGATGCCTGTGCGTATGAAGTTCAGCGGCAGCTCGAAGAGTTTAAAACCGACCGGCAGGAGTATTCGGCTGATTTTAAACGTACAATGGGCTGGGATGAGCCGAGCGGAAAAACCGTTATCCAGCGCACAAAAAATTCCGCGCTTGACTACCGTTTTATGCGCGAACCCGATATTCCTTCGCTGATGCTGAGCCGTGGATACATCGATTCGGTATGCAAAACCGTTGGAGAGCTTCCGGCTGCAAAACGGGAACGGTTTAAAAAAGAGTACGGCCTTTCTCAATTCGATGTGGAAACACTGACAACCGAGCGGAATTTAGCGGAGTGGTTTGAGGCTGCTGCCGCTCAAACAAAAGACCCCAAAAAAGTTGCCAACTGGGTACTTGCGGAAGTCCTTGCGGTATTAAATGAAAAGCATATTGGACTTGAGCAGCTTCCGTTTGGTCCTGACCATATTGCCGAACTGGTCAATGAACTTGATGCACAGACTATTACCAGCAAGCAGGCAAAGGATGTTTTTGTAGAGATGTTGGAAAGCGGTGAACATCCCCGGCAGATCATCAAAAATAGGGGAATGACGCAGGTAAGCGATACCGGCACTATCGAGAAACTGGTGGATGAGGTCTTTGCGGCAAATCCCCAAGCTATCGCCGACTGGAAAAAGGGCAAGACTAATGTCGCCGGCTGGCTGATGGGGCAGGTGATGAAAAAATCGCAGGGCAAGGCGAATCCTAATCAAACTACGGAACTGGTACGGAAAAAACTTGCTGCGTTATAAATGCATTACAAAAAGAAGCAAAAAGCCCTCTAAAAAGTGTATTTTTAGAGGGCTTACGGTACCATGTCGATGGCCTTACGTGCATTTAAAGGGCAATAACCATGGTTCTTTTTTTTAAGTTTCATATTTCTTTTTCTATTTACCTTGCGATAAATAGGAAGTTATAATAAAATAATAAGAGATATTGTGTGCTAAATGTAAAAATTCGGATGATGGAGTTTTCTTTAGGAAAATGGTGGTCATTTCCGAATGCGGAGAAATAAATGTCAGAACAAAAAAACACGCATACTGTTGGACAGGAAAGGGTAAAATTTCCGATAGCAGTAAAATTGGTTATGATGATTTCCATTTTACTTATTATTGCGCTTGGAACGATTACCCTATTGGTAACATGGTTCGGCAGCGAAGATGTCCGAATTACTGCCGAGGAAAACAACCGAACGGTGAACGCTCAAGCGGCAAGTTCCGTTGAAAATGAACTTTCTTCCATTAGAGCAAATGCTTTTCTGTTATTGGATCTTATCAATACAGCCGAAAGTTCAAGCAGTTTTGCAAAGCAAGCTGCCGCGTTTTATTTTGAACGCAACCCTTCGGTTGCAGCTGTTCTGGTTACCGATTCACGACGTTCTGACGGTATCGACCGTACATTGCTGAATACGACGTTCTTTTTATCCCATGAGCTGGAGCCGTCACTAGTAGAAGCGTTTTTAAAGCAAGAACGGGAGGCAGCGGCTCAAGTAGAGCAGGGGATTATGAAGATCCTCAATGCCGCGCCGCTTTTTAATCAACCGATGTTGGTCTTGTTTTATCCGTATAAAGAGAAAGGTCTTGCACAAGGGCTTGCGGTATTCTTTTCTGCAGAGAAGCTCTCCGACGGGTTCGGGCAAGGGACATTGCAGACAACGTATCTCGTAAACGATAGGGGGGATGTACTTATTCATCCTGATTTTGATCTTATCCGCCGCGGTGCGAGCGTCGCTACCTTTCCGCTCTTTACCCAAATGCGCGAAAACGGCGATACCAACCGGCAAATGCTGTTTCAGGATGAAGCAGGTAAAAAGTATTTCGGTTCGTATACGCGCCTTTCACTCGGCGATGCGGCGGTTCTTACCACTGCAGAAGCGGAGCAGGTTCTTGAGCCCGTCAACGATACGGCAAAGCGCAACCTCTATTTAAGCATTGCGGTACTCGCTCTTTCGGCAATGTTTGTGTGGTTCTTATCCAAATCCATCAGCACACCGATCAAGCTGCTGACCGTCGCAGCTCACCAAATTGAAGCGGGCGAATACGAACTTGACTTAAAGCCGAAAACGCATGATGAAGTGGGGCTTTTAACTTCAAGTTTCGTACAGATGGGAAAAGGTCTTGCTGAACGGGAACGCTTAAAGGATTCGTTCGGAAGGTTTATTAATAAGGAGATCGCGGAGCTTGCAGCGCAGGGGCGGTTGGCACTCGGCGGTGAAACCAAAGAAACAACGATATTCTTTTCGGATATTCGTTCGTTTACCGCGATTTCGGAAAAACTCGAACCGTTTGAAGTTGTCGGATTTTTAAATGAATATATGACTCAGATGGTTGAATGTGTCAATGACACACATGGTGTTGTCGATAAGTTTATCGGCGATGCGATTATGGCTGTCTGGGGTGCGCCGACGAGTTCCGGCTCTCCGCGCGAAGATGCGTTGAATTGTATCCGCGCAGCGCTCCGTATGCGGGCAGCTTTGATGCAGTTTAACCGCGGACGGGGAGGGGATAAAAAGCCGATTATCCGCATCGGATGCGGTATCAATTCCGGGGCGGTCGTTGCCGGGCAAATCGGTTCTCAGAAGCGTATGGAATATACAGTTATCGGCGATGCGGTTAACCTTGCCTCCCGAACGGAAGCGCTGAATAAACCGATGGGTACCGACATTCTTATCACCGAATACACCTATAAGCTCGTGCATGATCAGGTTCTGGTAGAAGAGATGCCGTCCGTTACCGTAAAAGGAAAAGAGAAACCGCTCCGCATGTTTGCGGTCATCAATATGCCCAACGAAAAAGGTATTCCGGGTGCGGGCGAAAAAGGGCCGACAAGTCTTAATCAGATTAGAAATGTGTTGGGAATCCCTATTCCCGATTTTGCAAAGGTAAATCTCAATGAAGACGAGAAAAAATACAAAATCCAATCCTAGTTTTAAAAATCCGGGTGTGGATATTTCCGTTGTAGCCCTTTGTCTATTGATCATTTTTATTTGTTCATTTTTATTCGTGAGGAATTTAAATAGAACATTTTCACGTAACGATAAGACACCGGTTGCGACCGTGCAGTATAAGTATAAGTCGGTTCAGCGTAAGTTTATCGACCGCGCTGTCTGGGATCGTCCACAACAGAATTCCCCTGTGTATAACGGTGATACGATACGTACATCCCCCGAAGCGGAAGCAACATTGTATTTTATCGACCGTAATGTCGTCGAGCTCGGTTCAAATACAATGATTCAGGTGTTTGTCAATAATGAAGAATCCCGCATTGATCTGACGGATGGGCTTGTGTCAGTTGAAACTTCGGACTCTTCAAATATGCTGATTAGTTCGGAAAATACGACAGCGAAGGTTTCAAAAGGGTCTTCGTTTCGTGCGGATAAAAGTGGCGAGGGGAGTCTGCAGCTTGTCGTCGAAAAAGGGGAAGCCGCCGTTACCGGACAGGATGGAGCAGGCACTGCCGAAGTGTTGACCCAAGGGGCGGTAATGCAGGCGGGTGTTCAGCTTCCGCTTGTGGTGGTAAGACCGGGAAAAAACATTAAACTGCTTGACCAGAGCGGCCGCGGCACCGATGTGCCCTTCCAATGGCAAAGCTCATTGCCCACCGGTGAGGAGATAATACTGGAGACTTCACCGCTCGGTAGTTTCTCCGATGAAGTTCAAAAATACACGGTTACCGGTTTGACGGAATTTACGCTTACGCAACAGAACAGATCATTCTATTGGAGGCTTTATTCTTCTGCCTCCGGATCGTCTGACGCGAATGTGCAATCCGGTAAGGTGAATATTATTGCGGCTCCTGCTCCGGTACTGTTGGAACCGGCTTTCGAAGCGGAGTATACCTATACGGAGACAGCTCCAATCGTACGATTCTTGTGGGAGGGAAATTCCCTTGTCGCTTCTTATTTGTTGGAAGTTGCCGACAATCCTGAACTGAAAGCCCCCCAATTCAGCCGCTTTATCAATACTCAATCGCTGACGTTATCCGAGTTCGGTGAAGGAACATGGTATTGGCGCGTTACCCCTCGGTATCTTATCGGAGTTGAAAATGCGCCTGAAGCGTCGAAAGTATCGTTTTTTCATATAGAGAAACAAGCTGCCGCAGCCGAAATCCCACAGGTGTTATTTCCTCAGGCAACGGCGGAAACTGCGCGTGGGAAAGAAATGGCTTTTGCATGGAAAAACATCTCCGAAACAAAGTCGTATCGGCTTAAAGTTGCAAAAGACGCCCAAATGAAGACGATTGTCGTCGATACCATCGTTGAATCCAATTCTTTTAAGCTTGATAATGCCGCAACGGTTTTGCCTAACGGTGAATACTATTGGACGGTATCGGGAATCGATTCAAAAGGTACCGAGATGGTCGCTTCCGCACCGGCTAAATTTGAAACGGTTAATACCGATTATACACTGCGTGGTATTTTCCCGCCTAACGGATATGTACTTGCAGATACTCTGTGTCCCGATACCCGGTTTACATGGAAAACAAACATCGAAACGGAAAAACACTTTCAAGTATCCGCTTCCCAAGATTTCTCGACACTTGCTGTCGATATAAAGACATCCGGTAACGGCATTGAAGGAATTTCTTTACCGCAAGGTCAGTGGTATTGGAGAATAGTCTCCGAAGGCGGTCAAGCGGGGACGATAAAAACCGAACCTAAGTATTTTACTGTTGCGCCTCCGTTGGAGAAACCGAATTTATTTGATGTCGGGAATACCGTTATCGTTTTTCCTGAGGGTAAAACGAAATTTGCGTGGTCACCTGTTAAGGGCGCGGATTATTATCAGGTGCGTATTACAAAAATCGGTCAGGAAGATTCTCCGTTATATGAAAACTTATTTATTACCGAGACTAAAGTTGAAATTGCTTTGCAACGTGTCTTAGAAGGCAACTACCGAGTTAGTATTCAAGGCTTTGCCTCCGCTTCCGTAACGTCGACGCGGCGGTACGGCTTAGCTGTTGATCATAGCTTCGCACTTATGCATCTAAAACCTGTAGAACTGTTATATCCGGCTGACGGGGTAAAAATAGGCGGACTTGAGGCTGCGCTTAATCCGTTTACCTTTAAGTGGAAATCGGTTGTTTCTCCTGCTACATCAAAACTCATATTGAGAAAATCGGGTACTGCTAATCCGGTTTTTGAAGTATCGGATCCGTCTACAGAAATACAGGCGCCACCGCTCGAATCGGGAAGATATACATGGGAAGTAAAAGCCACGATACCGGAAGGATTTGATATTTCGTCGCGGAAACGGTTTGTATTTACCGTTTTACCGGTACCTCCACTGCCACAGGTTGTATTTGGTTTCCCCAAAACAGATACGGTATTAGATGCTTCTTTTTTTAAATCAAACCGGAGTATCGATTTTAAGTGGGATAGAGTATCGGATGCTACACATTATCATTTTAAACTCTCCGATTCTTCCGGACGGGTAGTGTTTACAGCCGATATTCGTGCAGACGGTGCAACAAAGCCGATGGTCAGCTTTAAGGACATTGCGCGTCTATCCCGCGGTATTTTTTCTGCAGAAGTGAAAGCACAGCGGCGATTAAGCAACGGAAAAGTATTCCAAGACGGTACTGTTTCGCGTGTACGTTTTCGAATAGATATTCCTAAGGGGAGAACGGTATCGACGGATGAGACGGGAGTTCTATATGGAAAATAAGTACGGCTTACTACTTGCCGGTATCCTCTTTTTTTGTTTTATTCCGTTACCGGCGCAACAACTCTCTTCCTCTGCCCAAGAAACAAAAAAAACGGTGGATGAAAAGAAAAATTATTTCCTTAAAGAAACCGATAAAGGTGTTACGCTTGTACAGCGCCTTTCTTGGGAGAAGTTGGATGATATTTTGGGGTTTGAATTTGACCTTGAACAGCAAGATAAAAAAACGAAAGTATGGCGTGTGATAGATAAACGTACTGTAAAAACGAATTATGTAGACGTTTCTTTGTCTCCGGGGGATTACCGTTTCCGTGTGCGGGTTATCAATCTTTTAGGCCAAAAAGAAGAGTCGAGCGAGTATCGTAACTTTGCCATTCGTATTGCGTATCAACCGGAAGTTTCGACGGTCTCTCCGCAAGTTATCAACTTCGATGAGTTGGAAGATCAAACACTTACTATAACCGGTAAAAATTTTCATGAAGATACGGCTTTTGTCCTTAAAAATGATCTTAGCGGATCTGTTTTAAATGGAACTGTGATTGAGTTAAAGGACAACGGTACGCATGCAGTCGTCTCTTTTGAGTTTTTGAGAGCAAATCCGGGAACTTATACATTTGCAGCAGTTGATCCGAGTGACCTTTCGGCAGAAAAAGACGGTATTGTGTTCCGATTTCAGAAGCCGATTGATATATTTATTTCAGGTAACTATGTTTTTAACGGTTTTATCGGTAACCGAATATTAGCAAAAAAAGATTATTTCAACACAAGTATTGCACCTTTGGCTGGCGGTATCCGGCTGACTGTTGCTCCGATAAAGCGGTTTTACGGAAATTTCGGTTTTAATTTTACCGGTTCAGGAGCCTATTTAAGAAATAAAACCGATGGGTATACGCTCAATGCAGGAATATTATTTGCTCAACTGAATGCTGCTTATTTCTATCCCATTATTAAACATCGATTGATATTCGATGCACATGCCGGATTTGGTACGATGTTTCTCGTAAATACCCAGTTTACCTATAATACAACTAATACAACGGAAAAACTGACAAGTGAGAAGGCATGGTATTGGGGATTAACATTCAATGTTGGTACGGCCTTGTATGCATATGTGTATAAAAAGCTATATATCGAAGTTAATCTTGATCATCTTATTCCGATTCGAAGGGGAAACGGATTTCCGAAATATATCATCCAACCGCAGCTGGGTATCGGGTGGGAATTCTAAAAAGTTAAGCATCTCTTAAAAACTCAATGAGCTTTTAGAGATGTCCGGTGTTTAATCTGTATATTCGATAGTTTCTACCATCCGGTCTTTTGATAACACCGTATTGGGGAATATTTCCTGTGCGTCTTTTAAAAGCTGCTTTAAGTCATGATCCGTATAACGAGGACTGTAGTGAATGAGTGCCATTTTTTTTACTGCAGCGTCTCGTGCAATTTGGGCTGCCTGAGTACAAGTCATGTGTTTTTTTTCGGCAGCATCTTGTTCCATTCCTTTTGCAAACATGGATTCGCAGACTAAGAAGTCGGATCCGGCAACCTCCGGTGCGATGCTCGGGAGATATTTTGTATCGGTTACAAATCCGAATTTTCTGCCATTTCGAGGCGGTCCGAGTACTTGGCTGCTTTCTACGACAGTACCGTCTGCCGCTTCTACGGCCATTCCTGCCTGCAGCTTTGACCAGAGCGGTCCGCATGGGACATTAAGCCTGCGTGCTGCTTCGGGATCGAAGGCTCCCGGCCGGGGAAATTCCTCAAATACATAGCCGAGACACGGCTTAGTATGCTCAAGCCAGAATGCCCGCACTTGAAACTCATCGGTTTTATACACAATGCCGGGTTCGGTAATTTCTTGGATAATGATTTCGTAATTGATATACATATCGAGAACTTGCCGGCTTGTTTCGACGTATTCTTTAATTTTCGGCGGGCCGATAATGTAAAGTGGCTCATCGCGGTCAACCTGTGCCGATAACATCAGAATGCCGGGCAATCCCGTTACATGATCCGCATGGGTATGACTGATAAAGATGGTATTGATTTTTTTCCATCGGAGGTTGAGGCGGCGTAGGGAAACTTGCGTGCCTTCGCCTGCATCAAAAAGAAATAAATCGCCCTCACGGCGAAGCAGCACCGAAGTAAGATGACGGTACGGTAAAGGCATCATGCCCCCGCAGCCCAAGATAAATGCTTCAAGATTCATAGATGGAAAATAGTATACCTATTTTGGGACTTGACGTAAATAGTAAAATAAGATAAACTCTTTTTTGTTATTTATCGAATGCGGGCAATTAGCTCAGTTGGTTAGAGTACAAGCATGACACGCTTGGGGTCGCTGGTTCGATTCCAGCATTGCCCATATCCCACCGCATAATGTCTAATCGAATAATTGGTATACAGTATTGATATTTCTGATGCATTCCGAACAAAGATACGGCTGTTTTGCGTCCTGTTTCGTAAGCGAACGCGCATAGGCTCGTGCACAGTTTTATCCCCCGACGCAGAGCATCGGGGGATACTGATTGTTTATTTATTATTGAGATTTTTTAAATAAGTCGATATTTCAGAAAAACGGAAATGCAAACCGAATTTTAAGTAGCAGAAAGCAGCAATTCCGACGATTAAGATTCCGAGTATGATAAACACCGCTTTTCGCCCGTTTTTCTTATCGGCAAAGGGATCGATGGGAACCACGATGCTGCCGAATGGAATAGCGGCGAGTTGGGTAAGCTGAGTTCCGAACGGAATATTAATTCTTGTGCGGATATTTATCGCCCAGCCGTTTGCTTCAAGAATCGGAGCAATACTGCGTTTCCGCAATTTCGTCGAAGCTAAAATCATCGACGGACTGGAAATACAGAGCAAAATACCGATAAGTCCGAGCGGAACCCAAAATCCTAATCCGAATAATGCTTGCAGAATGCTGCCGATTAAGGCTGAAATACCGCCTAATGCAGTACCGATCAAGGCAATGGTTCCTAAGTCGAGTTTTTTGGCTGCTGTCGGTGCCGC
This sequence comes from Treponema vincentii, assembly GCF_010365865.1. Taxonomy (NCBI): domain Bacteria; kingdom Pseudomonadati; phylum Spirochaetota; class Spirochaetia; order Treponematales; family Treponemataceae; genus Treponema; species Treponema vincentii. Next base: position 1,670,143 of record NZ_CP048020.1, on the reverse strand, counting down.
AGTCGCTGGGGCTGTACCGGCAACAGCTTGCTTGTCAGCGGTTGTGACGGTGGCAGCCGTCTTGGAAAGCAAATCGGCTGATTTCGCTTCTCCTGCTGCAGCTCGTGCTGCAATTTGCGTTTCTATCATCGCAGCTAATTGCTTATACGGCATGAAGAATGCCTGCCGGACACTGATTGGGTTGGCAATGACTTTTGTAACAACTGCGTTCCAATCCTTGCCGGCGCGGTCGTAGAAAATACCGTTTCGACCGATTACGATATTGTCGCTATCACCGTTTGTAAACAAGGCAACGATTTTTTTAGTGGTTTCTCCCTTGCGGCTGATATCGCAGTATACCAAATAGGCACCGGAAAGCGTATCCAAGGTCGCATGGCGAGCATCTCCGTTAAGTTCAAAGCATAAGTCTGCTGCACGTGTATCAAAATACAATACGCCGGCTTGAAAAACCGAACCTTTACCCTCATAAAAGTCGCTGAAGCTGATATAGTTTTTCAATAACGTAACAAAATCGCGGCGTAGGAGCACGAGTTTTTCCAAATTAGATACATTTCCGCGTTCTTTTTCTATCGTTAATGCATATCGAATTAACGAGGATACTTCTCCTTGTTTTTCGCCGTTGATAAGCGCTTGTAAGAACGGAACACTGAGCAACGCTACCGGTGTAGTAGGTTTCCCGCTCAAACGTCCCTGATACGGTGTCAGTTTCTGCACTATGAGGGCAAACTCATCTTGTGTAATGCATTCTTTGTGCCCGAGCAGCGGTGTAACGGTATCTTCTACAAAGGTTTGTAGTTTTGCTTTCCATGCAGGATTGATTCCTTTTGTCAGGGGTAATGGGTTATCAGCGGCTGCTGCGGCGAGGGGTAATGCATACAGCGCTTCATTATCGTAATGAATACTTTCGGTTGCAAGTTGTTGGAATACCTGTTCGTCTGCTGATAAGGCAGCAGCCTTGTCTGGTGCATACTCGGTTAATGTACAGCGTAAAAAATAATCTTCCACCTTTTCTTTTATAGCGGCGAGCGCCGCTGCGGCTTTTTGGGTATGTTCCAGATCAAGCGGCAGAATCCCTTCTTCTTTCAAAGAAATCTGCCATGCTAAAAATGCCTCCGCATCGGCCATTAAATCTTGCAGGATACGTTGTTGAACTCCGTCTGTAAGTGTACCATTTGCAATACAAGAGGCAATGGCAATATTGATGATCTGTTTTAGCTTATCATCATCCGATTCATCGGCTGCTATCGGTGCATTACAGTCCGGTATATGTGCATCAAAAAATTTTTTTTGTGTTTCTATATCCGCTATCGAAATTTCTTGTGCATCATTCTTTTTGATATGATCCAGTAACCAACGAGCACTGGCGCGAAGCGTCTCATCCTTAATCAATTCAAGCGGTACGGAATCTCCTTCCTCCAGCAACAAAGAAATATCGGAAAGCTGAGTATTAATCCAATCAACGGTAGCGAGAATTTCAGGTGGACGGATGAATCCGTCACCATCATAATCAAGCAGCGAAATCGTCTTAGGATCAAAAAATATCCCCTGAGTTGGCATTGCCAAAACTGTCCATAATTTCTGATCAAGTTCGTACAAATGCGTGATATCATCTGCATCCTTCAAGATGACCTGTGTAACACCGCCGAAGCGCGAAAAATTCCAACGGTGTTGGTCAGTATTTTTTTGTAGTATCATAGTGCCTCGTGAAGATATTCTCGATGATTCCGCTTGAAATGTCAATGACAGGTGTTTAGAGGGGTTTTAATGTCGGGGATATTCGAAAAGTAACCAACTTTTCGGATATCCCCGTTCCCCGTACTTTAAAATAATTCGGTATAGATTTTAATCAGCCGGTCTCTGTCAAGGAACACAAAGTTATTTGCCATAAGGCGCTGCTGATTTGCAATGACGCTGTCGGCAAATTCGGCAATCTGCTCTTTTTTCATACCGTATTCGTGCAGCGGTTTCTTTTTGAGCAGACAGTTGAGCAGCTTTTCCAACGCATCGTAGACATGTGCCGTATCACATCCGAGAATATCGGCCATAAATCGGTTCAGTTTTGCAATCTCGCCGTCTTTTTTAATTTCAAGATAATTTTTCAAGACGCCGGTAAACATCGCGTAGTTCGATTCACCGTGAGCGACATGGAAGGTTGCACCGATCGGATAGCTCATCGCGTGAACCGCTGCGCATCCTGCAATGCTAAATGCGATACCTGCATAGTTAGATGCAAGCAGGAAATCACTTAACAGCGGAAGCCGTGCATCGGGGCTGCTTTTCTCGATTTCTTTATAGCCTTTTAAAATCATCTCGATAGCTTTGTATCCGAACAGCTTTGTGCTTTCCGTTGCTTTGGGTGAAAGCGATGATTCAACAGAATGCACCAATGCATCGATAGAGCTTGTTGCAAAAAATTTAAAGGGCAAGTCTTTCAGCAGTTCGGGAATCAGCACCGCATAGTCGCCATACATTGCATCGTGCGCAAGGCCTTTTTTTGTTCCGCGGGCATTCAGCGAGAGTACGGCGATATTGGTTACCTCCGATCCGGTACCGCAGGTAGTCGGTACGATAATCAGTTCTTTGCCCTTTACGATTTCCTGCTTTCCGTCGTATAAGTCCAACACCGGCGAGGTGTGCTTTAAGGAGAAAAACTTCGAAATGTCGATGACGGTTCCGCCGCCGATTGCGATAATACGCTTATAGCTGCCGTGTACATCTTTGTACATAGCTTCAACCATATCGTCGGAAGGTTCTCCCGCACCGTATTTTTCTTGAAAAAGCGTCGCGCAAGGCAGGTTCAATGCGCCGAAAAACGGTTTGTAGATATACTCGTTTGTGATAACAAGATCGTCTTTTCCGAGTTTGAACGCTTCCGCAAATTCTTTCGCCGTTTCAAACTTATGAATTTCAGGTTTTACCGCAAGCTGTTTCATGGTCTTTCATCTCCTTTTTGTTGTACGTTTTCATTAATTTCGTTTGCCCTATCCCAGAGGTCTCCTGCACGGCCGTAAGAGCAGCAGCTGAACAAAACAGGGTCTCCGTTTCGTTTAAACTGTTCTCCAACGCCGATACAGGCAGCCTCTTCAATGGATAGTTCTATTTCTCGTTTAACGGTTTTAATCCGGCATACGGTTTTGGTATGTTCGATCACTTCCACATCCGCGCCGGCTGCAATACCCATGTTTTCCATCCGTCTTTTAAGATCGCGCGAGCCGTTTATTTTTTTGACGGTATAAACGGCGCAGGGCGCTTCTTGTAATGTCATCATATCATACCGATCCTTTTAAACGATTTTGTTGCCGGAGTTATGCGGCACTCTGAGCGTCGGATTTTTTTGCAAAGAGCTCGGTGCCTTCGATAACAGCCCACAGGATAATGCCGATAAGTAGTGCCCATCCGGGGGTATAGAAGCAGAGCGCCGAAGCAATAACGCAGGCGATACCTCTTTCATTACGGTTGGTACACATTGTCATTCCGACGTTACCGCAGGCAAAAGCCTGAACGCCCATCGTAATGCCGAAGAATATAGCGAAAGCCGGACGGATAAGCGTAACGAGCGGAAGAATTAAAACGGCAATAACGGTTGCGGCACGGAACGTACAGACGCCATCCCAGTAGCTATGCAGCGTTTTGTATCCTCTCTTGTAGCGTTCCGTAATGGTCAGCAGACCCGATGCCCAAAGTGGGCCGCACATGGGAACCCACGGTGCAAAGAGCGACATGATGCCGTTACGCAGGAATGACACGAGATTTGATCGTCCCGCATCGAAAATAACGGTTTCATCATCGCGGGTAGCGGTTGCCTCGGTGACAATTTCTTTTTGCAAGAACAAAGTCGGAGAACGCAATAATATAGACGGTAAGTGCCATCGGCAATGCCGCCAAGAAGAATTTTGTAGCCGGCATCCCTAGGCCGAAAATGGTGAAGTGTTCAAGCACAAAACCGAAAGACAGTGGCGTAAAGCCCCATTGAATATTCGGCACGGCTATTTCTCTGATAAGGAACGGCGCCAACACGATGGCAAATACTTGTGCCGGAACAACGCCTTGGTTGCGGAGCGTATCTAATGTCTTGTTCTTTGAGGCAGCCTTCGCAAAGGTCGAGTTAAACAAGAAGAAGTAGGACATCAATACCGCTATGACAACGGTAATCGGCGCTTTGGGCATACGGGATTGGAATACGTTGATACCTGCGGTAACGCCGGCGCCCAATACGATACCCGCCTTAATGGAGCGTGGTACCGCATCGACCAGTTTACGTCCGATACCGGTCACGCCCATCACTAAGAAGAAAAGCGCTACAACCATTTGCAAGGCGATCATTGCATAGACGCGGTCAACATTTCCTGTTGCGTAGTTAGGCAGTTCCCATTGTGCCAAATACTTTAAGGTAAGCGGGAGCGCGGGGGTAATCCACCCGGGGACGACGGGGTCTCCAAGTAATGACGGCAGATAATAACAGATAGCGTTTAGTACGCCGAATGTCAGCGACATCAAAAAGACGCTGTTCTCCGTCATTCCCAGTGCCGCGATATTTTCGGGATTGTCGAACCCGAAAGTCGTCATTGTGGTAGCGGTTCCTGCTCCGAGACAAGCGACGCCGAGAAAGAATGCAGCGAGCATTTCCGTCCATGACCATTCGTGATGGATCAGCGGAATGCGTAAATTGAATGGGCCGAGCGGAATGTACGGCTGCACGCCGCCGAATTCTCTCTTCTTTAAAGGAAATTTCCCTTCATTAAAGTGCTCCGGCATCTTTGCAGTTGCGAGTTGGTCACTCATGTGAGCCTCCTTTGTTTGTTTTTGCAGCCCCTAAAAGCTGATTGTGCCTTTTGCAGCTGCGTTGTTGTATGTTGTTATGTATGGGAAACAATTTTATAAAGCATTTTTAAAAAAAGGCAGGGTTATTGGCCCTGCCTTTGTTCGTAAGTTTCGCCTCTATAGCTGCGGTATGTCATCATTAGCAACCGCAGTTAAAGTTCTTAGGCGGCACTATTCCTTAATCTTCGCGATATCCTTTGCAAGCTTTTTCTTCATTGCAAGGTTACCTTGGCGAGAAATCATGATGCGCTGTGCCTGCGGAGAACCGGCGCCGTGCATGGACTCTGTGCGATAACCGACTGCGGCACTGCCGAGGGTCAGGTTTTCGATCAAGCGGAGAATGCGTAAGCGGTTTTCGGTAGAAACGGAGGCAACACCCTGCAAGTATTTGACAACGTACGGTCCGAGTTTGGGATCGCGCAGATCGGATTCTGCCGGAGCAGTTACCATCAAGCCGCCTGCGATATCTTCTGCAAGGCGTGCGATTTCATACGGGAAGCGTGTAACGTTCTGCTTACAGACGTTGGCAAGCAGCAGGTCGATAAGGTAGTTACCGGATTTGGTCTTGGTACCTTCTGCCGAACATGCGATACCGCAGCAGTACAGCGTTTCGTTCAGGTGGGTCATTTCAATCAGCTTGTCTTTAACGTGAGAAGCTTTCTGCGCGCCGTTGTAGTCTGCCGCAACTGCCGCCGCACCGATAAGAACGTCACCGACGCCGACCTTGCATCCGCCGTAAGACTGGCGGTGATATCCTGCAAAACGTTCAACCAACATACCGGCAAATTCAAATTCTCCGTTCAGGAAGATGTGATCGTTCGGAATAAATACGTTATCGAAGATAACCAAAGCTTCGGTTCCGCCGTAGGTTGAGTTACCGACATCGATTTCGGAACCTTCCAGCTTTCTGGTGTCGCAGCTCTGGCGTCCGACAATCATGAAGATACCTTTCGCATCGGTCGGGCAGGCAAAGGCTACTGCATAGTCTTTGTCATCTTCGCCCATTGCGATGGTCGGCATAACGATAACTTCGTGTGAATTGATAAAACCGGTTTGGTGCGCTTTTGCACCACGAACCACGATACCGTCAGCTCTCCGTTCCACGACATGGAGGTATAAGTCGGGATCGGTTTGAGCATGGGGCGCCAAAGAGCGGTCTCCTTTCGGGTCGGTCATTGCGCCGTCTACGGTCAGGTCTTCATCCTGAACATGCTGAATAAACTTTTTGAAGTTTTCATGATAGTGAGTTCCATATTTTTCATCGAGCTCATACGTTGTGCTGTAAACGGCGTTAAACGCATCCATACCGACACAGCGCTGGAAGCAAGCTGCGGTTTTTTGTCCGCAAAGCCGCTGCATCTTTACCTTTTTAATCAGATCCTCAGGACTCTGATGAATATGTGTGAAGCGGTTGATCTTCTTTCCGGTCAAAGAAGATTTAACGGTCATTAAATCTTCATATTCCGGCATCTGAGCCAGATCATAAGTAGCCTTCACCGAGTTCAGGGACGGCCGAAGAATCGGATTGTCAACAACATTGTCAACTTTTTTTCCGAACATGTAAACTTGCAGATTCAGTTTACGCATACTCTCAACATACTGTTCGCCTGTCATAAGTGCCATGTGCATACTCCTTACTTTGTTTATTTGTCTATACAAGGTAGACGTCTTATTAATCATAAAGCAATTTTTGTGCCAACGTATGTATATCGAATGTGTTATACCCTTTTTTTAATTATTCTCCCTGATGTATTTGCCGGTCTACTAGACAAAATTTCTCTCAGGAAAGAAGGATTAATGTTTTTGCTGTCATCTTATTTTTTTTCGTTTATGTGGAGTGTTTATTACCTGACGTTTTGCGTCTGCGTTCTGCATTGGGGATGATGATCGGTACATTTATGAGCCAACCAAACGAACCGGTTTATAAATGAACCAAAATATTGAGTGAAGTGTAATTTGTAAAGTTAGATATAGCTTACATTTAGACTATTTGTACTGTTGCTGGTGAACCCCACGGAAATGCTAAAAAGCCGCTTTTTTTTAAAAAATACCATAATTATCGATGTCAGCAAATGTACATCCGTGTACATTTGCTGACGGCGAGTTTTTGCACAGCAAAAACATCGCTCTTGTTTTATTCGTGCGGAGGGTTTAATATCCCGACGCTTGCGTCGAGGTTGTTGATTTCCCGTCTATCCGTGGACGTTCTGATACGTTGAGGATCTTCAGAAGTAATATTTTGCTTTCACAAATATTGCTACTGCATGGGAACACTGCTTTTGAAAATAACCTGTTGAACAACGTACATCCGTGTACGTTGTTCAACGACGAGTTTTTCTAGCGAAAAACTCGCTACTGCATAAACCCACCGCCGTCCGTGGCGGTTCTGATACGTTGAGGATTAATTTGTGCGCAGCAACGAAGTAGATGCGTCATCTATTTGCAAAAGGGGAGATTGGCATAGATATTGCTTATATAATAACTATATAGGCCGCAGTAGTGTTGAATGACCAGTGCGGTAAATGATAAAGTCTTGATTTAAGAAAGGCTTTAAGGGGGAATTTTATGACAGATGCGCAAATGCAGTTTAAAAGCCGCTATCGTGAGTACGGCGGTGAGCAAGCGTATTGGCCGGCGGGACCGTTTAAGATTCGGTTACCTTTCATTCACTATGCGTGGTCTTTTCCGGAGATGTTTCAGGCGCTCTTTATGTGCGCGACCTGTTTGGGAGCTATTCCGGTATTAACCGAAGTCTTGGGCGTAAGCTATGAAGTAGCGTTATCGATGGTTATCATCAACGGCTTCTTCTATACGCTGCATGTATTACTCGGCGATCCGGTCGTTCCGGGATGGGTTACACCCGCAATCCCGCTGATTACGGCCTTTTTAACTAACGGCTATGTAATGGGACTGGAGCGGACTCAAGCCTTGATTGCCGTGCAGATGTGTCTCGGACTTATCTTTTTGGTATTCGGCATCACCGGTTTGGGCGGTAAGATGGTTAAAGTCGTGCCGAATTCCGTAAAAGCCGGTGTTTTGATGGGTGGTGGTATTGCGGCTGTTTTAGGTGAATTTAAGGCTACCGGCCGTTTTGATAAATATCCCATTTCCATCACTATCGGAATTATCGTGGCGTATTTTTGTTTATTCAGCCCGATTTGGGCGGATATGCGTAGGAAGAATAAACTCATCGATTCAATCGGTAAATTCGGTATGCTGCCTGCAATTTTAATTGGTGTCGTAGTGGGCCTGCTCGCCGGCGAATTTGCCATTCCCCATGTACAATGGTGGCCGCTTATTAAAGTGCCCGATTTTGCGGATATTTGGAATCAGCTTTCTCCATTCGCAATCGGATGGCCGAGTATGAAAGTTTGGGCTGCTGCCATTCCCGTAGCGATTGTTACGTATATCATCGCATTCGGCGACTTTGTTACGTCGGAAGCACTCATCAGAGAAGCCGATGAAGTTCGGCAGGATGAAAAGATCGACTTTAACGCAAACCGGTCGAACCTCGTTAGCGGTATTCGTAATGTGGCAATGTCAATGACCTGTCCGTATACGCAAATGTGCGGCCCGCTGTGGGCAGCTGTTACCGCAGCAGTTTCTCAGCGTTATAAGGAAAGTCCGAAAGCGATGGAATCAATTTATAGCGGTTTCGGTACGTTCCGTCTTTCGACATTCGTAGCCGTTGCGCTGCTGCCTATTTCTTCTCTGTTGCAGCCGTCTTTGCCGCTTGCGCTTTCGTTAACGCTGATCGTACAAGGATATATTTGTACGCAGCTTGCGATGAATATGTGCAAAACCAATATTGAACGCGGTATTTGCGGTGTTATGGGCGCTGTTTTGGCAATGCGTGGCGCCGCATGGGGGCTCGTCGTCGGTCTTGTTCTTTTTGTACTGCTCTATGATTCGAACAAAAAAGAAGCTGCAAAGCAGGCCGAAAAGGCAGAAAACTAATTATCGTCCTCAACGTAGAACGTTGCCGGGAAACGGCGGGCATTAAGCTCTCCGTATGGATGAATAGTACGAGGCTGTCTTGAGAATAACTGATTTTTGGGACAGCCTCTATGCAGCCGATTAAGTTCCATTCCAAGGTAAATCGAACGAAATAATCGGCTATTGTATAGAAAAAAATTTTATTGGCAAAAGGAGATGCCTGCATGTACGAGGAACTGGAAAAGACATTGGATACTTATGTGCGGCCGCTGTTGAGAGCTCACGGCGGCGATATGCAGGTCGTGGATTTTACCGATGGTGTAGTTAAGTTCAAATTACACGGGCATTGTGCGGGCTGTCCCGCTGCCGATTTTACCACCGAGAATCTTATTCAAACAGAGCTGATGGAACACATGCCGGAAGTAAAACAAGCCGTTTTAATAAATGAAGTGAGTCAGAGTTTGTTGGATGAGGCTCGATCCATTTTAAAACAACGCCATGGCGGATAAGATTTCGATCGGTGTACGCTATTGCGGCGGATGTAATAACCGGTACGACCGGGTTGCCGTTATTCGCCGCCTTGAAACGCTGGTGCCGGAGGTTGAGTTCGTAACGGCGCAGCCGGGAACTCCTTATCCGGCCGCGCTTATCGTTGCGGGCTGTCCGACCGATTGTGCAAAACGCGATGATATTTCCGTACCGGCAGGCCGCTTGTTTAAAATCGGCGGCTGGGAAGACCTTTTACCGGCACGGGATTTTATTAAGGAAGTTTGTGCGGAAGCGTGTGCGAAACAAGAGGAGCGTTCGTTAACCCATGAGCAAGTGTTGGAAATACTGCCGCAGCGGCCGCCGATGCTGTTTATCGACACGGTCTCTACGCTTGTTCCCGGTAAGGAAGTTAAGGCGTCCTTTTCCGTTACGCCTGAGTTGAGTTTGTTAAAAGGGCACTTTCCCGATAATCCGATATTTCCGGGAGTGTGCGCCGTTGAAGCGATTGCTCAGGCGGCGGACATTTTGCTGTTAACGCTCGATCGGTATGCCGGTAAAACCCCGCTCTTTATGGGAATTAAAAAAGCGAACTTCCGCAAGAAAATTCTTTTGGGCGATACGCTTGAAATCTACAGTACGCTTTTGGAAGAGCGGGCGGAATTAGGCTGGGTGAGCTGCCACGGCCAAATCTTTTCGGACGGTGATTTAGCCGCCGATGCCGAAGTAACCCTTGCCATGCGGTAAGGGAACGGATGTTTTTAAAGAAAGACTCGGGAATCGCAGTTTCCGAGCACTCTTAACGGGTTTTGAAATACGTTTGTGCAGCGCACGAACGTATTTCAAAACATAAAAAATGTATGGAAAGGAGTATCGTATGTCTGATTGGAAGAAGTATTATCAGGAGCATTTGACAACTGCTGCAGAGGCTGTCAAGCACATTAAGTCGGGAAACCGCGTTGTGATCGGCCATGCCTGCGGTGAACCTGCTCACTTGGTGAATGCGATGGTGGATAATGCCGCGGCATATAAAAATGTCGAAATCGTCCACATGGTTGCAATGGGCGGCGGTAAGTATTGCCAGCCTGAATATGCCGAAAACTTTCGGCACAATGCGCTGTTTGTCGGCGGAAGCACACGCGAGGCAGTTGCTGCAGGACGTGCGGATTATACGCCGTGCTTCTTTTTTGAAATTCCCCGGCTGTTCAGAACAACCTTACCGGTCGATGTGGCAATGGTAACCGTCAGCCCGCCCGATGAGAACGGTATGTGCTCACTCGGCGTATCCGTCGATTACACACAGGAAGCGGTAAAACAGGCAAAAACCGTTATCGCGCAGGTCAATAAGGAAATGCCGTGGACAGGCCCGAACAGTCTCGTTTCAGTACAAGACCTCGACTTTATTGTCGAACACAATGAACCGTTGATTGAATTGCCGCCGCCTAAGATCGGTGATATAGAAAGAGCAATCGGAGAGCATTGCGCCTCGCTTATTCCCGACGGAGCGACTCTCCAGCTCGGTATCGGCGCTATTCCCGACGCCGTTCTGTTGTTCCTTAAAGGTAAAAAAGATTTGGGTATCCACTCCGAAATGTTCTCGGACGGCGTAGTCGAACTTGCAGAAGCGGGTGTTATTACCAACAAGAAAAAGACGCTGCATCCCGGAAAGTTTATCGTCAACTTCTTGATGGGTACCAAAAGGCTGTATGATTTTGTCAATCATAATCCCGATGTCGATATGCGTCCGGTTGACTATGTGAATAACCCGTTCATCGTTGCACAGAATGATTGTCTGATTTCGATTAACTCCTGCGTACAGGTAGATTTGATGGGACAAGTCGCTTCCGAAACCATCGGACTTAAGCAGTTCTCCGGCGTCGGCGGACAGGTTGACTTTGTGCGCGGCGCATCCGCAAGCAAGGGCGGTGTTTCGATTATGGCAATGCCGGCAACGGTAAAGGGCAAGATTTCGAAGATCGTTCCGCTGTTGGATGAAGGCGCTGCCGTTACTACAAGCCGCAATGATGTGGACTATGTCGTTACCGAATACGGCATTGCCGCGCTGAAAGGCTTGACATTAAAGCAGCGTGCGCATAATCTGATTGCAATTGCGCATCCCGATTTCCGCGAAGAATTAAAAGCTGAATTCGAAAAGCGCTTTAACTGCAAATACTAGGCATGATGCGATAACTGCGCTGCCAAACAGGCCGATGAGTTCACGCATCGCACAGATAGCGCGATGCGTGAATATCGCATTTCAAAGTAACCTGTTCCGAAACGGAAGTTTTCGAACAGGTTTACTAGGACAGCCTGCTTTTTGGGGAGTAAAGGCTATCCGCTTTTTACCCTCGGTATCGGCTTTGCTGATGGAGCATCTTCTAAAGATCTAACCAAGTTTTTGAAAGATGCCCAATAATAATATATACAAATGGTATTGGAGAATGCAATCAGGGAGAAGATATATCTTGTTTCTTAAAGAGATAAAAGTATTCGAATGGGGAAAAATATTTTTTCCTATGCTTATATCCCTCAGCTTTTCTCGTATTTTGACTCAAACCGATTTGTATTTTTTACGTAATTTCCCGAATACAATCGTTCTTCTTTCTTTTTTCTCACAAATTTCTATTTTCGATTTTATTATTGCTCTATCAGTAATTCCAACGTGCTTAGTTACTGTTTCGCATTACCGTTCCGGCGCTATTCAAAATAGTTTAATCCCGTTTTCTTGTTATTGCGGCATAATTATTGGATGTATTTCTGCTATCGTTTCAATGGTTTTATTTTTTACACTCCAAATGAATAAAAAATTAAATATGCCGTTTCAAGAGTTTTTTTTCGTATTGATTATAATTACCGTTACTATTCCATTCCGTTGGCTGCAATTAAGTACGACATCATTACTACATTTTAAAAAAAAAGGATATATCGTTTTAATTATTTCGTTTATCAGTATTTTTATCAATTATATTCTTGATTACTGGTTTTTAAACATCTTTGGATACATCGGCTGTTTTTTTGCTACGTTATTAGTAACGATAGTAACAAGTGTCGGCTATATAATTAGCTTGCGGGTAAATTTACTCCATAGAAATTGGCGTATTCAAATGGCTTTAGTTAATAAATCAAAAAATAATATCTATAAGGAATTTTCAAGAATTGTACTATTAAAAGTAGGGATGGCAATTGTATACGGAATGGTATTAGCTCATTCCGATTCTGCTTACACTATGCCTGTTATTCTTCAATTTAGTATTATATTTGAATTTAATAACCTTATTTCCGTAATACCTATCAGCACCTATAGAACTGCTGTCATTTTAGGAAATACCTCGCTTAAAGAAAAGCTTTATTCTATTCTATTAAATTCAATCTTTATTTTATTTATTTATGTTATAATACGTATTTTCCTAACGAATATAGTGAATATTTATGGATTATCTGATAATAGTCGGATATTTCAATTTTATTTAAAAACTATTATTTTTTTACTATTGACGGATTCTCTCGTATCTTTTTTACGCGCAGAAATGCAATTAAGAAATAAATTTATTAATACTGTTTTTGTCGAAACAGGTATTGTCTATATTTTTTTCATACCGTTTATTATTTTTTCTCTGCGTTTATCTTATTATAATATGATCGTTATCGCTTTTATCTTAACTAATTTATGTACAATTATCGGATATCTTATAGCTTATAAAATAACCGACATATCTCGTATAAATCGTTTAATTATGAAATAGTTTATACGAAGCAAAATACACACGGACTTATAGAGGAGATGAAAATGACAAATCTTGAAAAATATGACCGCATTTTTTTACAGAATTTTCCGGTTAAAAAAGAGGATTTACCCGGATTAAAGTACCGCGGTTTGAAAGAATGGGATTCGGTTGGGCACATGGACTTGGTAGGCCTTATCGAAGAAACGTTCGGAATTAATTTAAGTACGCTGGATGTTTTGGAATTTTCAACTTACGAGAAAGGCAAAACGATTCTGGCGAAATACGGTGTAGAGATTTAAGTGTCTGCCATAGCGATTTCGGTGTGGACGGAGCCTCTGGCCGAAAGCAACTGCTATATTATATACGAACATAAAGAAAGACACGGGAACGAGGTCGCTCCCCTGCGTGGTGATTGATCCGAACGATCCTGCGGGGCCGCTTTCGGTGCTGGAACAAAAAGGCTTACGGCCTGAATGGATACTTTTTAACGCATGAGCACTGCGATCATACGGCGGGATTGGAGCCGATGAGGGAGCGTTTTCCCGATGCGCAGGTAATGGCGAGCGAGCAGTGTAATGTCGGGATGCAGAATGCGCGGCTCAATATGTCGCGGATGATGGAGGTGTATCTCACCTTTTTCGGCAAGTCGGGTGTGTCTTATACCCCGTTTGTGTGCCGCCCTGCAGATAAAACATATAGCGAGGCCTGTACGTTGGACTGGCGCGAGCATACGTTCCGCTTTGTGCCGTTGCCCGGGCATACCGCAGGCAGTGTCGGTATTTTTCTTGATGACGATATCTTTTTTTCGGGTGATTATTTGTTGCCGGGCAGGGAGGTGATTTTGCGGCTTCCCGGCGGCAGCGAAAAAGACTATCACGAAATCACGGAACCCTTCTTAGCAACATTACCGGTCGGTATTCATATTTACCCCGGGCACGGCAAGGATTATCATTATCATGACCATAGATGAATTCATACAGCTGAAACCGTATTCATTGACGCATCAAGAAAAAGCGGCGGCGTACACTGAGCTGCTGACGGAGCGGACGGCCTTTCACCGTAACCATTGTGAGCCGTATGGACGGCTGTTAAAAGCCTTAGGTATTCCGGAGAATGCTGCTTTTTCGGCGGAGACGGCACCGATGCTGCCGGTGTCGGTTTTTAAGGAGCTTCCACTCAAGAGTGTTCCCGAAGAAGCAGTGTTTAAAACGCTCACCTCATCGGGAACAACCGGTCAGCGTGTTTCGCAGATTTATTTGGATGCGGAAACGGCGGCGAATCAGCAACAGGTGCTGTACCGGATTATTGCCGATTTTGCCGGTGAAAACAGGATTCCCTATTTAGTATTTGATACGAAAAAAACGCTGCGGGATAGGAAGATGTTTTCGGCACGGGGAGCCGGTATCTTGGGCTTTTCTTTGCTGGCCTCCCGTACCTGTTACGCGCTTGACGAAAATATGGAGCTGGATATTCCGGCTGTTCAAAATTTTCTTGCCGAACATGCGAGCGAGCCGGTGCTT